>DLMG01000012.1 GCA_002479245.1 Verrucomicrobia subdivision 3 bacterium UBA7542 | reverse complement strand
AGCGGCTCAGTTCAACAAGTCGCTGCAGGCAACTCCGATAAACAGCATCGCGAGCAGGCAACGGGATGGCGTGGCAGCCTGCCCCGTTCTACGGGGTTCCGCTATCGCGGAGGACGTCATCAACCCCGCGTGCCTGAGCTCTGGACGTTAGCCTTCACATATGAACACCTCATCACCAATTCATGTGGGTGCGGTTCTTTTCGAGGGTTTCGAGCTTCTTGATTTCTTCGGGCCGCTCGAAATGTTCGGTCTTTTGGAGGGTGCAGCTAAGATTACAGTCGTGGCAGAGAAGACGGGCGCAGTCAAAAGCAGTAGTGGTCCATGCGGAATGGCTGAGGCTACGATGGCGGATTCCGGCGGGTTCGACGTGCTGCTCATTCCGGGAGGGATAGGGACTCGGAAAGAAATGGCTAACCCGCAATTCCTCGCCGAACTGAAGCGACTGGTGGAGGCATCGCGGGTGGTTGCGACCGTCCGCACTGGAAGCTTTTTACTGGCAAGGACAGGATTGCTCGACGGGCGCAAAGCGACATCGAACAAGAGAGTATTTCAGCAGGTGAAGACTTATGCGCCAAAGGTGGAGTGGATCGTGAAGGCCCGGTGGGTGCAGGACGACAAATATTTTACGTCGTCGGGGGTCAGCGCTGGAATAGACATGGCGCTGGCCGTGATCGCCAAGCTGTGCGGCAGGGAGACAAGTTTACAGATTGCGAGCCGAGCGGAGTATGAGTGGCACGAAGATAGTTCGTGGGACCCCTTTGCGGCAGTCGCTGGATTATGATTGAGAAGGCTAACAAATCGCTGCAGGCAACTCCGATAAACAGCATCGCGAGCAGGCGGCGGGATGGCCGCTTCCGCCGTCGCCGAGGCTATGGCGGACAGGCCAGTTCCGCTTCGCGAGCGTATAGCCCCGTGGGGCCACGCACCTTTACGGGGTTCACGTCATTTGGTCCCGCGTGCCTGAGCTCTGGACGTTAGGCAGCAAAATAGATTTATGAAAACAATCGCAATTATCATGATGTTCGCATTCACCAGCCATGTGTTTGCACAAGTTATTACGCCTCCGGTAGGTCCGGTAAGACCATTAAGTCCGGCAATAATTAACCCGAAGAATGGACATACCTACCTTCTGCTTAGCCAAGGGAATTGGACCGACTCTGAAGCAGAGGCCGTCGCTCTCGGAGGTCATCTTGCCACCATTAGGAATCAAGCGGAGGAAGATTTTGTTAGTGATTTCTTTACCTTTTACGGCGGTCAGAGGCATGGCTTGTGGATTGGCTTACATGAAGTGGGGTCGAGTAATCGGTTTATTTGGGTCACGAGAAACCCAGTGAGATATACAGACTGGTTCGGAGGTGGACAGCCACCAAATAACACTGATGGATCACAACCATACGTTGCTATTATGGATTTATTTGCTTTCACAAATCCAAGCTGGGTCAATTGGAGTAACGGGACAACTGATTATACTGGGGATCCTATGAATGGCGTTGTCGAGATTGACCGTAGATGGTGACATGATGTCAACAATGACTAGAATGCTGCCTAACAAATCGTTGGCAACACGGGATGGCGTGGCAGCCTGCCCCGTTCTACGGGGTTCCGCTTTCGCGGTTGACATCACAGCCCCGGCGTGGCTGAGTTCTGGACATTCGGCAACTGACATTCAGTGCATTTTGTTATGACTAAGTGGATTCTTCTGTTCGTTATCGGGATCATGTTTGAGTCAACGGGCCTTGTGTTCCTTAAGAAGGGCATGATGACTGTGCCCGAGGTCAGACCGCTCACGGTCTCCAAGGCGCTTAGCGTTGTGAAAACCGCAGCCACAAATGGCCAGATTTTATTGGGCGTCTTTTGCCAGGCTGTTTTCTTTGCCTGCCTGCTAGTTCTGATGACTCAGGCGGACATCAGCTTTCTATGGCCTCTTACGGGCCTCGGTTTTGTGGTCGCTACGGTCGCTGGGGCTATTTTTCTACACGAGCACGTTTCTTCACTTCGCTGGGCAGGAGTGATACTAAGCATGATTGGTGCGGCACTGATTAGTACCAGTGGGCAGGCGAAGCCAACCGGCGGAGCGACACCACAGGCGGTTTCCCAATTACAGCACAAGTAGCCATGACAATCCGTTGGCCGAACAAATCGCTGCAGGCAACTCCGATAAACAGCATCGCGAGCAGGCGGCGGGATGGCGTACAGCCGTCCAGCCCCGAAAGCCTTCGGGGTTCCGCTTTCGCGGACTACGTCATCGGTCCCGCGTGCCTGAGCTCTGGACGTTCGGCGTGAGGGGGCCGTCCGAGGTTTCGGCCTTCAGAGGGAAGAACAAAAATGTTTACGGAAGAGTTCCTCGCACCGTTTCTCACCTTGTTCGGTGAGCACGACCGATTTGGCCTTGCCCACCGGATCGAGGATCATTCCCTTGTTGTGCAGCCGGTTCATCGCATCCCAGTCGTGTCCTTTCCATGCACGTCCGTTGTCATGGATTGTCAGGAAGAGAAGTGCGAGCACCATCTCGTCGACTTTGTCTTTGTCGTATTCCATGAGATCATGCTACCATTTCGCGGCCAGAGTTTCAATCGTGGCAGCAAATGAAAACGCCGAACAAATCGCTGCAGGCAACTCCGATAAACAGCATCGCGAGCAGGCAACGGGATGGCGTACAGCCGGCCAGCCCCGAAAGCCTTCGGGGTTCCGCTTTCGCGGAGGACGTCATCAGCCCCGCGTGCCTGAACTCTGGACGTTCGGCACAAGCCTGGACCATGAGCATATGAGACCACTGTTGTTGATCCTTCCCCTTCTTTGCGGGGCCAGCGTCGTGACGAGCGCGGCCCACGCGCAGGAGGTTTCCCCAAAACCCGCGGCCAACTCGAAACTGCGCGGCGGCTTCGCGATCCCGAGTTCGTGGACTCGGCGGGGCGTGGTGCTGCAACGGCAGCGTAGCGACCAGGGCGTGAGCGGCGACCCGTGCATTGTCTGGGATGAAGCGATCCAAGGCTGGCGAATGGTACTGTTCTGCGATCCTTGGGGACACGCCCAGGCCATCTGCACGAATCGCGAGAATCTCGGACCGGGACAATGGAAGTTAGAAGGTCCCCTGCCGGTGACCAACCCGGAGGCGGTGGGCGGATTCCACAAGCCCTTCATCGTGATGGACCCAGACCATCCGAATCAGGCCGCGAAGGTTGACGGGCGCTATTGGCTGCTCGTGGTAAGCTTTAAGGACGGGCACAAACAAGTCCAGCGCGCGTGGGCGAAAAAGCTCGCCGGCCCGTGGACGTTCGAGCCTCAACCGATTATTCCGCCTGGCGCGGAGGACGAATTCGACGCCAAGCACACAGATGCGGTCACCGGCTACTATTTTCCGGAACGCAAGGAGTTTCTGTATTTCTACATGGGCTATCCGCGCAAAGCGCAACAGCGGAAGATCAGCCCGTTTGGCTCGGCACAGGCGGTCGCGACACAAAAGCTGGGCGAGACAGTCGCAACCAAACGAGGCGTGGTCCTCGAGCCTTGCCAGCAGGTGGGGCACTGGGCTTCGGGTTGGGTTGGCGGCCTCCAACTCCTGCGCGGTCGTCAACACAAATGGGTGGCAGTGGTCAACGCGTCGCCCACCGCGCCGGATCCTGGCCAGAAAGCCGTCTGGACCGAAGAGCCGCCGCCGAGCCTGGGCGGCTTTGCGTGGTGCGATGAGGAATGGCCGGTGCAGGGATGGCATTTCGCGCCGGAGCCGATTGAATGGGTTAAAGACATCCCGAAGGCCGCGCTCGACGCTGGCGAGGGCTACAACCTATGGCGACAGTTCATTCACCTCTTGCCCGATGGTCGCGCCGCCCTTTTCTACAACAGCGGCTACTACGGCCGCGAGCAGTTGTATCTGAAGATCAGTGACCAACCTTGAACCCAAGTGCACGGCGGAATTGGGATCTGTATGACACGCGAGCCGAACAAAATCACTGGATCGAAGGCGGGCGGGCCACGCTGGTGGCCAATGCGGACGCGCTGGGCCGCCCGCATCGCTCAGTTCTCTCGTTAGGCGGCATCTAGCCCTATGAGCTATCGTTGCCCAAAATGTAACGGCATCATCTACGACCGTAGAAATTACGTTTGTGCGTTCTGCGGCGCTGAGCTACCCGCCACGTTGTTGTTCCTTTCGCCAGAGATGGCAGACAAACTGGCCGGAACGACAGACGTCCCGATTGAGTTTCTTGCCCAGACGCTGCGTCAATTGCGAAAGGCTCGCGGTAATTTTCGGGCGACCCGTGAGGCCGTGATATGTTACTTCAAAGAGGGCATCGCCAGCGGTTTCCAAGTTTGGCCTCTGCTGGATTGGCTCCACTCCTGGCCAAATCGGAACGAATCTGTGTTTTCACAAGTAGGCTACTCAGTCAAAGAGATCCAAGAGTTCTGGGAGATACTGAAGGAAAAGCATTCAGCACAGGAGTTGGGTTTGAAGGATGACCAAATGCCGCCTAACACCTATTAAGCCCGGACGGTCAATAGAAAAAAGCATTCCCTTGCGGAAAGATTTTTCTTTCCGTTTTCGCGACCTCAGAAGTGGAACTCCCGCCTTCGCCCAAGGCTACGGCGGGCAGGCCGACTTAATTTCAGTTGGCAGCTCGGACGCTGGGCATCCGGCTAAACACCTATTCGGACTCAGTCGGGCCGCAGCCAGTCCCAGAGTGCTTCGGGAGTGGTGTCAATGGTTTGGGACCGGCGCTGGCCGGTGGCGGTGGTGATGAGGTGCAGGTCGGCCTTTTTGTCGGAGCGATCCAGGCCGATGACCAGGTCATAGGGATGCGGTGTGTTCATTTGTGCGGTTGAGGGTTGAGGAGCGTAAAGCCCCGTGGGGGCCACGCCCCTTTACGGGGTTGATGGTTTTTTTGTGTTCCCGCAGGCTTGACCCGGCGACGGCAATATAGAAAAGTCGTCATGCAATATAGACGCCCTCTTGAGTAGTCGTTAGCCGGCATTGCGTGTGAGTATTTATGGACCGCACTGTCAAAGGAATCATATGAGTCGCAAACATATGTTCATTCTCGGAGCCTTCATCGGTTTGGTGTTGGCAGCAGGCTTACTGCTCCCACCCATTCAGAGCTCCAAGATTCGTCGCCACAGCACCCAGATTCAGGGCGAAAACTCCGCGCCTTCAGTAAGCGTTACGATTAGCACAAATGCGATGGCAGGCCGACAGAGTCAGTCACCATGAGATTATGGTTTCGACGTTAATGCCGCCTAACATCAGGATCGGCTGCACAACCGAAGCTTCAAATCGTTGAGGGAAGGAGCCGTTTATTTCGCCGCCTCGCGCCGCGCCCAGGCGTCAGCCTCCAAAATTTGTTCCAGGGTCGGATGCAACACAACTTTGTGCGCATTCATCGTACGACGCACGATTTCCGTGATTTGCGGAAAATTGATTTTGCGGTTCAAGAACGCCGCCACCGCCACTTCGTTCGCCGCGTTCAACACCGCCGGCAATGTGCCGCCCACCTCCCCTGCCCGCCGCGCGAGTTTCAGCGCCGGAAAACGTTCCACATCCGGTTCCTCAAACGTCAGGCTGCCGAGTCTGGTAAAATTGGTCTGCACCCGCTCACTCGGCACACGGTCGGGGTAGGTCAACGCATATTGAATCGGCAGGCACATGTCCGGCGTGGAAAGCTGCGCGAGCAACGCTCCATCCACAAATTCCACCAATGAGTGAACGATGCTTTGCGGATGCACCAGCACGCCCACACGTTCCATGCCGATGTCAAACAGCCAGCGCGCTTCAATCATTTCCAGTCCCTTGTTGAATAACGTCGCTGAATCAATGGTGATTTTTTTGCCCATGACCCACGACGGATGTTTGAGCGCACGCTCAACGGTGATGCCGGGAAATTCCTCCTTCGGCGTGGTGCGAAACGGTCCGCCGGACGCCGTCAGCCAGAGTTTGCGGACGGAACTGGACGGCTTGCCATCAAGACACTGAAAAATCGCCGAATGTTCGCTGTCCACGGCGAGCACGCGAACGCCGTGTTTGCGCGCCTCGCTCATCACGATTTCGCCGGCCATCACCAGAATTTCCTTCGACGCGATGGCGATGTCCTTGCCCGCACGAATCGCGGCAAGTGCGGGCTTCAATCCCGCCGTGCCGACGATGGCAATGAGCACGATGTCCGCCGCCGGCAGCGTGGCGAGTTTGATCAAGCCTTCATCGCCCGAATAAATCTGCGTCGCCGCTCCGAAGAATTTTCCCAAGTCGCCGGCCTTTTCGGGGTTGTTGATTGAAATGGCCTCAGGCCGGTGTTTGCGCGCCTGTTTGAGCAACAGTTCGGCATTGTTTCCGGCGGCCAGGCCGACCAGCCGGATGCGGTCCGGCAAATCCTCGGCCACTTTGACACTGCTGGTGCCGATGGAGCCGGTCGAACCGAGTAAAACTACATTTTTCATCGGCGGAATGGAGAGATGGAGTACTGGAGTAATGGAGCACTGGAATTCAACACTCCAACACTCCAACACTCCAACCCCCCGGTTTCAGGGCGCCTCAGAATTTCGCTGCGTTCGTTTCTCATGTATGCGTGAGAATATGCCGCAAATAGAGATACATGATGGGCGCATTGAACAGCAAACTGTCCAGCAAGTCGAGGATGCCGCCGATGCCGGGAAACAGTCCGCCGGAATCTTTGACGCCCGCTTCGCGCTTGAAGAGCGATTCAATCAAGTCACCGATGACCGCCGTCAAACCCAGCAAAACACCCAGCACCATCGCGTGCCGCCAGTTCATGCCCGCCATTTTATCGCCAAAAAAATGCGCAAAGACGAGGCTCGTCACGGTCGAAAGAAAAATTGCGCCGCCAAAGCCCTCCCACGTTTTGCCGGGGCTGATGCGTGGAATCATTTTATGCCGGCCAATGAGCGAGCCGACGGCATACGCGCCAGTGTCGCTGAATTTCGTCACGAGGACGAAGTAAAGGACGTAGAACCGGCCGTCCACGCCGGGAAAGAAATTGATTTTCTGGATGAAGTTCAACAGCCACGGCACATACATCAGGCCAAACAAGGTCGTGGAGATGGCCAGAATGCCCGCGGTGTTGCTGCGCGAAACGAATTGCCGCACGCACAAACCGAGCACGAACAGAATGAGGAAACCCGTTTCAAAATCGTTCGCGCGCGACGGCGAGTTGTAAATGCCGAGATGTCCGGTCAAATGCAAAAACGTGCCCACCATGAGCAACACACCCCCGAGCAGACCACACCACTTGAAGCAGACAAGATTGCGCCTTTCAACGAGTCCGTAAAATTCCGCAAGCCCGGCTGTCGCGAGAAATATCATGATGAGAACAAACCCGCCGTTGGCAACGAGGCGGTTTTCGGAAAACAAAGCCGCAAGAATCACCGTCCAGAGAATCACCGTGGTGATCAACCGGCGGAGAAACACTTGTGCCTTCGAGGGCGTTTGGGCCACAACAGCCGTGTCGGACATGCGCCCGGAAAATAGCAGGGCCGACAGGAATTGCCAATTCCGAATCGCATTGCAGGCCGGGCACGGATCGGTTTGGAGTTCCGCGTTTACGCGGCGCGGACTTCATGTGCCACAAGGACCGCGTAAACGCGGAACTCCAAACGTACAGCCATTCGCACATTTACTTAACGGTTGCAGCACGGCGTTTTTTCTGGCAAAATTATTTGCGGCTGACGTGGATGGGGTCGTAGCTCAGTTGGCAGAGCGTCTCGTTCGCAATGAGAAGGTCGCAGGTTCGATTCCTGTCGGCTCCACCATCCTACGCCCGGAACCGACGTTTGGAGGTTTCGGGCGTAGGATGGTGTCCTCCTTAGCCTTGGCGGAGGAGGACTCTCCGCCACAAGTTCCGGGCTACGGATGGCAGGCCAGCCCCGACAATTATTCTGTTTTTACACCTAAATCATTGAAAACTGCCGAATAAATTCATCAAACCATGAAAATGCTGTTGAAAGACAAATGGGTTTTAATCACCGGCGCATCGAGTGGATTTGGCGCGGCGGCGGCACGGGCGTTCGGCGTGGAAGGCGCAAAACTTTTGCTCGGCGCGCG
>DLMG01000193.1:14444-14576 GCA_002479245.1 Verrucomicrobia subdivision 3 bacterium UBA7542 | reverse complement strand
AATATGAGGATAGGCTGCACAGCGCCCTTCAAGCGTTAATCCAGAGTGGGTTGTAAAACACTGGCAAGCCAATCTCGCGGGCCAGTTGATCAACAACCAGTAACGCCCATTCGCGCGTGATTTGTCCTGGTG
>DLMG01000193.1:14066-14266 GCA_002479245.1 Verrucomicrobia subdivision 3 bacterium UBA7542 | reverse complement strand
AAACACGTGAACGCGAACGGGGAATTTTCAGGGCAATCAAAGTTTGATGTCAGAGCATAATTCAGCAAGCAGGTGCATTTTTTGTATACTGTCTCAGAGATAAAGCACAATGCCACAAGGCAGGTGCTCTATATTTGTATACTGCATTTTGGATACTACATGCTCTTTTTAAGCAAAAACTGGATTTTGGCGGATGACGC
>DLMG01000193.1:0-13894 GCA_002479245.1 Verrucomicrobia subdivision 3 bacterium UBA7542 | reverse complement strand
CAACTGAGCTACGGGCGCAACCAAAGGGACATTAGTGGCTGGCTGGCGTCCGCGCAAGTGCGGTTGTCCGGCCAACCGATGGCTTTCGCCGGTTGCAACGTTTGATTGAAAAGGGCGGCGGCTTTCTGCAAGCTGACGGCGTGAAACCTGGAAAATTTATCGCACTGCTGCTGGCCGTGGCGTTTTGGGCGGGTTGCCAAAAGTCCGCTGACGTGACGCCGGTGCCGTCCGCTGACGACCTGCTGCCCAAACAAGCGCAGCCGAAATTGCCGACAATGAAAATGTATCTCGGCGCGGAGACGCTGGACGTCGAACTAGCACTCACTCCTCGCGAGCAGCAGATCGGCATGATGTTCCGCACCAACGTCACCGATGAAAGCGCGATGTTGTTTATTCTTCCGCAGGCGATGCGCGCACCGGATGGGTTTTGGATGACGAATTGTCCTGTGTCGCTATCCGCCGCCTACCTCGGCCCGGATGGCGTCATCGAGGAGATTCATCATCTGGAAAAGAACGACAACGTGCCTGTCGTCGCCACCAACGACAACATCCTCTACGTACTGGAAGTGAATGACGGCTGGTTCGCGCGGCATAACATCAGCCCGGGTGCGGTCATCCGCACTGACAAAGGTTCGTTGCAGGAGACGTTTTTTCGAAAATAATACTGTGCGCGCTGAATCTGAAAAACTTTTCGCCGAGGCGTTGAAATACATTCCCGGCGGCGTCAATTCGCCCGTGCGCGCGTTCCGCGCCGTCGGCGGCCAGCCGTTCTTCGTCAACCATGCCAAAGGCGCGCGCGTTTGGGACGTGGATGGCAATGAGTTGATTGATTACGTCCTCACCTGGGGGCCGGCCATCCTCGGCCACGCGCATCCCAAAATCATTTCTGCCGTCAAGGCCGCCGCCAATCACGGCACGAGTTTTGGCATCCCCAACCCGTTCGAAGTGACGATGGCGAAACTCATCTGCGAATTGGTGCCCAGCGTGCAAAAGGTGCGCCTGTGCAATTCGGGCACGGAAGCGTGCATGTCGGCAATTCGTCTGGCGCGTGGCTTCACGAAGCGCGACAAAATCATCAAGTTCGACGGGTGCTATCACGGCCACGCGGATTCACTGCTGGTCAAGGCCGGTTCGGGCGCGCTCACGTTCGGCTATCCCGACAGCGCCGGCGTGCCGGCCGCGTTCACGCAGCACACAATCGTTCTGCCGTTCAACGACGCGGACGCCGTCAAGGCCGCGTTCGCCGCGAACAAAAATGCAATCGCCGGCATCATCGTCGAGCCGGTGCCGGGCAATGCCGGATTGTATCTGCCGAAACCGGGCTACCTGGAATTTTTAAGCGAAGTCACGAGGGCGAACGGTGCGTTGCTGATTTTCGACGAGGTGATGACCGGCTTCCGGCTCGCGCCCGGCGGCGCGCAGGAGCGGTTCGGCATCCAGCCGGATTTGACCACGCTCGGTAAAATCATCGGGGGCGGGCTGCCCGTCGGCGCGTTTGGCGGGCGGGCGGACATCATGGATTTGCTTGCGCCGCTGGGGCCGGTTTACCAGGCCGGCACGTTGAGCGGCAATCCGCTGGCGATGGCGGCGGGCATTGCGGCGTTGGAGGAGTTAAGTAGCAGCCGACGTGAGGCGGCTCATTCTAAAAAAATCAAAAACCAGGATGCGAAATCCAAAATTGATCAGAGCGGATTGATATCCGCAGCTACGAAGAAAACGAACGTTTACGCGCGGCTTGAACAACTCGGAGCCCAGCTCGAAGCCGGGATGAAGGAGGCCGCAAAATCGACGGACGTGCCCGTGACGTTCAATCGCTGCGGCTCAATGTTCTGTGCCTATTTCACCGGCCAGCCGGTCTGGAACCTCGCCGACGCGATGAGGAGCGACCGTGCACGGTTTTCAAAATTTTTTCACGGGATGTTGGCCGAAGGAATTTATCTGGCGCCGTCGCAATTCGAGGCGGGTTTTATTTCCACGGCGCACACGACAGCGGACATGGAAAAGACGGTCGGCGCGGCGACGAAAGTATTGCGCGGGTTGTAACCTCTTGTTATGATGGGCGTCTAACAGGCAGTGAACCGCGTCATCATGGCGCGGCGAAATTGAAAAACAACCACGACAAAGAATTATGAAAGCAAATAAAACAATGTTAATCGCGGCATTGGCCGCGGGCAGTTTGCTGGTGTGGAGTCCGGCCTTGCGCGCGGGTGACACCAACCTGCCGCCTTCCACTCCGCCCGCTGGCGCTCCACCGGCCGGCCGGCCACCCGGCGGCGGTTTTGAGCGCATGGCGGAACAACTCAACCTGACCGCCGACCAGAAAACGAAAGTGCAATCCATCGAGGACACGCGAAGGCAGAAAATGGTCGATATCAACAAAGACACCAGCCTGTCGCCGGAAGACCGGCAAGCCAAACGCAAGATTGTCGCGGAAGAAATGGCCCAGCAGATGAAAGTCGTCCTTACGCCGGAGCAATTTGATAAGTGGCAAAAAACATCTCCCATGGGACCACGCCGGCTCCGTCCCAACGGCCCGCCTCCGGGCAACGAAAAAGCCGGGAGCACGAATGCACCCGTTGCTCCGCCGAAACAATAATCTGTAGGGTGACATAGTTGATTTGATATCGGGACGGCCTCGCGCCGTCCCTTTTTGTTTTTGTGCGCAAAGGCAGTGGGTGTTTTGCAGCGGCGGTCTGTGACCCCCAGGCAAACGGCGACGCTCACATATGCCGCTGCAATTTGCAGATTCCATTTGAGCAAAGGCGCGCGGATGTGTATTGTGGGTTTGCCCTGCGCGAGTAGCTCAATTGGATAGAGCGTCGGCCTCCGGAGCCGAAGGTTGTGGGTTCGACCCCCGCCTCGCGTACCAGCCTTCGCTCGGAGCAACGCGGAGGGTGAAGTCTGCGCGCCGTAGCGCACAGCGCGAAGGCGGGCGCGAGCGTCCGAACAACCGGCGCTCCAAGCTACGGCTGGCAGGCCAGCCTTCGAGAATAGAGGGTCCAATGGATGGCTATCACTACGTTTACACGCTGGAGTCGCTCTCGAATCCCAAGCAGATTTACACGGGTCAAACGCAGGACCTGAAGCAACGTCTGAAGGAGCACAACTCCGGCAGGGTTCCACATACCTCGAAGTTTACTCCTTGGCACATTCGCTCCGCGACGGCTTTCAAAAACAGAGAACGTGCGTTGGCTTTTGAGCGTTATCTGAAAAGTGGCTCTGGCCGCGCTTTTCTGAGACGCCATCTTTGACTCGCCTTGTCCGCCATAGTGCAACGAAGGTGGAAATGCGGACGCCAACTCAATGGTTTTGGAAAACCCGCTTCTTCAATCAGCTTGGGTTACGTCGTCTGAAAATGGATTGAATCACCGTCCAAACCAGAACAAAAACCAGAACAACGGCGAGGACCTGAAGGAAATGGGGAAAAAGACGGTCTGGATTGGGGTTTCGATGGTCCCGATACTTAATCCGCATACTTGACTTTGGACGAAATGAGTGGCTTTAATCATGTGAACCTCAAAAAAGGCATGAGAATCCTAACGCTTACTTTCTTGCTCAATTGCACAGTTGCTTTTGCGCAAAACTACGACACGAACGGTGATTACGTTCAGACATTCGCTGGCTCCGGCCTTTCAGGGTATGTAAATGGAGTGGGCGTGAATACGATGTTCAATAATCCATCTTTCATGGTCGCCGATTCAAAAAGCAATCTGTTCGTTTGGGATTCCGGTAATTTTATAATCAGGAAAATCTCGCCGGATGCCACTGTCACGAGCATTGCGACGAATTTCAATTTGTCCATAAATTATTTGGGTGGCATGACGATTGACCGCAACGATAACATTTGGACAGCTTCCGACGGCCAGCCAAACTCTATGAATTCGGCAATAACGCTATCCGAAATAACCGGCAATACGATAGTCACAAACATTCCTCTTCCGATTTATTCGGCTGGTTTAGTCGGAATATGCGCTGATTCTTTGGGGAACATTTACATTGCCTGTGGCAATACATTTGTGCCAAATAAAATCTACCAATACAACACTAATGGCGTTTTGAGTGTTTTTGCTGGTTCAGGAAATCAAGGCCACGTGGATGGGAATGGAATTTTTACTTCGTTCAATACGCCAACTGCTCTGGCGTGTGACCAAGCAAACAACATATACGTCTGGGATTCGGGAAGTTATTTCATTCGCAAAATTGACCAAAGCCAGAATGTGACCACAATTGCGGGAAATGGTTTTGGCATTTCACAGCAATACCAAGTTGACGGTGTTGGAACAAATGCCGGATTTTACGGCATTTATCAAATGTGTGTTGACGATTCAGGAAACCTGATTCTCGCTTGCGGGCTTTCCGTCCGAAAAATGAACGCACAAACTAAGGTGGTTACGATGGCAGGGACTTTTACACAAGGCGGCTATGTCAACGGATTTACTAATGTTGCGCGGTTTGGCGGGGCATACGGCGTTTGTCTCTCGCAAGGCATGGTTTTCGTCACTGACGCTGGCAATGAGCGCATCCGGCAAATCTCATCCAATCCGCTGCCGCAAGTTGTTTCCGGCGCAAATCTTGGCATCGGCACATTTGCGGGCGTGACTATTACCGGCATCGTTGGCCGCACCTATCAAATCCAATCGTCACCGGATTTGAGCACATGGACAACAGTTGCAACCGTGCTTCTTACGTCAAGTCCGTATCTGTGGATTGACCAAAATCCCATTGCGGGGAATAAATTTTACCAAGCGATGCTGTTGCCATGAGCAACCAAGCAAACAAACCGCCGCGCTTTGTTTCCTTCCGGTGTCGGCATTGCGACGTTTGGCCATCAAACATCGTCAATCGGTTCGGGTGGTTTCGATACTCAGTTTCGCCAACCGTGGACTGGGCGAGAAAAACTGACATTTGCGATTTGGGGACAGCGGTGGCGTGGCGGAGCACAATAGCGGCTCAATTTCACCTTATTGCCTATACCCGCCGTTCGACTCGTAGCAATTTTCAAGCTGAACAAGGTGGAATCCACTTTTCTGCAAGGTGACGCTTATCGAATTTACGAAAACGCAATTTTTTATTTCGGCGTGATTCTTGTTTTAAGTCACGCTCACATTTGTCCAACAAAAACGGCAAAGATAACGAATCCACACGCGGCGGTACTTTTTGCAATTCAGTTTTCATACCTGTCCACTTTTACAGAATGTGGGTAGGGCGTCTGAAATGCGGACGCGGTTCGGAAAAATTGTCCGAATTTATCCGGGCGGGAGAGAGTTTGGCTTTTCCGGGCGTCCGCGTTTCAGAGCAAAGAGAAGTCCAATTCTATCGCGGGCATATTTGGCAAGGGTGTTGCCTTTGTGTTGACCGGGCTGGTAATCCCAATCTCGATTGAACGCTTCTTCAAGTTGTTTTTCGTTCATTCGGTAGTAGCCTTTTGCCAGCCATCCGATTGCCAGTTGCCAAAGCATTTTGTCCACAGGTAAACCGCCTGCGTTCACAGCTTTATTCATCAAATCTACATAGTAGTCATCTTTCCAAAGCTCTGCTGCGTCCTCTTTTTTCACGTCTGGCGGTTCTCCAAAAATGGTTCTGTAATCGGCAATGAAGGCGGACAAAACTTTCTGCTTGTCCTGCCCCGTATTGGCTGGGCCAAAAGCCTTCATCGCCGCACAAAGATTCGGCCACTTCTTGCACAGAAGTTTTACCACCGCCTGACGCCAGTTCTCATAATGGTCAACATCTGTGTCCTCGTGGGGCAGATGGGCAGGCGTTCCTTTCAATTGCTCCGCTTCCAACTGCTTTGCCTTTGCGTGACGCTGTTTAGCTTCACGCTCCAAGAGATTAGCCACGCAGTTTTTTGCCAACCATTCCAGTTTCAACTGCTCGTCTTTGAAGGAAGCAACTTCAAGGGGCAGGCAGGTGAAATAAAATCTTTCCTTCAAATTTGTGAGCGCCTTTGGTCCCTCATACAAGTCCACGCGGTAGGGATGCAGGTATCCGTGAAAAGGCTGCGGCTTATCCAACTTCACCGCTTCAAGCCACCGGGGGCCAACTTCTTTCATGTATGCAGCACCAGCGTCGCCGTGCCAAGTTACGAATGCAAATTGATGTTCTTTGGAAACGCCCGATTGAGCCGAAGGCCAATCGAATTTCAGGCGAACAAAGCAAGGCTGTCCAGTGTCGGCGAAGCTGGCAATAGTTTCTTCTCTGAGCAGGCAAACTTGGCCGGAATTTTCAAAGCAAATGGTGGTTCCGTCAGGGTGCGGGATGGTTTGCCATTTCACCGGGCGTTCCCTGCCTTCAAAGATATCAGTTACCGCTTTCATTGAATAAAATCTTGTTTCGAGCGGTTAATTTAGACGCTTAAACGTCAATACAGACCCGTATGAGCCAATCAGCCTCAATACTTCGTTTGAGAGGGAGACACTGTAAATTTGTGATTCGGCTGGTATTGTCATTGGCTTAGGCGCTTCCACTTGGCTGCCCATCCAATTGTTGTGTCCGGGGCTAAGTCCCATGTGGCTTGGGCGTTCAACTCGAATATGGTCGGCGTCAATAAAACGGTAATTACAAACCAGCGAACCATCGTCAAGGCTTCCGTCACTAAAAAATTCCCATCGCCATTGGCCTTGCCATTTTCCAATGATGGAACTTTTTACGCTCTCTTTTTGTTTGGCTTCCGCGTCCAACTGCGCTTGCTTTTGCTTGGCCTGTATTTCAGCGGCGTAAGCTTGGTCGTTGGTCGAAAGATTGGAGATTTTCAGGAAACAATTTGTGCCGCCGGTTTTTACGACGAGCGTGGTCGTGCCAGAAGAAACATAATCGCCAGCAACCGTTTCGCCTGTTTTCAAAATCCAAGTGTGCGGCGCAGCTATTGCCAGCGTCACGAGTGCGAAGATTCCGAGAAGACAAATTTTTGTTTTCATGGTTTTGCCTATACATCGGTAATTCAAACGCCATTCCGTCCTGTCGTCCATTCCAATCTTCCTGTGCAATTGTAGTTGTCGCGGGGCCACGTTTGCGGGATTGTCACGTCGTTATGAAAATTGAACTGTGGGTGGCTCTGTGGGGCGCGGTCACTGGCACATTCGCGTCTTGTTACAACATACGACAATGGTTCCTTGACCGTGCAAAGCTGAAAGTTGAAGCGAATATCGCAATCGAGCACACGGACAGACTCCGTGTAGTCCTAACCATTTCTGCTGTGAATGTCGGACGCAGGCCAGTGAGCATTAGACGTGTGGGCGCTTTCCTTGCAGAAACAAACGCACCCATTCCCCAAGGATTGTCACCCGAGCGGAGTGCAGAAGTAACGAAAATCATGCGGGAGACTTTAGTTTCTTCTGAACTGACCCTTTTCGGGGGGCGGGAAGAGAAGCCTATTGAATTGAACCCGGATGGCGGCCAACACGTTTGGAAGTGCTCACTTCCAGAGCGTCTAAAGTTTTTGAGGGACTCGAAAGGAGATGAAGAAGTTGGAAAGGCTTACGTGGAGTTAACATCTGGAAAGAGGGTATTTTGTGATTTTCTTTTACTGCCGGACGACAAGTAGCCGCCCTTTATGTCTCACACAACTGCCCACTAAGCCGAACCCACTGCCACACGAAACTGAATATTCAAACACCGAAACCCCACCGGCCATAAAACCCGGTGGAGTTTTTCATTTCAAGAGTTTTAGCAATTGGTTTTGGCCATAGCCGTAATCGTATAAAATCAATCAAACCGTCCCTCACATGTGGGGGTAACTCGGTTTGACCCGTATCAAAACCCGCCAACCAAGTCCCGCACACGAACACCAAGCGCCTTGGCGATTTTCACCAGATTGTCCACCGACGGTGATTCGACTCCCCGCTCAATTCGGCTAATGAACACAGTGGAGAGGTGGCTCTTTCAGCCAATCTGACTTGCAACAAGGAGCACCCGTTGTGATGTGAACAACTTATTCTGGACAGAAAATGAGGTCGGCGTAATGTCGTAATTAATCA
This sequence comes from Verrucomicrobia subdivision 3 bacterium UBA7542, assembly GCA_002479245.1. Taxonomy (GTDB): domain Bacteria; phylum Verrucomicrobiota; class Verrucomicrobiia; order Limisphaerales; family UBA11358; genus UBA11358. The sequence continues at coordinate 5,918 of DLMG01000193.1, read as the reverse complement.
GATGGCTTTGGGTCTGAACCCAACACAATTGCAACAAATGACACTTCGATTGGCTAGTCGTGTGTGCTCAGAAAAAATGAAACACTTAAACCCTATGAAAATAACCAAATCACTAAATATCACCATTCTGACTCTCCTTGGTCTCACACTCCCGCTGAGCGTCCACGCGGATGAAGCCGGTTCTGTTGGCACCTCAATTCCCCCTAATTCGGGCGTAGGCGGGGCGGTGTCCACGCTGGGGGACCCGGCTAGTCCATCGGACGCAATAACCTTTGAAAGTTATGACCTTCTTGGGTCTTACTACGCGAATGGTTTGTACAACATGAATGGACTAGGTACTTGGAACGGGCAGCCAGTCAGTCCAAACAATATGCCCAATGATTATGAGCTACAATTGGCTTGCACGTTCAACTTTTACGCCCTTGCTGCACAGCCGAATGTTCTATTTGTTCAAGTAACGGGTGTTGTCGCCAGCAACTTCGGTTATGCTTCTGGCAGTGCTTTTAACAACATTACACTGACTGGCATTCAATTTACACTCCCTTCACAGGGAAGCGGCATTCTTGAAACACCCAGCCTCTCTTTAAACTACGCAAATCCCGGTGAGACTTTAGCATATGCTCCTCCTGACGATTCTAGTGAGCCTTTGACGACGACGCCGGGGTTTGGGTTGACAGCACTGGGGCCAAACCAGTTCCTGATACAAACTCTTAATGGTGCTGATTACGGCTTCATAAACAGCGGTTGGGTTGTCTATGGAGGCACTGTCAACAGAATAGAGGGAGGTGGGGTCTTTCAACTCATTTTTCCCGATGATGTCAATTTGTTAAACCAAGTGGATTTCACACAGGCAAATGTCGAATCTCAGTGGGGAGCAGGAAACCAGTACATTACGGCAACACCTGTCCCCGAACCCGCCAGCCTGTCATTGCTGGCATTCGGCATGTTCGGAATAACTCTCTTGCGTCGGCATCAGCGTTAATCCATCGGAGCAACCCGAAGTAAATTAAACAGCGAAACTCCACCGGCCATAAATCCGGCGGAGTTTTTCATTTTTCGGGCTGGTCTTTTCCCAGTTGAAACAATCGCAAATCTCCGTTGCCCACAATTTTCCCCTCCCGCGTTCTGGTTCTGGAATCTGACGAAAGTTCGCGGACGGTGAGCGGGAGACCTTGCCGGCTAGCTCTTTGACACGAAGTCGTGGACGCGCTTTTCGGCCTCGGCAATCTGCGCCGGAGTCATTTTCTTGATCCTGGTGGCGTGGATGTCGGCGCCGTTGTTGGTGTCGCCGTGCGTGGCGGCCAGCGCAAACCATTTGTAGGCTTCAATCGGGTCCTTGGGCACGCCCTTGCTCAGCGCACAGGCAATGGCCAGGTTGTCCCGGGCGCCGCCGAAACCGCGTTCAGCCGCTTTGCGAAACCAATCCGCGGCGGCAGCATCATCCTGCGGCACGCCCTTGCCAGCAGCATACGACCACGCTGAAGTAAACGACTCCGGCACGAGGTTCAGCGTCCGTTTTGCCGGATCAAATCGCGCAGGTTCGTGTTGAACGTTTCCGCCCGCTGCAATTCCTCCAGCATCAGGTGCATCCGGTAGCGCCAGTAATGCACGGGATTGGCGGGCACGTTGATGCGCTCGGCCGCCGGGTCCGCCCGACGCAGCTTTTCGTCCATTCCCAGCAAATCCTGCAACTGAAAAATGCTCCACATGGCCGGCGCGGCCAGATGCTGGCGAATGATGGCCTGGACGATCCCCGGCTCGCACTGGCGCGGCGCCCCGCCTGGCTGGCCGAGTTCGGTATTGAAAAATTTCTGCGTCAGCCCCCGGTCTTCCTCCCACCAGTCGCGCAGGGTGCTCATGTCGTGCGTGGACGGCGTGACGACACTCAAATACGGCGCGTCCGCCGGGCGCGACAATTCCTGGCCGGGCTGCTTGGGCATGCGCTGGATTTCAAGGCTCAACAAGCCCAGTTCTTTCATCAGTTCCGGCACGCAGGCGGGCACCAGCCCCAGGTCTTCGCCGCACATGAGCATGTTCGTCACGCGCTTCAGCGCCGGCAGCTTTTGCGCCGCTTCCTGCATCCAGAAATCATCCTGGCGGCGGAAGAAATAATCCACATACAACTCCTTGAGTCGCGCCCGGGTGTGCGGAGCCAAGGCCTGGAAGGTTGAAGTGTCCTCCATCGCGAACCGGAAATGGAACGATTTTCCCCGCGAACCTTCAGCCTCGAACAGGATGACGTTGCTGATCAAATCGAACAAACCGGCTTTGATTTTCGCGTCGCGCGCGTCCGGTTCCCGCGCGGCAAAATATTTTTCCACCTGTCGCTGCGTGGCGAATTCCGGTCTTAACGCCAGGCGGCCATTTTCGTCCGTATTCAAAAATTCGCGGCGGACGGCTTCCGGTTCGTCGCCGAAAATTTCCCGCAGCACCGCGTCGGTGATGAATGGCCGGGTGTAGCGGTCGCGGTCGAACGCGATGCCGCCCGCGGCAAATTCGTCCGCGTCCACCGGGATCGCCGGGACGAAATATCCCAGGATGCCTTCGACGGCGTGGGCGGGGATGCTCCAGATGCGGAAAAAGCCAAGGATATGGTCAATGCGAAACGCGTCGAAATAACAGCTCATCTGCGCGAAACGGCGTTTCCACCACGCGAAACCGTCCTCCTTCATCCGCAGCCAGTTGTAGGTCGGGAACCCCCAGTTTTGCCCCTTTACCGCGAAGGCGTCGGGCGGCGCGCCGGCCTGGACGTCCGTGTGAAAAAGTTCGGGTTGCTGCCACACGTCGGCGCCGTGGCGGTAAACGCCGATGGCAATGTCGCCTTTCAGGATGATGCCGCGTTCATGGGCATGCGCCACCGCCTCCTGCAATTGCAGGTGCAGGTGATACTGGATGAAATAGTGCCGGGCGATGTCATCCGCCGCCGGAGAATCTTCGGCCACCAGCGCCGCAACTTCTTCCGCCCGGTAGTTGCGAAAGGCCGGCCACTGGTTGAAGTCCGAAGTCCCAAACCGGTCGCGCAGATGACAGAACACGGCGTAAGGCACCAGCCAGAGCCGGTTCTCAGAGAAAAATTGGGGGTAGTCCGGGCGCTGAAAAGTTTTTGCCTTTTCGGACGGGAAAATTTGTTTGATGAAATCGAGCTTGGCCTTCATCACGGCCTCGTAATCCAGCGCGTCGAGCGCGTTCAAGCGCTGCCGTTCCGGCTCCAGTCTTTTCAGCAGCGCCTTGTTCCGGCCGGTCGCCACACGGCTGAGATTGAGGTAAATGGGGTGCAACGCGAACGCCGAAATGGCTGCATACGGATAGGAATCCGTCCAGGTGTGGGTGGCGGTGGTATCGTTGATGGGCAGGATCTGAATCAATTTCAATCCGGCCTGGCTGCTCCAGTCCGCCAGCAGTTTGAGGTCCGCAAATTCGCCAACGCCAAAACTGTTTTCACTCCGCAGGCTGAACACCGGAATCGCCACGCCCGCGCCTTTCCAGGTGTTGGCCGGCAGCCGGACAAATCCATCGTTCACCATTGTGTGTTTGCCTGGTCTGATGGCATCGTACAAGATCCGGTTGTAGCCGTCTTCGTAACGAACGAACCCCTTTTTCTCCACGTCATAAACGCCATATTTGTAGGCGAGCGGGAAGGGTTGTCCGCTGAGGTCCAGTTCCGCGGTGAGAAAATCTTCCCCGGCAATCCGGTTCAGGAGCCGGGGGTTCGCCGTGCTCCAATGGCCCAGCGCAGCGGACCCGCCCAGCAGGCAAAGGGTCTGGCCCCTGGCGAGCAACGGGGCCTTGACCTTGAACGTATGCGTGGGGTGCTCTGGCGCGGAGACTCGCACCTCCGTGTGATTTGCCTTCAACAGCACGTGCCGGAACGGCTCGGTGTAAAATGTGTTCTCGAAAAAATCCGCGCGGTTCCAGGCGTCCACCACCAACACTTCCTCGTGCCGGAAGGAGGCCGGGTTGATCCGCTTGTTGTCCCAGTCCTCGACCACCGAGCCGTCGGCGTTTCGCAGGAGGTAATGGTAGCTGCTCCGGGCGTCTGGCGCCATTCCCCCGGGCAGATGGATCGTGGCCTGCCAGAGTTCCGGATTGAGATACTGGAGCGGGATGGCCCGTTCGGCCCTGCCTTGTCCGAAAATTTCATGGTCCCCGGTCAGCCAAAGCGATTGGCCGGGTTTCGTATGAAATCGCAACTGGAAAATCAATTTCATGGGTTGGCGTTGCCGCCGTTGCTCGAACGTCGGGTTGGAAGACTCGCTGCGTCCGGGCTTTAATTCAATGACTTTTTGCATTGGGAACGAGGTTCGAAAAATCGCCCCGTCCCGTCGCCGGCGTCTGGCGTCCGCATTTATTGATGCCAAGGGGATAATTCCAAAATAGAAAGCCCCGCTGGCGCGAGGCTTTCAACCAATGCAATACAACCTTGCTTCCTACTTCCGTTTGCGAACGCCCAGCAACGCCGCCAGACCCGACAAACCACAAATCGCCAGAGTGGATGGCTCCGGAACGGCCACGGTAAAATATTCACCGGGAGTGTTGGCGAAGTTAAACAGTGATCCGCCAGGCCCGTAAGGCCCACCACCGCCAACGTTGCCCGTTCCCACGGCCAAACCCGGTAGGAATTGGTTCGAGAGATAGGCGTCGCTGGTACCATTGACATCGGCAAGGACCATGATATTTCCACCCGTGTATCCGATCGCACTGAGCGGGATTACCAGTTCATATCCGGTGGTCGTATTCGCGCCGCTGGTGGCACCAGACAAGGCTGCATTGGCGGCACCCATTGTGCTGATGTGGTTATTGTTAACGTAAAGGCTCATGACCCCACCATCGCTGCCGGCATAAATTCCCGCAGTGCCGGGAAGGGCTCCCACATAACCACCGGTATTTGCGATCAGATTGTATTCTTCGCTATACAAGGTGCCCGCATAATCGTTCTCGTCGAAAGCAAAGGTTGCATTAAAGCCCGGACTAAAAACGGAGCCGTTCATGGCCGCCAACGTGCCACCGGAAGTGCTCAAGGTGTTTTGGCCGGCCGCGCCGCCAGCAATGAAGACATTCAGGTGATTGCCGTTGTTTTCAACGTTACCCGCGAGGAACAGGTACAGATCCCCACCGGAAACACGACCATAAGCGGCATCCAACTCGGAACCGCCGCCCGAATCGACGCCGCCGGCATTACCGAAGCCGGTATTGATGGTCTGGACGGCCAGCGGACTGCCGTAGAAGCCGGTGTTCAAGGTTCCGTTTAGGTTTTGAGCGTGCGCGCATACCAGACCTGATGCAAAGATCGCTGTTGAAACACTGGTTAAGATTTTAATTTTCATAGATGTTGGCTTTTTATGGTTAATTTTTATTCTACCGACTCTTCCGATTACGTTAAAAGGTATCTTATCAATTTTCGCCACGACAATACAACCGCATATTCATGCGGTATGCCGGCCCAATGCCAAGCCTCGATTGGCAACCTGCCAACTTGAATCAAACGGGAGAGAAACATGACCAAAGTTCAGTATAATATCTTGATTGCGTGGAACTTGCGTCGGAAGTCAGGGTTTGCGCAGCCGATAAAAGGTCGCGCTACCTGATGGAATAGCGTTGATGTAAACCGTCGTCGAGTTGGTCTGGTATTGCGACGGCGAAACCTGGTTCCATGGCGGCGGATTTCCCGCAAGCGTCACACTTGAATCCAACACCCATCCGGAATAAGAATTCAGCCAGGAGATGGTCGCGATGTCGTTCGTCTGAGTGATGGTCAGTGTCGGCGAAACATTGGGGACTTGCGATAGAATGAGCGCGCTGTACGGACCGATGGTGATGCTGGCCGTGGCCGGACTGCCGCTGGCGGTCACGACGGAGCTGCCAATATTGCCATAGTCCGGGCCGTAATTGGTGGAGTCGCTGTTGAACTGGACATACCA
>DLMG01000220.1 GCA_002479245.1 Verrucomicrobia subdivision 3 bacterium UBA7542 | reverse complement strand
CATGCGTCAATTCGTGGCCGAACACATAAATCCACATCGGTTTGGGCAGCAGCAGAAAAATCACCACCCAGCACGCCGCGCCCGCCAGCAACGGCACCCAAACCACGTCCGCCTTGCCGCTGGCGCACAGCACCAGCCACAACGACCGCGCCGCGCCGGCGCAGCCCGGCAGCAGCAGGATGGCGATGATAAATTTAATCCACTTCGGCACGCGGCCAGAATTCAGAATTCGGAATTCATAAGCCAGAAGAAAGCGGAGTTGGAGTTCAAGCTTTAGCTTGTTCCACCGGCACGCTAAAGCGTGAATTCCAACCCGCCGCTGCAGAAAACCGGCTTGAAACTTGAAACCCGAAACTTGAAACTCGTTCCATGACCCAAGACGAAATTCTCCAGATTTTCCGCGACACCGACGCGTTGCTCGAAGGCCATTTCATCCTTCGCAGCGGATTGCACAGCCGCCAGTACTTTCAATGCGCCCTTGCGCTCCAGCAAATGCCCGTCGTCGAAAAACTCGGCGGCGCCCTTGCTGACAAGGCGCGCCCGCTCGGTGCCGTCACCGTCATCGCGCCTGCGCTCGGCGGATTGGTCATCGGACAGGAGGTCGCGCGGCAGCTCGGCCTGCGGTTCATTTTTTCGGAAAAAGAGGAGGGCAAGCTCGTGTTGCGGCGCGGATTCAAGATTGCGCCTGGCGAAAAAACTCTCGTCGTCGAGGATGTGGTGACCAAGGGCGGTCGCGTCCAGGAGACAATTGACATCGTCCGCGCGCACGGCGGCCACGTCACCGGGGTCGCCGCGATTGTAGATCGTTCCAATGGCGCGGTGAATTTCGGCGTGCCCTTTGCCAGCATGATTACACTCCAGGTCGAAGTATTCAAGCCGGACAAATTGCCGCCGGATTTGGCGGCGATCCCGGCGATCAAACCAGGGAGCAAGTAAACTGGAGCGCCGGCCTCCGGCACGGCGTGGTTTGGTATTGGAACATCGAATTGAAAACGGACAGACGAAAACTTCGATGTTCGGCATTGGATGTTCGATGTTGGGTGTTTTTCAATTTAACGCCGGGCCGGAGGCCGGCGCTCCGCCTAACTGTGCCAAACGGCACAATCACCTGTGCCACATTGTCGCTTTTGGCACTGTTTATTATCACCTCTAAATGAGGACAAAACACAATTCCATCTTTTGTTTGCAAGGCTTCCACGTTGTTTTTGGAATTGCGGCACCGTTATTGCATTAGAAGAGGGGGCAGACAACCATTTTTTAATTTTTTATGGCAAAAGTATTAGGCATTGATCTGGGAACCACAAACTCCTGTATGGCGGTCATGGAAGGCGGCGAACCGCTCGTGCTGGAAAATTCCGAAGGCAAACGCACCACGCCGTCCGTCGTCGCGTTCACCAAAAGCGGCGAGCGGCTCGTCGGCGAAGCGGCCAAGCGCCAGGCCGTAACCAACTCGCGCAACACCGTCTATTCCATCAAACGCTTCATGGGCCGCAAATTTGAAGAGATTCAGGAAGAACTGAAACGCGTCCCCTATAAAGTAGTTCGCGCTTCGAACGGCGATGCCGCCGTGGAAGTGGAAGTGGACGGCAAGCCGAAACAATTTTCGCCGCCGGAAATCTCCGCGATGATCCTGGGCAAGCTCAAAGCCGACGCCGAAATGCGTCTGAGCGAGAAAATCACGCAGGCCGTCATCACCGTTCCCGCCTACTTCAACGATTCCCAGCGCCAGGCCACCAAGGACGCCGGCAAGATTGCCGGGCTTGAAGTGCTCCGCATCATCAATGAGCCGACCGCCGCGTCGCTCGCCTACGGCCTCGACAAAAAGAAGGACGAAAAAATCGCCGTGTACGATCTGGGCGGCGGCACATTCGACATTTCAGTTTTGGAAATCGGCGACGGCGTGTTCGAAGTCAAAGCCACCAACGGCGACACGCACCTCGGCGGTGATGATTGGGACAACCAATTGATGGATTGGATTCTCGACGAATTCAAAAGGGAATCCGGCATGGATTTGCGCAAGCAGCCCGACGCGCTCCAACGCATCAAGGAAGAGGCGGAAAAGGCCAAGATCGCCCTCAGCTCCGCGCAGCAATACGACATCAACCTGCCATTCATCACGGCGGACGCCAGCGGACCGAAACACATTTCGATGAAGCTGACCCGCGCGAAGATGGAACAGCTTTGCGACAAACTTTTTGAGCGCACCATCGCGCCGGTGAAAGCCTGTTTGAAGGACGCCGGCCTTGACGTGGCGAAGATTGACGAACTCGTGCTCGTCGGCGGCATGACCCGCATGCCAAAAGTCGTGGAAGTCGCGCACTCGCTCGTCAGCAAACCGCCGCATCAGGGCGTGAACCCGGACGAAGTCGTCGCCGTGGGCGCCGGCATCCAGGGCGGCGTGCTCAAGGGTGATGTCAAGGACGTGCTCCTGCTCGACGTGACGCCGTTGTCGCTCGGCATCGAGACGCTGGGCGGCGTGTTCACGCGGCTCATCGAGCGCAACACGACGATTCCCACGCGCAAATCGGAAATTTTCTCCACCGCCTCGGACAACCAGCCGGGCGTGGAAATCCACGTGCTGCAAGGCGAACGGCAATTTTCCAAGGACAACAAGACCATCGGCAAGTTTCATCTGACCGACATTCCGCCCGCTCCGCGTGGCGTGCCGCAGGTCGAGGTGACGTTCGACATTGACGCCAACGGGATTTTGCACGTGGGCGCCAAGGACCTTGGCACGGGCAAGGAACAGAAAATCACCATCACCGCCAGCAGCGGCCTCTCGAAGGACGAAGTCGAGAAGATGCGCCGGGATGCCGAGGCGCATGCCGACGAGGACAAAACCAAACGCGAGGAAGTTGAGACGCGCAACGAAGCCGACAGCGCGGTGTATCGCTCCGAGAAAATGCTCAAGGACACCGGCGACAAGATTTCCGGCGACGACAAGGCCAAGATCGAGAAGGCCGTCGCAGACGTGAAGGAGGCGTTGAAGGGCAGCGACAGCGCAGCCATCAAATCCGCCGCCGAGAAGCTGAACGAAGCCTGGCAGGCCGTGAGCGCCGAGCTTTACAAGGCCGCCGC
>DLMG01000173.1 GCA_002479245.1 Verrucomicrobia subdivision 3 bacterium UBA7542 | reverse complement strand
CAGGCAACGCGGGATGGCGGTTCCAGTTCCGCTTCGCGGTTCACGTCATTTGGTCCCGCGTGCCTGAGCTCTGGACGTTAGGCGTATTGAGCGCGTATGGCAGGAGACCCGCAAGCATGTCCGAAGTGCGGCAGCAAAGAAGTTCAGCCTGCTGGCGTTTTGCGGCGTCACGTTAATCCGTGGGTATTCTTCTTCGGTGGTTTGTTCTTGTCTTTGCTCTGGAGTGGCAGCCGCAAGGAAGAGGTTCGATGCGTTCAGTGCGACACCGTATTCCAGCGACCGACGCGAGCCTCCAGAGTCGCCTGGGTATTGTTCATCTTGTTTATTCTGTTGATTCTGCTAGGACTGTGGGCGAAGTTGTTCGAGCCGCGGTTAGGAGTTGGAGAGTGATGACACGCGAAGAAACGCCGAACAAATCGCTGCAGGCAACAGCCGCTGCCCTTGCCAGTGGCGATTGATTTATGAAATTTGTTTGTCATTATTCCATTCAACGTCCCGCTCGGCGGCTGTGCCTGAGCTCTGGGCGTTAAGCAGCATCCTTTTCGCCTTGACAATTTAGAACAATGCGCATTAGCTGAAAGGAGAATCCTATGAAAGCTTTCAGAAGCTCCCTTTGGGTTGATCGAGGGTTTGCGCTACTATTCGGCTTACTGGCATTGCGGGGAGTTCCCTGTCTCGGGCAAGTGACCCTTGGGCAAATCGTCAACGGCCTGGTTGATTATTATCCGCTGAACTCCGTTGTGCCGGGAACGACCGACGTGACGCCCGATCTAATCAACCGGCGTGACATGACCATGCACGGCATGACTTCCAACAACATCGTGGTCGGGAGCCATCCTGGCATTGAGGCGGGCGGCTTGGTCATGAATTTCAGCCAATCTCCCGCGGCCACGTTGATCTACTACCAAACGGCCGGCCAGAATCCTTTGGACGGTTCGGGCGATTTTTTGCCCTTCATCAACCAGCGCGGCGCCACGATGAACTTCTGGTGCAGGTTAAACGGCGCTGTGACTACCGGCGGTGAATTGCGGGCCATGGCGGAAACCGATAACGGAGGCGGGGACAACAATCCGTTCTTTTCCATCAGTGCCACCGGCGGCACTTCGCCCGCGCGCTATTTCCTTCGGGGTGACAGCTTTGGATCAGCTCCCAACGGCGTTTCCTGCTACCAACTGGAGGATGGAACTTATGAACTGCCGAACCCTTATTACATCTGGACACAGCCAAACGAATACAGCACGAGCAATGTTTTTGACAACAACTGGCACATGCTGACGTTGACGATTGATAAAAATGGCGATGTCCACCAGTTTATTGATGGCGCTTATGATCCAGGCGTCGCCGGCACGTCTCCGGCCGGTTCTCAGAATCTCGATAATGAGGGCAATCAGGCCATCTGTCCGCCGATTTACGTGACGAATGTTTATTACACGACCAACAATTACCCGCTGGTCAATCCGCCCACAAACAACCCGCCTCCGAATGGTTATGTGCACTGGGTACTGCCACACCTTGCGCATACCGGTGCCACCGTCTTCGGCGGTGTCCTCCGCAACGGCGGCTTCTCCGCTGGCCTTCCTGGCCAGATTAGCGACATCGGATTCTGGAACCGGGTCTTATCGCCGGATGAAATCAGGTTTGTGATGACCAACGGATTGTACCTCGGCAACGTGAAGGTGACTTGGACAGGCACACCCAGCATTGCCACGACCAACAACGTCACCTATGTCGAATACTCCTGGTCGCTGTCGGGTTGCGAGGACTTGGTTAGTACGGGACCCTTGATGCGCAATGGCAACACCTTCTCGTATGATTTCGACGTTATGAATACAATCGCGGGAGGGTGCCCACTGATTATCGTCTATGAAACGACCACAGTTGCTTTAGGCACGTTAGCCCCGGGGGTCTATACCTTGATCACAACGTCTTGGGGTGCACCAGTCATGACCAATACCTTCACCGTTGCACCCGTGCTCCAACCGAATGGCTTTGACACAAACGGCTATTTTCAAATTCAAATGTCCAGCGGTGTCACCAATGTCAACTACGTCCTCCAATGCTCGACGGATTTTGTGAATTGGATTTCGCTTTCAACCAATGCCGTTTCAACCAATACCGTTGGAGTGGCATTGACCGACTTTTACCCTGTATTGCCTGGCATTTGCTTCTACCGTGTGCTCTGTCAATAGCTGGCGAGAGAATTGAACCATTCGACGGCTGAATTGCTGCCTAACAAAGCGCGAGCCTGTGTGAAAACTCCCGGCAGGATTGACGGTTAAAAGCGGGGACGAGAAGTGTTTTTCACGGCTTTTGTCCGGCCAACGCTTCCAAACATTTCCTCAAGGCCGATAATTCCTTCAGTACCACCTTGTCCTTGCTGACATTGGCTGCCTGTTCCGCTCTGGCCAACAGTTTCAAGGCCGGCCCGAGGTTGATTCTCTTGCCCGAGGGTTTTTTCTTTGCCGTAGGTTTACCAGGCTTCTCGGGCTTGAACTTGGCAGCGGCTCGATGAACAATTGTTGCGGTCACTGGTTCCTCACCTGCCAGTTTTATGGCCCCCTTCCACGCCTCAACTCGTTTTTCTTCCGGCACCGATATCAGTTCACGGAACTGGGCCTCATTTTGTGGCTTAACACGGATGTCTTCAATTGAAGACATTTGCTCGTTCACCCTTGCGCTGCCGATCAAGTTGTACGCATAGGGTCGGCTGAGGCCCAACCGTTCTTTGCAATAGGTTTCAAAAGTCGCGTATTCGTCCCGGTAAAGCCGCTTTTCGTGGATCGCGAGCAAAGCACTGCCCACATCCAAAAACGTCGACCAGCCTTTTTTAATGATCGTCTCCAGCTTCGCCAATTGGTTCTGCTCAACTGGGGTGAGCGTGGGCTTTGGCGCAGATGCTCCCAGAGCGTCAATAATCAGTGTCGGCGGCGTCCACTCAAGCTTCGCCAGGCCATTCGCTGACACGGTTCCACCATCGTTGGAGCCAGGGGTGATATTTTTCATCGTAATACCTTTCATCTTCCTTTCGAGCCAACCGTTGTTGATGCCGTGTCAGTTGGATGTTTTGCCGTTGTTGCTTTCGTAAGGCCAAAAACTGTTCTTTGGATTCCAGGCTTTCGTCGGGCCACAGATGCAAACGATTCAACAAACCCAACTCATCGGCCAGCCGTTGAACCAAGAACAATGATTCCAATGCATATTTTCGCCACGTGTTGCCATCCGCGAAAACCGCTGTGTTGACCCTTTCACCTTGTTCCTGGGCGTGCTGTTCGATCCGCGCCACATTTTCTGCCCGAATATTTATGGGTTCGTGAAAGATGGTAATGGGGTTCAGTTCCCTGATGGCAGTCAGCGTCCGGCGTAAATCAACTTCGTCGCATTCTGCATAGGTTGGAGCCAGCGCCACAAACACATGCAAACCCGCCTTCTTGGCTTCCTGCAGCGCTTTTAATCTTTGGCTCGGGGCTGGCGCCTTCGGTTCGTAAATTCTGGACAGTTTGTTGTCCAACGTCGGCAGGCTCATCCCGAAGACCAACCGATTGCCGAACGTATTGAACAGGCCAAAATCTTTTCTGGCCAGTGGACTGCGGGTTAAAATCCTGACGTTGAGCGAAGATTTATCACGAATGGCAACAAGGGCTTTCCTAACCAGGGCCTCGGCGCTTTGGTTCAGCAGTTTGTTTTTTTCGGGCGTGCTCCCTTTGAACATCTGATACGCATCCGTCGTGCTGCAAAAAATCACCGCCCGATTGCCGTCCGCTTTCAGATCCTTCTTTGGCGTGCCTTCGGCCTTTTTCAGCGAAGCCAGAAATTTCTCTTCATTCCACGGCCGCAGCAGGGAATACGCACCCCACTGCTCATCTGGGTCGTTCACGCCGTATTTTACCAACTCTGGAGCCTGCCAGTTCGTAGCCGCATCTGGCACGTAGCAAAATCTGCACGCATGACTGCAGCCCACCGAAATATTAAATGCCCAGTTTGAGAGACTTTTGTATTTGAATTTGTTGGGCGAAATGACAGCAGGTTGGTGCCAGAAATCGAACGGTTCTTTTTTGGGTTTTGCAGGCATGGCGGCGGTTTCAGATCAGACCCACATCATCTGACTTCGGGTACAAAAACAGATAGCGCTTGGGAAGTCAAAACGGTTCGGCTGGCGACAAGCGATTCGAGCAGGCAAGAAAGTGTCTTGAAGGAAACAACCTTGACGCGACCCGACAATGACATATTGTGGGTCGAAACTTAACAAATTCGGTTCGTTGTTCCGCCTAAATGGCCAGCATCAAAAAGTCGAATTTACAACGGTTCAAATAAAATGTTCGCCTGGTTTCAACGAACCGAAAGACGAAGGAAAAAAATATGAAAAACAAAATCGCAATCGTGTTGCTATTGGTGATGGGCGTTCTCTCCGGCGCACGGGCCTATGCTGGAATTGAGTTGATCGTAAAGCTGGCTCCGCCCCCCATCGTCGTATTCGATCAGACCGCCTGTCCTGGCGACGGCTACATTTGGACGCCCGGCTACTATCAATACGGTGATTATGGCTACTATTGGGTGCCGGGCCAATGGGTGCTGCCGCCCAGTGTCGGACTCCTTTGGACGCCCGGGTATTTGGGGCTACGCGAGCGGCAAGTATGCCTGGCACGAGGGGTATTGGGGCCCGAAAGTCGGTTTCTACGGCGGCATCAATTACGGCAACGGCTACACCGGGGCGGGCTTCACTGGCGGACGCTGGGAGGGGAACGTCTTTATGCATAACGCGGCCGTGTCGAAGGTGGACCATAATGTCGTGCATAATACCTATGTGGACCGCACCGTGGTTCAAGAGAACAAGGGTCCGAACCACGCGTTCAATGGCAAGGGTGGAATCACGGCGAAACCCTCCGACAGTGAAGTTGAGGCAGGCCGCGCACCGCATCAAGCCCCGGGGCCGGAACAAGTCTCGCATGCGCAAGAGGCACATCAAAATCACCTGGCAGCGCATGGAACCCCGCGCGAGTGACCGGGCTAACCGCCTGATAAGTTTAAATTGCCGTCTGGAATCAGCCGGAAGGCTACTTCGCCCGTGAACTGGCAAAAACCCAGATGCTCGTCGGGTGATTTTAGGGCGGAAGGTTTTCGGCGACTTGCCTGCGCTACCTTGCTGCCGGGACAATACGAAAAGTGCGAGCCGCACGGGCAGACAGAAAAATTATCGGTTGGACAACACCTGAGCTTGTCTGTCCATGATTTTTTTGACGGGAGCGGTCATAATATTTAGGCGGTGGCGGCGTTGGGGCTTTTGCGTTTGAGGAGTTGCTGAAGATAGCGACTTTCTTCATACGGGGTGTGTGTCTGCCAGCACTTCCAGAGCACCCGGATCCACTTGAAGGCGAGTGCCCGAAGAACGGCATGATGTTTCGTGCCCTTGGCAATCATGCGCTGGTAATACACTTTGGCCCAAGCGGAGAAGACCACAGTTTGGCCGGCCCATTCCACGAAGGTCTGTCGCAGGAAGGTGGGTGCCAGCCAGCGCCAGTGGGTCCAAACTTGGTTGCCGCTTTTCTCCCGCACCGGAGCCACGCCGACGAGTTTTTGCAGGCTGGCGGGATTAGGATGTAATCCACGCAAGGTGCCGAAGGCAACGCACAGGCGAGGAGCCAACTGGGCGCCAGCACCCGGCAGATCACGGAAAAGATAGGCTTCGGGATGCGTGGCGAACACGGCTTTGATTTCCTCTTCCACGACGGGCAGATGTTTGCGGAAGGCGCGCAATTGATCCAGCAACACGTGTAAATGCAACACGGACACCTGCACCAGTTCGTGATCCTGCACCAGAACCACGGACTCTTTGATCCGTTTGATTCGGGCTTCAAGGATTTCAGGCCGGCGGATGTGATGAGTGTAATAGAACTGCTTGATGGTGCTGGGCCGGGCCGCCTTGAGAGCTACGAGATCAGGCCAGCGGGTCAGAAAATCAACGGCCAGGTCGCTGTTCAGGCCGCCGACCAGTTCCAAGGCCTGTGGATAATAGTCTTTGAGCAGGCTGGTCAACTGGTTGAGCAACTGCGTGCGCCGGTCCACCAGATGCCGCCGGACTTCCACCAACCGCGCGAGTTTTTGCGTTTGCGGATCCTGTGCCTCCAACGGCCGGAGCTTGTGAGCATGATCACGCACCAGTTCCAGCAGCACATGGGCGTCCGGCAAATCATCTTTGGCTCCGGAAGGAGTAAAGGCGGTTCGATAACGGGCGCTGGTGACGGGGTTGACCGGATAAATGGTCAACCAGGGATATTGGAGCAGGCTGTGAATCACCGCTCCACGACTGGCTTCAATCGCCAGCGAGACCGGACGCCCGCCATACCGGATGGCCAGATCGTTCAGCCATTGGTGGAGAACTTCAGCCGAGTGTTTTAATGTGCCCGCCTCGGTGTGACCGGAGTGGTCCTGCAAGGCGAAGGCATGAGTTTCATGGCCCCAATCCAGGCCGATCCACGCTTGCGGGGCGACGGACTGCGTATCGTTGTTGGTATTCTGGTTCATGATGCGTTAGTATGGTTGTGGATTCGGGGCGCAAGCCGTATAGACGAGACGTGAGTCGTCGGCACCTGAGTATGCGTATCCGAGTCCGGGTTCGAGCTCCGGTCGAAGACTTGTCCAAAGCTCGTCCAGCGAGCGGGCATTGTTATTCGTGCCGGAGCCCGAACTAAATTTACCACTGGGTTGCAATTCGGCCATTTTTCGCGACGGCGTTGCTCACCGTCTGTGGCCGAGCAACCTTGAAAGCTCTTCCCCAGCCGTTGAACAACGCCGGATAGGCTATACAGGCATTGTCCGTGTCGTGTGATAACCAGTGATGCGGATGCCATGATCAGGAGCGCCATGACGATTTTCTTCACGATGCGTCAACACTAAAAAACAATTCTGCACGGGTCAATATAGTTTAAACAAAAGAGACGAGCTTGCCTGAAATGTTTTTGAAAAAAGTCTTGCTGTTGCCCCATCGAGCAATCGCCGAAGGTTGGGCCGGATAAAACGGGAGGGGGTATCGAACGGGTGGAGGTAACACGGTCACGGTTCCGTATACATTAGAAACGATTACGGGTTGGCCGGACAGCGTTGCCAATAGATCACGGCATTCGTCCGAATCATTCATCACCTTGCCCCAACCCAAGATCACAAACTTTGCATCGCGATGAATGCTTTGAAAGTAAATCGCCCGACTGCCAAGTGCCCGCCAGTTTTGGAGTTGCCCGCCGGATTCTGGGCACCGGAAATAGTACGTGTTGAGCACTTCAATGTAATCGTCGTCACGCGGCGGAGATTTGCCTGCGGTATTTACGGCAGCTACCCATGCGTCACGAAGAAAACGCAGTGTTTGGTCGCCGGGCCGTTTTGATGCGCCTTCGACCAGTATACCCCACCCGGTCTGTTGTCCAGCGGCATGACCCGCGCCGGGGTTTTCGCCAATAAACGTCCCCACACACCGGCCGGAAGCCTGTGCCTGATTCCCTGCGCCCCAATAAATCCGCGTATCCCTCCGCAGCACGTGTGGGCGATACGTATCATAGTCCCAATTGGCGTAGTAAGCCATAGCCAGACGGTCAAGAATATGTCGCTACTTCATTTTACTCCATGCAGTTTCGTAGATTGACCTGATAAAATGCGCACGTAACTGGCGTCTTTTGCGCTTTATTGGCGTCTGTAAAAACGCAATGCCAATGAGCGCATGATCCGCAAGTGTTATTTTACCGTCAGGCTTATCACGATGTAACTGCAAGCCCCACACAGGGCCGCCACTGACGCCTGCAAAAGTGTCGGGCAGTTGGCCCAAGGCATCCCGCTGGTTGAAGTACTCGCAATCACCTTCGATATAATCCCAGCCGTCTCGTTCAAATGTGTTACCCGGTTTTATGACAAAATAATACGCCATGTGCTTAATGATATGACGTATCGTCAACCCTTCCCGCTTTGTATCTTGATGAACACCCGGAAAACCAATCACGGCGAACAGCGTTCCTTTTTTACCAAAGCCTTTTTTTATTTCGTCGGGGTTTTTATCAAGTGGCCAAAAAGAGCTAATTGCTTTTATGGAACCGATCAGTGGTTTGGACAGAAACTCCAAAAATGCTAAATCCGGGCCAAATTCTATGGACGTTGGTGTTGCAAGAGGGATTTCATTTACGTCCTGAGATTGCACAATAACACTCCGGCCTCTTCGGATTACCAAGGTAAGCGCATCGCCGCCAAACCACCCCAGATGCAGTTCTGGGCCGGGTGAGTGTATACAATGGTGTGCGGTTAAAAGACCGTACCGGTTACCTTTGCGAACCAGTACCCCAGAACCAATCGGTTTAAATTTTTTTATTTCTCCGTTTTTGGCGTAGCCCAATGCGACTGAATAATCCGCAAGCGTCATCCCTGTTTCTTCCATGAAGGTTTTCGGCATATTTGCCAATGATAGCCGCTCATGCTTTTTAGATTTCATCTTTGATTTGCCCTAACAGTGTAACACATTATTTCATCGCCACGTATCGATAAAGCGTCGGCCTCGAAATCCGCAGGGTCGAGCAGATGAATTGCCGAGCATTGGTGATGACACATTGTTTGTATGCACAATACGGCAATCGATCAGTTGCCCGGAACCCACAATGGCGCGAACGCCATCACGGTAGCACCGGCCTGCAATCCTAAATTGCACAGATGACTGAGTATTGCGCCAATAGTGATGCCTCTTGAAAACACATCATCGACGACAAGCACGCTGTGGACTCCGTTCAGTCTTCCATCATATTACTGGATTTGCAATGACACGTGCA
Source organism: Verrucomicrobia subdivision 3 bacterium UBA7542 (assembly GCA_002479245.1). GTDB lineage: Bacteria > Verrucomicrobiota > Verrucomicrobiia > Limisphaerales > UBA11358 > UBA11358. The sequence goes on along the minus strand of DLMG01000173.1, from coordinate 15,234 downwards.
ACTAGCCGCTTTACAGAATCTGCATTGACGCCGTCCCCAGCTTTCTTAAGCGCTTCTTGGATGTAAGGCGCTCCCAGACAAGCGCTACCTTCTCCGATGAATTCGCTGCAACTCGCGTAAGCTGAACAATCGGTCAACAATTCTAAATCCTCTAATTCCATACCTTTAAACAGCCCATTCTGGTAATTAATTCCGAATGCGTGGCACATCTCATGGGAGATTTTAAAACCGATGCAGAGGTGAAGCATTTCTCTTAGAATCTTAGCTGGGTCTTTCTTTCCAGAATCAGTAATTGCCTTTTGCGCACTAGCAACCTCCTCTCTAAATTTATAAGAGTATGCACAAATAATCCCCGTTGTTTCTGTGGGGATTTCTTTGTTGATATTGTTGGTATTGGCGGGTTTGTACACAAATAAGAATTGGGTGTTGCCGCGAGGAATCTGATCGACCACAAAAGTAATAGTGTGGTTGAAACGGAACCAACCTTTCTTCTGCATCCACTGGCAGATTCTTTGCGCGCACTCATTTAAATCAGAAATGGTCAAACTTGCATCATCCAACAGATCTTTAAATCTTTTATTTATTTTCAATTGTTGGCCGCAAACCTCAAGCGACTCTTCAAGTGTATCTTCCTTTTCTATTTCTCTGCCGGTCAATCCGTTTTCATTTTTCATGGTATACCCCCCCGTGTCTTCAGTTGCTGGCCGGATCGAGACGTTCATGACGGTCATTCCGAAGATGCTCTGAAGAATGGCATGGCCGGCCTCATGGTAGGCTTTACCCATGTCCAATAAATCATCACCTGCTTTTTCTTCTGGCATATATTTTAGTCCTCGGTTCAACGCCGGCCCAGCGACGGAGTTCGGCGTGCGTGATCTTGCCATAGCCGACCGGACGTTTGGTGGGTAGCAGGTCGCCTTGTTTGAGGGCTTGGTGGACGGCCTTTTTCGTGGCGGAGATGCCGGCATATTTCAGCAAGTTGTTCGCCCGGTAGGATAATCCGTTGGCAGGATAGGGTTTGGATTCTTGGCTGTGCCACTTCAGGGTCGCAGGGTCAACGCCAGCCCAGCGACAAACTTCTCGGTGGGTGTATCGGCCGTAGTTGGGCGGTTGGTTGCTGGAATAAAGTTTACCAGTCCGGAGGGCGTGGGCGATGGCTTCCTTCTCGACCGTAAAGCCGGCGATGGTCAGTAGGCGATTGGATCGATGCGACAGGCCGTTGGGGGGAAACTGGATCTTTTTGCGGGCGGCGTGATATATCTGCCAGACCCGACCATCGGTCACGCCGAGCTGATCGGCGATTTTAGGAAATGCCAGTTTCTTTTGGTCACGGAGGCGAACCACCAACTTCTCCCGTTTGGTCAGCACGTTTGGGAGATCAAGGGTCATAGGATCTGGGCGTCGGGTTTGCCGGGGCATTTTGCGATGTCGTGGGCCACACGGTAGGGTTCAAGGAATGTCCAGACGGGGACGTTGCATTTTGGGCAGAACTTCCGTTCGGATCCCTGATGCGCGGCTTCGAAGCGGGCGTTGTCCTCCACCTCCGCCGGGATGATGGTGCGTTGGATGTGCTTGGACAGGAGTTCGGTGTAGCGTTCGTAGGAAATCAGGGCGCGCATATTAACAGCCGCAGAAGACGTAGGCCTGGAGTTTCATGTGCGCGAGATTATCCGGTCAGCGACTTGGTGAACAGCCCGAAAACGGATAATGCGCGCTGCATCGAGCCGGTGCGAATTGACCGGTCGCGGTAGGGACCGGAGTTGCCTCCGGCCCCCCGCACAGATCCGAGCAGGCGGTATTACCGCACTCGGCTCTTATCTTGAGTTCTGGCGTCGAAACGTTCGTTTCGTCGCACACGTTCCAACCCGGGTGACACCTCATGTTTCCGGCTCTGTGTCCGGGAGGTGCCAGGCTGGCACGTGTTCCTCTTGATTGAGTCCCTTTTCTCCACCAACTCCGCCTCCGGGAAGTCCCATTGGGACTTCTGGATTCTGTTCGCTGGCTTCTTCGATACTACGGACTCATCCGACTCCCCACACCCACTCATCCCCACCGTTTGGCTAACTGCCTTCGAGGGGCGCTCCAAGCGCTTTTCTTCGCTTGGAGAGGTGCGGGGTCTCCCAGTTCCTGCGCTGGAAGCTTCGATGCGTGCTGAGGGTCTGCGACCGCGCGGGTCTGCCGGTGAACTCGCCTTGGCGTTCACCGTCATGTTGCCTTCCGCTTCGCATAACAGCGTCGGCGACCCGGAGGTTCGGATTTCGCGGCTCGATACCTCGCCCGCATCTGCCCCTGTCAACGCTTCGTGATGGGCCTTACGACCCGTCCCGCATGACTCGGGGTCAGGATGATTGGCTGTATCTTTCCTGTGTGAACTTTCCATTTCACTGCTTCCGGCCAGTTATCTGGCGCTTCTATGCGTCTGGTCAAGCACGTCTGGCGTTAGGTGTCAGATAATTTGCTTCACTTGTTTCAGGGATTGCTCAATCGGAAGAATAAATTCCCCGCGGGCGACGTGATGTTCAGATAATTGGTGCCGTTGGAGGTCGTCACGCCGCTACTGCCCGTCCAGCCCGCAGGCACAGCCAGATTGTTGTTCTGCTGCAAACTCCAACCGGATACATCCTGCCAATACACCGTCACCGTGTTGCCCGAGCCGGTGATGTACAACGTCGGCGCGCCGGGCGTCTGCACCACGGAGAAGAGCGCCCAGAAACCGCCGGTCAGCGAGTAACTGCCGCCGGTCATCGGCCCGCCCGCGTCATGCTGGCCGACGGTGCCGCTGACGGCGTATTGGCCATTGGTGCTCGTTCCGCCGCCGCCGGAAACTTTATACCAGTCAATGGAATAGCTTTGCCCTGACGCCCGAAAGCTGAAAGCAGAAAACAGAAAGCAATCAACCACAGCCGCGAGGTTTTGGACTGCGGCGGCAAGCGGAGCACGCCGCCGCTTTCCCGCCGGTGAATGATCATCAACGGAGTCAAAAATGTCCCGCGACCCACGGGTTTAAAAGCGGTGTCACAGCCACCGCACTCCAAGACGCTGCGCGTTTTCATTTCGCCTCCTGCGGTGGGGTGTTCAGGGCAAGCGGGCTTGCCGATTTGTCCACGAGCCGGGCGACGGCCTTTTGCAGCCCGTCAAGCTGTGACTGCAAATCCGTCACCTTCGCCTTCAATTCCGCATTCTCCGCTTCTAACTTCTCACTTCTGACTTCCAGCTTCTCGTTCAATCCCTGGATGGCGGCGAGGGCGACGCCGCCTTCGTCCACGACAGAAATGTGCTTGTCATCCGCGCCGTTCAAGCCGAACACGGTGTGGAAATCCTGCGCCATCGGGCCGAGGTGTTTTTGATCCGCCGGGTCGGTCTTGAAATTCCATTCCGAGATCGGCAGGGCCGCCACTTTGGCCAGCACTGTCGCCGGGTTGACCGGTGCAAAGTTGGCCTTGGCGTTCCGGTCGCTGGTGGAGTTGAACGCGGTGGCGGTGATGGTGCCGTCGTTGGCAATGGTCGCAACCCAGGTGTTCGCGTTGCCAAACTCGGCAATCGGCCCCGTCAGATTGTTGGCCGACACCGACAGCGCGCCGTATTGGCCGGTGCCGTTGGATTGCACCCGCAACGCCGGGCCGGAGGTAGAAGTGCTGTTGGTGTTGGCGATGAGGACAGTGGCGTTGGCAAAACTGCCGGTCTGATTGCCTTGAACATGGAGTGGCGCCGTCGGCAGGCTCGTGCCGATGCCAACGTAGCCGTTGTTGAGAATGCTCATTCGCGCGGCGTTGGCCGTGTAAAAAACAAGATCGTATTGATTGGCCCCGCTGGTGCGCTGGGAACCGATGCCTTCGCCGCTCCCGGCGCCAAAGGTCAAGGCATTGGCCGAAACAGTGCCGTTGTTGAGGTTGGCTTGATCGATATTCATACCCCCAGTCACCGATTGGGAGCCTGCGGACACGCTCGTGGCGGAAAGAGCGCCGACGGAAACCGGACCGCTAAAGGTTGTCTGCGTGCCGGCTTGAACGCTCAGGCCACCGCCGCTGGAAAGGGTGGCGTTACCGGTTGCCGAAATACTCAGGCTAGTACCGGCTGCAAGCGTCGCGCTACCAGTTGCCGTAACACTCAGGCTGTTACCGGCGGAAAGAGTGGTGTTGTTGGCTGCTATGACGCTCAAGTCCTTCGCCGCCTGAATCGTGAATGTCTGACTCCCGGCAGTGTCATTGAATTTGATCTCATTGACCTCCGTGGGCTGGCCTATGGTACCGGTGGATCGGATGGTCGAAACCGCCTTGTTAGCCGGCAGCGCATAAGGTGGCGTATTGTTGGCATTGTAAAGACTGCCGGTAATCACGGGTTGGTCGGGATCTCCCTCGACAAACGAAACCAGCACTTCGTCGCCAATGCGCGGCAGAAACATCATCCCACGGCCGTTGGAGCCGGCCATGGGACTGGTCATACGAATCCAGGCGCTGGAGTTCTGGTCAAGGGCGCCATAACGGTCCCATTTGAACTGCACCTTCACGCGACCATATTGATCCACATAAATTTCCTGCCCTGAGGGACCGGTGACGACGGCGATGCTAGGTTGAGCCTGCGGCTTGGGCGTTGCCAGCGGCGGCCGGTAATTTAACGAAGCCGGGATGGCTTCAAACTGGTTGCCGTAAAAGAGTGTGCTGACTCCATTCGTCACGCGCACAAAGCCGGCATGGTGAATGGAGGTGACCAGGTAAGAACTACCCAACCCCGCCCCGGTCTGGTCATTGAGCGCAAAGGTGTAACCGGCGCGCAAATCCGGAGCCGTGCCGGAGCCGGCGATGGCGGCGCGAGCGGCAGTTTGGCGGTCCTGGCGCACTTGCGCTATCAACTGGTCATACGCCGTGGTCTGGACGGATGAAGAGCCGAACTCGAACAGCGAGCCGACTCCTTCCGTCCCGGAAACGGTTGCGCTCTGCAATGTCGCGGGAGTGGTAAAGTTATACGCGCTGACTGTGGAAGTCAGCGTTGACTGGTGAAACGCCATCTGAAAAGTCTGGATGTACTCCGCGCCAGACGTAACGTTGGTGTTCAGGTTTCCGTAATAGGGAAAAGGCGAGTTGGGCGAGGACAGGTAGGCGGACGTGCTGTCGCCCAAAACCAGGCTGGGCGGACTGGCGCTTTGGTTGAAGAAGTAGAAAATCCCTTCGTATTCGAGGATGCGGCTGAAAAAGTTCAAATCCGTCTCCCCAAACTGGATGAGATTGTCATGGGCCGTATAGCTTGTGGTCAGGCTCTGAGCTGCCGTGTTGGCCGTGGCGCTCGAATACACGGCGGCGGCCAGCGCCGGAGCATTCGTGAATTGGTAAATATGGTAGTCTGTCGAAAGGGACATGGAGGCCAACGGGGATTCCAGACGAAACGTATAAAGCAGACTTGCACCGTTGGAGGCTGAAAGGGTGCAGGCGGTGACGAGGCCGCCAAAACTCGTCGTGCGGCCGTTTCGCGTGTAAGTCAGGCGGCCGTTAAGACCGAGTTGACCGTCGGGACTCACTGCCGTGCCGGAGTAAAGCACATCGACAACGTAGGAATAGGGCTGGGAAACTCCTTCGTTGCCGGAAAAGCCAATCACTGACCCAAACGCCGAGCCATTCAGCGTAAGCGCAAAGGACGGTGTCACCCCATTCGTTGCCTTGATCGGCAAAAGATCGGCAAACGGTATTGAGCTGTCGCCGCCGACGGATTGGACGGTATGCTGAAACACCTGGTAGGCAGCCGCACCGCCATCATCAATCTGGGATTCTCCCACCGTGCCGGCCAGCATCGGCTGACCATCCAGTATCACACCAGCACCCGAGGTGACAAATTGCACACCACCTTGGGCCCGCACGCTGAACTGGTTGCTGGTGGTGGAGCCAAAGTCGGCATTTTGGGAATCGGCCCACACGAAGGCCCCCTGGTTGGTGGCCTTGGCCCGGTTGCCGCCTGCAAAACTGTAGTTCCCTTGCGCATAATTGTTCGCCCCGCCGGGAACCACCGCATATTGGCCGCTGTTCGTATTGGCGAACCCGCCGCCAATGACGGCGAGTTGCGCGTTGGAGGAAATGAGATTGTTCTCGCCACCTGCGAGGACGGCAAACGGCGAGTTGTTCGAGATTACATTGCCGCCGCCGCCACCGATGGCTCCCCAACCGGAATAGCTCTGGTTGTTGTCCCCACCGGCAATGGTTGACCAGCCAGCACTGGCTCCCACAACATTGCCTTGGCCGCCGGCGACGGTGGAATAGACGGAACTGGAGAGCACCCCATTGGCGCTGCCGCCACCAATAAACGAGTCGGTCGCGCCACTGGTCGAAATCGCGTTGCCCGATCCCGCTCCGATAGCCGTTCCGTTCGCCAGCATGGTCGCGTTTTCGGCGTAAATCGCGTAGGGCGTCGGCGTCAATTCCTGGCGCGGTGTCAGTGAGGTGAAACTGCTGACGCCGTTGGTCTCCACGCCAATCTGCAACCAGTTAGTTGCGCCCGTGAACACGCCGGGGCCAAAATCAATCAGCACCGTGAACAGGCCGTTGGTGACGATCACGGCGTTGTTGGTCACCGGCCCGGCGATGGGCACACCGGTGATGTTGGTGTTGAACAGTGAGAAGGTCAGGTTGTAGGTGCCGCTGGCCGGACTGCCGTTGTTCTGGAGCTGGCCCTGATACGTGAACGCCGTGCCTTGGGCGAAGACGGTTGAGAGTTGCGAGTTAAGGGTTGAGAGCGCCAGCAATGCCAGCGCGAGCAGGAGGTGTTTAATTTGTTTTTTCATAAATAAACCTTTTCAGAGTTTGCGGGATGAAGGGAATGACGAACGGGAAATAAAACCGGTTGCGGGGAGAACGGGCTTTACGGGAGCAGACCGATGAACCAAGCCAGCCCACGCCAAAACGGCGCACCATGGCCCCAGTTGATTCCGATGGTTTCTGGCTTTGCACAAACCGCTCCCGACGTTACGGAAACTGGCTCTGACCTGAATCGAGCTTTTAATATGGCAAATAAATATTACTAAAGCAAGGATTAAACAGAATTGATGGCAGGCCGTGGTGAAGCCGCACGGATCGCCGCCGAAGTTTGACTGCGCCTTGCGCCTCGGTTTGTTCAAGCGACCAGAGAGACCATTTCCTCCCTCGCTTTGGCCCGGGCCCATGCTGTGGGTGTGAACTCTTTGATTTGAGTGATCTTGGCGGCGGGCAAACGGGTGAACAAATCTTTCAGGTAATCAAATGGGTTAATCCCGTGCCGACGACAACTGCCCAGCAGGGTGTAGATCACCGCGCTGCGTTCACCGGCATCGGGATGGCCAATGAATAAAAAATTCTTTTTCCTATGCTCAGCTCAGCATAAGAAAAACAACTACCGGTTCATCGTCGATGGCCAGTGGTGCGATGACCCGGAGTGCTCCGTTCGCGCCCCCAATCCTTACGGCGGCCAGAACATGGTGCGCCAAGTCGCTTGACCCATCTGTGTCGGTGTTCCAAATCCGGCGCAGGCTCAAAAAGCCGCAACGCCGCTCGTGAGTTGGCGAGGCCCTGTCCCTGCTGACTCCTGCGTCCGGCTAAACAGAATCCGGCCGGTCATCGTACGGACACTCACAGGACGCCGCGTGCCCGCCACAGCGCGGGCACTGTTCGACATCGCAGCCGGGCAAATGCAGACAGCCGCTGGCGACCCCGCAGTCGGGGCAATCATGTATTTCCGCGCCCCAGTCCGCCGTCTCCCGGCCATAGGCAATCCGTTTGAATGGCCGTGAATTGATGCGGTAGGTCTTCACGGTCTGCGCGTGCCGGAATTCCCGCTGCCAGTTTGCGTCCTTCATGGCTTTCGCGTTATGCGGATGACAGACTCAAGCAGACCCACACCCGGCAGGGTAAGTCAAGTCATGACTGAGCATGGCAACATCATCGGCATCGTGTCGGCCAAGCTGAACGCTGCGGCGGCGCTGGCGGCCACGGGCGCGTTGCCGGAGAATGTGAATTACGCGATCAAGAGCAGTTTTCTGTTGAGCTTCCTGGAATCGGTGCCGGATGTGGCGAGCAAGTTGAAAGCGCCAGTCACGGCTGACCGGAAGTTTGAGGATGTGGTGAAATCGGCGCAGGATGCGGCGGTGCTGGTGCTGGTGTATTGAGGTGTCTATCGCATAGGTATCTGGACAGCGGCACGCGAAGCGGACTGACTGTGATTTAGCTTGCCGATATGGTTTCGCATTAAAAAACTTGACACGCCTTGTTCTTTTTACTACAAATTCTTAACCTGACGGCAGTGGTTGACCTCCAAAAAGCAACCCTATGAAAACGAAATTCAAATCCTCTATTCGTGCCGCGTGTCATTCATTCGGCGGAGTCGTCTGTGCGGGAGCGGTCCTACTAATGGCTGGGAGCGGGTGGGCGCAGAATCTGTTCGTGTCGGTAAATGGCCCCGGCAACGGCGCGATTTGTGAATTCACGCCGAACGGCAAGGAAAGCATCTTTACTACCAGTTTGGATCAACCTCGTGGATTGGCCTTTGACAACGCGAGCGACCTGTTTGTGGGTAATTATTACGGTGACATTTATGAATTTGCGCCGGGTGGAACGCAAAGCACCTTTGGTTCCGTGGGAGGCATTCTTGTTGGAGTGGCCTTTGACAGCGCAGGCGATCTCTTTGTATCGGATTATCACGGCGGCTATATTTATGAAATTACGCCAGGCGGAACGCAAAGCACATTCGCTTCTGGATTGAAAGGTCCTGAAGCATTGGTATTTAACAGCGCAGGTAATTTGTTCGTAGCGAATCAGCAGAACGGCACCATCACGGAAATAACGCCTGGTGGAACGCAAAGCACGTTCGCTTCCGGGTTGTCTTTTCCCGCTGGATTGGCTTTTAACAGCACAGGCGATCTATTTGTATCGAATCAGACTGGCGACAACATTACTAAGATCACGACAAACGGAACGAAAAGCACCTTCATCTCCGGCTTGGACACTCCTAATGGGATAGCCTTTAATAGCACGGGCGATCTGTTTGTGGCCAATACAGCGGCGTATGACATTGTCAAGATCACTCCGGGCGGCGTGGAGAGCGTTTTCGCTTCTGGATTTGGCGTTGGCGAACCGGTTGGACTGGCATTCCAGCCCCTGCCTGAGTTGCAGGCTGTGGCAACCAATGGCGGCTTTCAACTCACTGTTTTAATGCCGTCTCCATATTATACTCAACCATCTTATTCAACCATCATCCAGGCTTCAACGAATTTGGTGAACTGGTGCAACATTTACACCAACACGGCGCCCTTTACTTTCACCGATTCAATGGCGATGTCACCGGTCACTTCAAAACCAGCCAGTCGGGGTCGAATCAAAACCAGCCACTCTGAGGCGTGGATTTCATAACAGGTTCATGTTTGGATGCAAGGTTTCTTGTGTTTGAACGTCGTGCCGGCTCCGGCTGCCGGCTAAACGAGCCGGGGCCGAGCTGCGAGCCTTAGCTCGCGTCCCCGGCGGTCGCGGGTTCGCTGTTCTTCCGGTTTTTCTTGTTTTCCGTGCTGACCCCCGGCGCTTCCTTGACGCGATAGCTTTTGCCGGTGATGGCAATGACCTGGGCGTGATGCAGGAACCGATCCAGGATGGCGCCGGCGGTGGGCACGTCGCAGAGCAACTTGCCCCATTCCTCCAGTGGCCGGTTGCTCGTCATGATGGTGGAACGATTTTCGTAACGGCGCATGATGACTTCCAGCAGGTATTCGCCGGAGTGTTTGGGCAACTGTTTGAGGCCCATGTCGTCAATAATGACCAGATCGGGCTTCAAGTATTTGCGCAGGGTTTTGTCCTGCTGGTTGAAAGCTTCGTCCTTCAGGAAGTCCCGGACCAGATCGAAGATGGAACGGTAGAGCACCAGGAAGTTCATCTTGATGGCCTCGTAACCGATGGCCTGGGCCAGATGGGTTTTGCCGACGCCAGGCGGGCCGAGGAACAAAATATCTTTGGCTTCGCGGATGAACTTGCCGCTGGCCAGATCGAAAATCTCCTTTTTGTGAACGGAGGGGTTGAAGCTCCAGTCGAAGTCCTCCAGCGGTTTGAGGCTGTGGAAGTCGGCAGCCTGGGTGCGGCGCTCCAACTGGCGTTGCTGGCGGACGTTGAGTTCATCCTGAAGAATAAGTTCCAAAAACTCGGCGTGGCTCAAACGATTGGCGGCGGCTTCCTGGAGCCGGACGCTCAAGGTCTGGCCCAGGCCGGAGAGACGGAGTTGTTTTAGGGTGGTTTCGAGGCTGGTGGTGTTCATGGTGATAGGGATGGTTCTTGGTTAATGGTTGAGGGAGCAAAGCAATCGGGGACGCAGTGCTGGTAGGCGTCCAAACTGCGGATGAGGGGATGCGTTTCCAGAAAGTCCAGTTGCGGTGCCGGCCCGGCCTGTTCCAGCAAGGCGCGCAGGTCGCGCAAGCGCCAGGCGCCATGATGCAACGCGATTTGGGCGGCGCGTTCCAAGGCAGATACGGGATGTTTGCCGGCCAGCGACAACAGGCCGTGCAAGACCCGGATGCCGATGGGACCGCGTTGTTGTACCATCGCCTGGGCCCAACTGCCGGTGTGCGCACCGATCAACCGGGCGCGATCCAGCAGATAATCCAGACCGTGCTGGATGACGTGCCGGTGCGGGGAATGCAGATGGTTCGGATCGGTGGCGAACTTTCCCGGCTCGACCAGCGCATGGACGGCGATGACTTCCCGGCGTTGGTTGAACACCCGCACCAGCCGGGACTCCCAGCGTGCCCAGACCTGCCGCCCGACATACTCCGGCGGCACCGAGTAATATGATCGCTGTAACTCAATGTAGCCATCCCGATGCACCGTGCGGGGGGCTTCTTCAAACGCCGGGAACAAACTCTCCGGCAAGGGCAACAGTTGCGGGCGTTCCACGGCGTTGAACACCTTGCCTACTTGCTGCCGGGTCGTGCCGTGAATGCGGGTGTCGGCCACGCCACTTTCCCAATCCGAGAGAAACAGGTTTTGCGCGGACAGACTCTCGAAGCTGCGGCCCTTGAGCGCGTTGTTCTGGGCAAACTTAACGCCCGCCTCGATCTTGCCCTTGTGCTGCGGCATCGCCGGGCGCGTCGGCAACATCACCGTGCCGTAATGTCGGCAAAACTCCGCCACCTTCGCGTTGAGTTCGGGATCAAACCAGTCCGCCCGCGTCACGGCGGCACGCAGGTTGTCAATCACCAGCGTTTTGGGAACTCCGCCATAATAGCGAAACGCATTTTCCAGACAGCGGATGAAGCTCTCGGTCGTCTGCCGCCAGACCGCTTCGCTGTAGCCCTTGCGCGAATGGCTCAAAACGATCCGAAACAAATGCGGCCGCTTGCGCTTGCCGTCCACCATCACCCAGGCCCCTTGGCCAAAATCCACCTGCGCCTCAATCCCCGGCTCCACTTCCATCCGCATGAACGGGATCGGCTGGGTCTGGCGCAACTGCCGCACAAATCGTTTGACCGCCTGATAACTGCCACTGAAACCGTAATCGCCCACCAAGTCCTGATAAATCCGCTGGGCGCTCAACCCGACTAACACCGCCGCTTCAATCTGCGGCTGCCACGGCTGGCAAAGACTCTGCCGACCCGCCATTGAGCCGGGGGTCGAAATGGCTGGTTTTGCCGCCGGGTCAGACTCCGAGCCGGGGGTCGAAATGGCCGGTTTTGACCGGGCCAGTCGCAGATATTTGCCCACCGTCTCCCGGTTGAGGTCCAGTTCGCGCGCAATCCGCCGGTGCGACCAGCCATGCGCCGCCAATGTCAAAATCGAATGTTGCAGGCTCACGTTGAGTATGTTCATCGCGTCTTTGTGCCGTTCTCACGGCACTCAACGCAATGCGTCCCTCAAAGTGGCTGGTTTTCATTCGACCCTCCCTGGTTGGTTTTGACCGTCCGCTGACAGACTTCCCCTGCCGCGCAGCGGCTCAGTTCAACAATGCGCTGCAGCCAACAGCCACTGCCCTTGCAGTTTTGCGTGTGATTATTTTGCATTTGAGTCCTTTTGGTTTTGCCCAGCTTCAGCCGCGTTCGTCGTGGCTGTGGCTGAGCTTGATTCGTTAGACGGCATAACAATATGACCCCAATCAATAAAGAAGCACTAAGCCGTGCTCGACAGACGATAAAACGCCATTTTGGAGAGGACATTTCAGACTTGCCGCAAGAGATTCGCAACACGCTCGCGAACATTTATTATGAGTTTTCTTATCTCAAGATTTCTCACGAAGGCGGACACGCACCAGATGCGATTTTGATGGCTGATGACTTCGAGCAGGGATTGAAGAAGTTTAGTGAAGATAGTGCATTTTTGAGGTCGGCAGTTGATGCGCTTCCAACCATTATCTCAGAAATGCGCAAGCTAGTTAGCGCCGGCAACCGCAAAGGTTATGATTTTTTGGTAAGATTGTTTTTGGACACGTTCAAGTTGCGCATACCTGACGTGGACAAGAAATCCATGCTGCGGCTCACTTTCGAGCGACCTTTTTACAGTTCCAAAGTCAAAGAGATTCCAGACCTATGGAAATTGATATGAGAAGAGGGCGACGTGTGTGTTAAATGCGGCCAGTGGTGTCAACGGAAACGACTATGCGCGTTCAAATCGTCAAAGACGTGAAAGGGTTAAAATGAATTATTCGACAATCAAAAATCCCCCAAAAAACGAAAGCGATTATATTAAGACTTCTCCAGAAAACCTAATGGTTTTATTAAAGCAAGGCGCAGCCCGAATAATGACCTGCGGCATGATTGGAGCGGTAAGCGATGCAATCAGCTTTTCCAATTCAAATGGGTATCAAGTTTCGATGATGCGGCACGATGACCCATCAGACCCAGGTGGAATAATGTCAATGAGCGGAACATTTTACTTTCATCGCCAGAAACAAAATTAAAGTTAGGACACTACCCATGTTTAATATTTTCAAAAAAAGGGACAAATACAGCGCACTAATAGCAGCAGCGCGGGGAATAATGGCAAATGACTCCCTGATTCAACCCCGCCCAAAAACATCCCAAACATTGACGCTGCAAGAGGTTCATAGACATAGGTTCATAAGGAAATATGCCTCCATTCAGGAGGCGGAAAATGAAAACATGGTCACTGACCCTCGGCTCGGTGATTCGCCAGTGCCGTTCGGTTTTAGCAACCATCAATGGCGCGAATTACTCGCCGAAATGCAAGACGGCGATGAGTTGTGGACATTTTCCACAAGTGATGAAAGCTGGGATAATAGGTGCGGACGTGCTGGCATATCGCTAGTTCGCAACGGCAAAGAGGTTACTTACATCGTAAGGAAGATGAATTGATAAACACTCGCCATGTTTAATTTTTTCAAAAAAGAAGTCACTGCCGAATTATATGGTCAACAGTTGTCGCTGTTTTGTTGTAACTGCGCGGAAAAGTTCTGCCTGAATTATAGGCCGAAACTTCGGGCAGCAGGTTATTTGCAAAATCCAACCGCAGACAGAGTTTTTATGGATGAGGCAATGAGCGAGTTCCATTATTCATCCCGAAGACAAACAAGTATATCAAATGAAGACAGAACATTATCGTGTCGGAATTGACCAAAGTAAGATAGCTGATTGGCGCGCAGGCCCTGGCCGTGGTTCTACGCCGTGGTCTAGCAATAACAGGCCAGAAGCAGATGCCGTTTTAGCTTTAGCCAAACAGATTGAGCGCGACTTGAAGAAGTGGCGCATCTGCGAGGCGAAGCATGGTTCTGGTTTATCACCAGCAGAGCGGTTGGTGTCGCCAGAAAAACGGCGCGAGATTATCCGTGCAGCGTTACTTCATATTGCAAATGCCGCCGCCTAATATGAGGATAGGCTGCACAGCTACCTCCAAAAATTAAAACAAGCTGTTACAAAGCACTTGCCAGTCAATCTCGCGGGCCAGCAGTTGGTCCTTAACCAGCAACGCCTGTTCGCGCGTGATTTGTCCTGGTGGTGTCGGATTGGTTCCTCCGACTGTTCAGGTTTACGTCGGTTATCAGGGCCATGGGAATTAATCCACCGCAATGGCTGCTTCTTTTGCGTTATAAGTAGATGACCGGACGATCATTTTTATCCCGTCTGTGTCCTCCACGAATCGGCTCGTAAACCTGATCGCTTACGGCATGTCCCCGCCCCACCGGGCAACTGACCTCAACCTCAAACCAAACCCTGGAGCCCCGGCCTTAACCGTCGGGGCTTTTGCTTTGTAGAAAGGAGCCCGATTGATCCACCAACAAAGATGATGCCAGCAGAATCGTCAACCTATTATCAAGTTAAATATTTTCGCTGCCAGCCAATAGCGACCGATGCCATAACATTTATTTCAGAGAAAGTTTCAATCAATGGAGGTGGAAATGGTTCGTTGGGCGTACCTGGGCACTGCGACGGGAACGCCGCATTCATGCGGCAGCGGGCACGCGTGATTATATGTCCTGCCGGATGAATCCGGCGTTCCTACCGAAACGATGCAACCTGGCTTATCGCAGTGTAAAGGTACGCCCTGGTTCGTTCCGTTAGTCGAAAGCTGTTTGCATTTGAATTCTTGCAATCGCCACGCAAACCGGGAAAATTTATGGCCGTTCTAATTTGCCGGCGTTGCCCATGAGGAAGAAAGCCAAATCAATCCGCGCCCCTTCGGTGCAACCCCGCTTCCGCCTTCTTTGTGGCGGCGACATCGCGCTGGGGCCCGGCAAGGCGGAGTTGCTCGCGCTGATCGGGCAGACCGGCTCCATCAACCAGGCGGCAAAACGGATGGGCATGTCCTATATGCGCGCGTGGTCACTCGTCCAGACGATGAACCGCTGCTTCAAGGAACCGCTCGTCATCGCCGCGCACGGCGGTGAAGGCGGCGGCGGCACGGAACTGACGGAAACCGGCGGCAAAGTCGTGGCTCTCTATCGGCAGATGGAACAGGCAAGCCTGCGCGCGACCGCTGCCCACTGGAAACAACTGCGGCGGCTTCTGTGTGTTTGACAACCCAAGGAAAAGATTCGTCCCGGCTCCTGATTGGGCAATTTCAGGTCGGCGTTATATTTGACAAGATATAACGCTTGGTGTTTCATTCCGTTCAACAAAAAATGCTTTTGGAATCTCCATTGCCTCCGGCCCATGGTTGATCTTTCGCCAATCCAAATCGGCTTGTTGCTCGCCGCCGTCTTTGCGGTGGCGTTTTTTTATTCGTCAGTCGGCCACGGCGGCGCAACGGGTTATCTCGCCGCACTGGCGCTGGTTGGAGTCGCACCCATGTCCGC
>DLMG01000055.1:1823-4052 GCA_002479245.1 Verrucomicrobia subdivision 3 bacterium UBA7542 | reverse complement strand
TTGTTGATGCCCATGCCGAAGGCAATCGTGGCGCAAATCACGCGCACGTCGTCGCGCAGAAAAAGTTCCTGATGTTCCGACCGTTCCTTCGGCGTCAACCCGGCATGATACGGTTTGGCTTTTACTCCGTCCCCGTTCAAACGCAGCGCCACGCTCTCGGCGGATTTTCGCGACTGGCAATAAACAATGCCGCTTTCCTTCGGTCGCGAGCGGACGAATTCCAATACTTGATCGTAAGGTTTGTTTTTGGCCAGCACGCGATAGGTGAGGTTCGGACGGTTGAAGCTGGCGACATAGCAACGCGGCTCGCGCAGGTTGAGCAGTTTGATGATGTCGGCGCGCACGCGTTCGGTGGCGGTGGCGGTGAGCGCCATCATCGGCGTTTCGGGAAAAAGCTTTCGCAACTCCGCGAGCTGGCGGTATTCCGGGCGGAAATCGTGTCCCCACTCGCTGATGCAATGCGCCTCATCCACGGCCAGCAAACGCACATTCCAACGTTGCAAATCCGAAAGAAATCCCGAAAGCATCAGCCGCTCCGGCGCAACGTAAAGCAGACGGAACTCGCCGTGGTGCAGGCCGCGCAGCCGCGCCCGCGATTCGTTCTGGCCGAGCGAGGAGTTGAGAAATGTCGCCGGAATGCCGCCGGCCTGCATCGCGTCGACCTGGTCTTTCATCAATGCAATCAGCGGCGACACCACGACCGTCAAGCCGGGTTGTGCCATCGCGGGCAGTTGAAAGCAGAGCGATTTGCCGCCGCCGGTGGGCAACAGCGCGAAAACATCCTTCCCGGCCAGCGAATCGCGGATGATTTCCTCCTGCAACGGGCGGAAGGAGGTGAACCCGAAATATTGCTTGAGCAAGGACAACAACGGAGCGGCCCCGGATTTCATTGTGGCCAAAGTAGGACAAGCGCGTTGGAGTTCAAGCTTTAGCTTGTTTGGAAGTGCGGCGGCTGAAGCAAGCTGAAGCTTGAACTCCAACTCAGAGATATTCCTGCAACGTCTGTACGCCGTAACCGCTCTTTTTCAACGCGGCGATGCCCCGGGCGGCGGCCTTGGCCCCGCTCAAGGTCGTCATGATGGGCGTGCCGGTATAGACGGCGGTGGTGCGGATTTTCACTCCGTCGGCCAGGGTGGTGGCGCCGGAGGGTGTGTTGATGACGAGCTGGATTTCCTTGTTTTTGAGCAGGTCAATCGCGTTCGGCCGGCCTTCGGCGAGTTTGAAAATGCGCTGCACCTTCAGCCCCGCCTTTTCCAGAACAGCCGCCGTGCCGCTGGTGGCGGCCAGCTCGAAACCCAAATCCGTAAATTGTTTCGCCACCGCCGCGACCTCCTTTTTGTGCGCGTCGCTGACACTGATGAAAACTTTTCCGCCGAGCGGCAGCGGTGAGCCGGCGGCCATCTGCGACTTGGCGTAGGCGATGCCGCGGTCTGCGTCGAGTCCCATGACCTCGCCGGTTGAGCGCATTTCCGGCGAGAGCAAAATGTCCTGCCCGTGAAAACGGTTGAACGGAAAAACGGATTCCTTCACCGCCCAATACTTCGGCCAGATTTCCCTGGTGAAACCGAGTTCCTTCAAGGTTTTTCCGGCCATGACTTTCGCGGCGAGCTTCGCCAGCGGAAAACCAATCGCCTTGCTTACGAACGGCACGGTGCGCGACGCGCGCGGGTTGACTTCGAGCACGTAAACCTTTTCGCCCTTCACCGCATATTGAACGTTCATCAGGCCGATCACTTTCAACTCGCGCGCCATCGCGTGCGTGTGGTCGCGAATCGTCTCGATGACTTTCCTGGAAAGTGTATGCGGCGGCAAAACCATCGCGGCATCGCCGGAATGAACACCGGCAAATTCAATGTGCTCCAGCAACGCGCCGATGACAATGTGACCCTTGGCCGGATTGTCAAAATGGCCGACATCCGCGATGCAATCCACGTCCACTTCGGTCGCATCTTCCAAAAATTCATCCACGAGCACCGGGCGTTCCGGCGACGCCTCCACCGCAAAACGCATGTAATGCTGAAGCTCGGCGTCGGAATAAACGATCTGCATCGCGCGTCCGCCCAGGACGAAGGACGGTCGAACGAGAACCGGATAGTCCAGTTTTTTAGCCACCGCGAGCGCCTCGACTTCGTTGGTGGCGATGCCGTTGGGCGGCTGGGGAATTTTCAACTTGTCGAGCATCGCGGCGAAGAGCTTGCGGTCCTCGGCAATCTCGATGCTTTGGGGCGA
>DLMG01000055.1:0-1740 GCA_002479245.1 Verrucomicrobia subdivision 3 bacterium UBA7542 | reverse complement strand
GTGCCGATGATGTTGACGCCGTTTTTCTGGAGGCCGAGCGCCAGGTTCAACGGCGTCTGCCCGCCGAACTGCGCAATCGCCCCCCAGCATTGCTCGCGTTCGTAAATGTGCAGCACGTCTTCGAGCGTGAGCGGCTCGAAGAAAAGTTTGTCGCTGGTGTCGTAATCGGTCGAAACGGTTTCGGGATTTGAATTGACCATGATGGTTTCAAAACCGTCTTCCTTGAGCGCAAACGCGGCATGGACACAGCAATAATCAAATTCAATTCCCTGGCCGATGCGGTTCGGCCCGCCGCCGAGAATCATCACTTTCTTCTTCGATGTCTTTTTGACCTCGTCATCGCCGCGGTCGTAGGTGGAATAATAATACGGTGTGTAAGCCTCGAACTCGGCGGCGCAAGTGTCCACCAGCCGGTAGCTGGGCACCAGGCCGAGCTTTTTCCGCAGGGCGCGAATTTTGTCCTCAGTGGTGCCGGTCAAATGGGCGATTTGCCGGTCGGAGAAACCAAGCGACTTGGCCTTGGCCAGCAATTCGGCGTTGAGTGGCGGCATTGGCGTAACAGTAGGCCGGAAAATTTTCCGCGTGTCCAGCGGGGAGTGGATTCGGTAATGATGCAATTCGCCCCACCCAACAAGTCACTACCATGGTTTCGCGCTTGCTGGCGGCGCGGCTTTGCGTTACGAAAATGGCGATGAAACCAATCGGGCGCGCGCTGTTGTGGCTGACGTTGTTCGCCCCAATTTTCGCATTCGCACAAATTGATCCGGTCAAGCGCGACCTGATCCAGCTCGGCTACAATCAGGCGCTGGAAGGCCACGCGCCGTTCACCGGGTACGTGTTTTTCTATCACAACCAGCCGGATTTCCTGCGCACGAACCTGACGCTGCGGCTGGCGCTCGCGCCGGTGTATCTGGATTCCGAATTCGGCTTTGTCCACGGGCTGGGGCCGAATACGGACTTCGCCATCGGTCTGGCGGGCGGCGGTTTTGCGGACAGTTACAATGAAATCCACGGCGGCACCTATTATCCCAGCCAGTCTTTTGAGGGCAGCGGCGGTGAAATTTCAGCAAGCATTTATCATTTGTTCAACCCCGCCGACCAGATTCCGTTGAATTTGGTTTTGCGCGGAACGGCGCACTATTCCACTTTCGACCGCGCCGACAGCACGTCGTCCACGTTCCAACTGCCGGAGGATCGCGGCGAGTTCAGCGTGCGCACCGGTTTGCGCTGGGGTGGCATCGAACCGACGCTGTTCCCCGCGCTCGCGATGGAATTGTCCGTCTGGTACGAAGGCCAGTTTCGCACCCATTCCGGGACGTATGGCATCAACGGCGACCGCGAAGTCGAAGAGCAATCGCATTTGTTTTGGGCCGAAGCGGCACTGTCCTACACGCTGCCCAAGAGCCAGCAGAATTTTTATGTGCGGCTGACGGCCGGCACGAGCGTGGACGCCGACCGTTTCAGCGCGTATCGCCTCGGCGGATATTTGCCGCTGGTGGCGGAATTTCCACTGTCGCTGCCCGGTTATTATTTCCAGGAAATCAGCGCGCGGCAATTTGTGCTGTTCAACGCGAATTACCTTGTGCCGCTCGATAAAAGCCAGCGCTGGAATCTGGGGGTCAACGCCTCCAGCGCGTTTGTGGATTATCTGCCTGGCGAGGAGCAACCGGGCAACTGGCTAAGCGGCGTGGGCGGCGGCATTTTGTATCGCGCGCCGTCCGACCGTTTCAAAATCATGCT
>DLMG01000236.1:4691-5728 GCA_002479245.1 Verrucomicrobia subdivision 3 bacterium UBA7542 | reverse complement strand
TCGTCCTCCTTGAACACGCCGCTGCCCGTCAGCCATGAAAACATCCAGCGCCGCTTGGTCTTGAGTTGTTTGCGCAGTTCCTTTTGCGAGAAAGCCGCCGCGCCGATCAAATCAATCTGCTTGATTTTGATCTTTTGCGCTTCGGTGATTTCAAAGGTGACCGTGCCCCGGCCCGCATTCTCGTCAATGTTCGGAACATATTTCACCTGGGTGCCGGCACGGCCATATTTTTCGTAAAGCTTCTGGATTTCCTGGCAGTCGCTGAACATTTTCTGCTCGTCGAATGGCTGGCCGACTTTCACGGTGATTTTTTTCCAGATTTTGGAATCACTGAGTTTTTTGTTGCCCTGAATCTTGATGTCCGTCAGCCGCGGCCGCGCCTGCACCACGTAGGTGAGCACCACTCCGCCGTCATCGGCCGGTTCCGCCGTGACGCGGATGTTGTAAAACTGCCCGGTCGCATAGAGCGCGTGGATGTCGTCCTCGGTGGCCATGGGAAGATAAATGTCGCCGGCTTTGAGGCGGATGTTGGAACGAACGAATTGTTCGCTGACCGACGCCGGGCCGATATACTTCACGTCCACGCGGTCAATTTTCGGGCCGGCCGGCTGCGCCCACACAGCTGACGCGCAGCCGAGCAGCAGCCAGATTCCGAACAGGCGGGAAAATGATTTCATCGTCTATTGGTCCACCGGCACGTCTTCGTCGCTGACTTTGGCTGCGCTTTCAAAACGAGTGTACGGTTTCAAAAAGGTTAAGTTTACATCGCCCGTGGGGCCGTTGCGCTGCTTCGCAATCAACAGATTAATCGGCAGTCCATCCGGCTCTTCCACTGCGGCGCCATCTTCATCTTCGCCGGCGTTCGGCTTGTACAACAGACCCACCACGTCGGCGTCCTGTTCAATCGCGCCCGATTCACGCAAATCGGACAACCGCGGCTTGCGGCTTTTATCCCGCTCCAATTCGCGGTTCAACTGGCTGAGCACGAGCACCGGCACCTTCAATTCCTTCGCCAGCGCCTTGATGCCGCTGGAAAT
>DLMG01000236.1:0-4512 GCA_002479245.1 Verrucomicrobia subdivision 3 bacterium UBA7542 | reverse complement strand
CAGCCGCCGCGCCCGCGCCCGCAATTGCAAAATCGAAAGCGCCGCCGAATCGTCAATGAACAACGGCGCGCCCGCCAGCCGGCCCGCCGCGCTGGTCAGCTTCGGGAAATCCGACTCGCTCATGAAGCCTTCGCGGATGCTGCGCAGATTCACCCGCGCGAGCGAACACATCATGCGCAACACCAGCGCCTCCGCGCTCATTTCCAGGCTGAACACGGCCACCGGCAACTTTTGCTCCAGCACGACGTGCTCCGCGATATTGAGAGCGATGGACGTTTTTCCCATGGATGGCCTGGCGGCGATGACAATCATTTCACTCCCGTGCAAACCGTCCGTTATCCGGTCCAGATCCGTGAAACCCGTGGCCAGGCCGTTCAACACGCCTTTGCGGCTGAAATAATTTTCAATCGTCCCGATGGCCTTGCCCACCAGTTCCT
Source organism: Verrucomicrobia subdivision 3 bacterium UBA7542 (assembly GCA_002479245.1). Taxonomy (GTDB): domain Bacteria; phylum Verrucomicrobiota; class Verrucomicrobiia; order Limisphaerales; family UBA11358; genus UBA11358. The sequence goes on along the minus strand of DLMG01000236.1, from coordinate 4,075 downwards.
TGGTTGAAAGCACGCTGCTTTGCGCGCGCGATTCGCTGATGCGCAGAATATCGCGCTCCACCTCGTCCATCAACGCATCCACCTCGCCTTCATAATCATAAACCCGCCCGACGACGTCCGTGCAGGTGGCAATCATTTTCCGCAGCAGGAATTTTTCCTGCACGATGTCGAGATAGTAGGAGAGATTCGCCGCGCTCGGCACGGCATCCTGAAGTTGCGCCAGATAAGCAATGCCGCCGACCTGTTCCAAAAGCTGTTTATCTTTGAGGCGTTGTTGAACGGTGATGACGTCAATGGGCATCCGTTCGTTGAACATGGTCGCCAGCATTTCGTAAATCGTCTGGTGCCGCAGGTCGTAGAAAACTTCCTGGCCGCCGTCCTTGAGCTTTTCGATGCATTCGCCCACGCATTCGTTTGGCGAAAGCAGCGCGCAACCCAGCACGCCCTGCTCGGCCTCCGGCGAATGCGGCGGCAACCGGTCAATGGTGGGGCGGGCGTCCTCCCGAGCCGCCTTTTGCCTGCGCGTTTTTTTTAAATCCGCCGCTGCGCCGGCGGTTTCGGAAACGGAATCAATCATTTCCGATTTATTAACAAAAAACCAATTCAAATGAAATTGAACGTTGTTAACAATGTGAAGAACTCTCTTTTTTCGCGCGATTTCTGTGAATAACCCGGACGAGAATCTTTGAAAAACCCTAGAAAGAGGGCTTTAATCAACTGTCCCTAATTTTGCAGTGATGTCAGAACTGTGAATGGATTTATTCGGCATGTTTTGTTCTCGCTTCTGTCTTCGCCTTCGATCAGTCGCAATGTTCTTGTTCGAACACGCACTGATTTTTTTGAAATATGAAAAACTTGGGCCAACTGACTTACAGTTGTTTCGTAATCTCGACGACTGTATGGCGCATTCGAAAGATAAATTCGTCCGATGTTCTTATCAATACCGATGGTTTTTTGTATTTGCTTTAGCGCAACAATGAACATTTCGCGAGGAGTGACGAGCGATGCGGCAAACACATTTGCTTGAAATTCCAACCAATCACTTTGTGTTCGGTTTTCCAATCGACACAACGTGCTGTCATCGTCTTGCAAACCGCCACTTGTTTCATTATGCGATTGAAATTTCCAATTCTTGTAATTGTAGCGATGCAAAACCCAATGGCCAATTTCATGGGCCGCAGTAAATCTGAAAGCTGCTTTTAGCTCGTTATCTAACGAAGTGTCTAAATAGAGTGTCTTTTTGTGGAAACTTACTTTGCCGAGCACTTTCGCTGTTCCCTTATGGCCCAAATCTTCAATCGCAAATAAAAGACCTGTTCGCTCTCCAAGTCGTCTAATTATTTCGACAACCGGCGTCATGGATGGTTTGTGTAATACATTAGAGCAGTACTTTTGGAGTAATTCGTTTGCGACGGCTTCAATTTCTCGGGCACTCAAAATGGGGATGCCATCCGAGTTGTATTTAAGCTTTTTTGGATCAAATTCAATCGGCGTGCCTCCGCCTTCGTTATAGATAGAATCAATCATGGTATAAGAAAACTCCTAGATTCAACTAGCGGCAAGGCAAAGTTGTTTTCTTTGTTCACGAAGTTATTCGCCATCTGGCTGTAGCGGCGGTCTGCGACCGTCGCCATTGATTTCACCGGCGCTCACAGAGCGCCGGTGCAAAAAATGCGAAATAGTGCAATTACATGCTGAAACTGGTATCAGACTGCCCGTGAAATCCCGTTTTAATTCATTGTCGCCCGCCTGGTCGAGATCACGGACGCACCGGTGCCGTTAATGACATGATTGATGCCGCTGCCGGGCCGCCAGCCCAGCCGAATCGTCACCAGATGGTGCATCTTCACTCCGGGAGCAGCCGGGGTTTCGATGGCATTTTCGGCCACGATGGGCGCGGCATGGAACGCACAATAGACGCCGATCCCCCACGCTTCATGGGTCGTGACCGCATTGCCCACTTTGTAGGAGGCATACCCGTTGACCGCTCCATTCCGCCAGGCGTCCTGGCTCGGCGGATCATAGGGCATTTCGGATTGATAGAAATAGACGCGTCCGCCGTTGCCATTCCACACCGTTTGATACTCCTGGCAATGCTCAACGAACAGGCCGTAGAGGGTGACGTTGTTGCCGTTCACGATCAGACCGTTCTTGTTCTGATTCGAGTTCCAGCCCGCGCCCTGGCCGTGATCCGCGCGCCAGAGCCAGAAGTTATCACCCACGACATTGTTGCAGTTGATCGTGACAAAGCAGGTCGCCTCTCCAGTCAATGCGCCTCCGGCCCGGCAGCAAATGTCGTAGAGAAACAGAGGGTCCGCTGCATGGGATGCGGAACTGCCCGGCTCCCCGACCTGCAACAGGGTGGGTGAATTGATGGCTCCCGCTTCGAACAAGATTCCCCCCACTTTCACGCCAGCGACATCGGAAATCACCAGGGCGGGAGTTCCGCTGACCGGTTGCAGGGTCGGATAGCCCAGCCCGAGCACGATGGTGCCCCGCCGTGTGACCCGGATGCTGCTTTCCAGATGATAAATCCCGGGAGTGAGCAGCAGGTTTTTCCCCAGGTTCAATGCGGCATTGATGCTGGCGGCATTGTCGGTTTCCGGACGAGCCACATAGAACCGATCAATCGGGAGGGGCGTTCCGAAGGTTGTCCCGGTGGACCAGGTGGTTCCCGGCCTGCCGTTGATCTCGAGGCGTGGGACCATGACAAAGTAGCGTCCGCGCTCGTCCACAAAGAGATACGGTTTCTCCCGAATCAGCGGCGTTTGGTTGATCACCGTGTTGAGTAACGTCGGCCAGGCGGCCATCGGCGGATTGACCGTGCCAACGAACACCATGTTCCACGTTCCGCCCGTCCAACTGCCCCATTCAGCGTTCCGGGAGAACCATTGCTGCTGAGATCCTGAATTCACCTGGCCGTCAATCTTGCAGTCCGCGATGAAACCGCCGCTGGCCCATCCGCCGTCCCAGAGATTCAAAGCGCCCTTCACATGCATCCGGCGCAAGGCGGTGCCCTGCGAAACTGCCCAGATATTGACACTTTGATCCAGGGTGGGAATCACCGAAAGATTCTCCACGCTGCGCCAGAAATTGCAGGTGGCATTGTTGTTCCTCATCCAGCGTGCCTTGGACCGCACCGCGCCGGTGATGACAACGCTGTCAGGTGATTGCCCCAAGCCCAGCACTTGCATGTAGAAACCCAACTGCACATCCAGGTTGTACTTTCCCGGCTTGAAGAGATACGCATAACGAGTGGAACCGAACTGGCTGCGCTCCTGTCTGCTGAAGACGTCATCAATCTGGCTCTGAATATTTGTCATGGACGGGTCGAAGATCAGAACATTCGGGCCAAAGTCCGGAGCGGTGGCCTGGCCCGGTCCGGCTGGATGGGTGACCGCACCGAAAACGGCAGCCATCGAACTGGAAACCAACAGAATGGCAACCAGTGAAATGAATGCTGTCAGTTTCATGTTTTTCAGTCTCCGCCTTCGAACTGCAACTGCGCCGGCGCGTGATCGCGCAACGCCCGGCTCGTTCCATGCGGCGTCGTGAACGCGGCAGGCTACGCCGCTGCCCTTCGGGCAACAAGCCTTCAAGTCCCCGCTGCCTTCGAGTGGCGCAACCGCACTGCCCCCGGAGCGCCGGCCTCCGGCCCGGCGGGTGTTGAGAACGCGCCGGATCGGAAATCGGCGCTCCGCTGTTGCCATCAACGTTAGGGCAATGTGCGGATGCGCTTCCTTTGAGTGCGTCGCGAACTTTTTGTGCGGGTTCCTATCTGGCTCTCATTAACACCCTGCTTCAGCGGGGTGTGGGGCAAAGCCGAGGCCCGCCAACCGCTTCAGCGGTTTTCCGCGCGGACAAAACCGCTGAAGCGGTTACGACGTCAGGTCGGCCACCAACACCCCGCTGAAGCAGGGTGTTAATGAAATAACGCAAACGCTGCGGTTTCCGATTTATATAGCCCTGCTCAAAAATTGAAATGCGCCCTCTTCGAGTGCGCCGCGAACTTTTAGGTCCGCTCGCTGTGAGAGGAAGGCAACACTTCTTCTGTAATACAATCCTGTAACTTCGC
>DLMG01000130.1 GCA_002479245.1 Verrucomicrobia subdivision 3 bacterium UBA7542 | reverse complement strand
CATCGCCCGCGCCGATCACGACGGATTGGTTCGTCGGCGGCGATTTCGTCAGGCGTGCGATGAGTTCAAATTCATTCATTTTGACGGCACTGGAAAATTTTGCGCGAAGAAAAGCACGACAAGGTTCGCCACATTAAAAAGGCTGTGCGCGGTGATGGGCGCGAGCAGGTTGTCCGTCTTTTCGTAAAGCCACGTCAATGCGAGTGCCAGCACAAACAGCGGTACGAACGTCGCGGCATCGTCATGGATCAACGCAAACGCAAAACTGACGCCAACCCACGCCAGTCGCGGCCACCCGAGTTGTTTGACGAATGGATACAGCATGCCCCGAAAAATAAATTCCTCGGCCACCGGCGCGAGCACGACGGCGAACGCGCCAAGATAAACCCGCATCCACCAGGAGGTTGTGTTTGCCAGCAGCGTTACGGCGAGTTGCTCTTCGGGCGGCCAGCCGGCCCGCGTCAGCGCATCCACCGAAATGAATTGCAAACCCCACGCCACCGGCAGAATGGCGATGGCCAGCAACAGGGCCAGGAGCAGCGCACGGGGCAACCGCGGCCCGCGAAAACCAAGTGCCTCGCGCCAGCCAGCTTGATGTTGCCGCAAAAAAAATAAAATGAGCAGCCAAGCCATCCCCTGAAAACCCAGCGTGCCCAGCAGCACCGCGCCAAAACCGTCCGGCGGCTGGAACGCGGCGAGCCCAGCTTTTTGCAACAGGCCGGCAATCAGCAGGCCGAGACAAAAGCAAAAAAGCTGCGCCCCGCAAAACTGGAGCACGGCTTCGCCTCGCCATGGTTTGGCGGATAACATGCCAGCAGGCTAGCGCAGTCGCCTGCCAGTGACGACGCAAAATTGGTATCGTTGACATCGAACATCCAACATTCAACGCTCAACATCGAATCCAGAAGCCAACACTTGGAAATTCGATGTTGAATGTTGGATGTTCAATGTTTCCCTTTTAGTTCGCTCTGGATTCGCTTATTGTCACCATAAGTTGCATGAAGTCCGCCGCTCATAAATGCACCAACCGCCTTGCGCGCGAAAAATCGCCCTACCTGCTCCAGCACGCGCACAATCCCGTGGACTGGTTCGCCTGGGGTGATGAGGCGTTTGAAAAAGCGCGGGTTGAAAACCGGCCAATCTTTCTCAGCATCGGCTATTCGACCTGCCACTGGTGCCACGTCATGGAACGCGAATCGTTCGAGGACGAAAAGGTCGCGGCGTTTTTGAACCGGCACTTCGTCAGCATCAAGGTGGATCGCGAGGAGCGGCCTGACGTGGACAAAATTTACATGACCTTCGTGCAGGCCACGACCGGCTCCGGCGGCTGGCCGCTGAATGTTTTTCTCACGCCGGAACGGAAGCCGTTTTTTGGCGGCACTTATTTTCCACCGGACAATCGTCAGGGTCGTCCGGGCTTTCTGCGATTGCTTCAGCAAATCCACGAAGTCTGGCAAACCCGCCGCGGCGAAATTGCCGGTTCCGCCGCCGACATCCATGCCCGACTTGAAGCCGCGGCCGCGAATGCGACTGCGGGGGATTTGCCTCTGACCATTGACGCGCTCAAAAACGCGGGTGAATTTTTCAAGCAAATGTTCGACCCGCGTCACGGCGGTTTCGGCGGCGCGCCGAAATTTCCACAGCCCAGCCTGCCATCGCTGCTGCTGCGCTGCGCGAAACGTTTTCACGATAATGAAGCCGCGCGCAGGGTGCTGCACACCTGCGACCACATGGCCGCCGGTGGCATTCACGACCAGTTGGGCGGCGGGTTCGCGCGTTACTCGGTGGACGCCGAATGGCTTGTGCCGCATTTCGAGAAGATGCTCTACGACAACGCGCAACTCGCGCAACTTTACCTTGACGCCCATCTCGTTGCAGAAAATAAACGGAGTGATGGAGTGGTGGAGAAATGGAATGATGAAAAAACCAACACTCCAGCACTCCAGCACTCCAACACTCCTTTCGCCGAAACCGCCCGCGACATCCTCGATTACGTGCTGCGCGACATGACGCATCCCGCCGGCGGTTTTTATTCCGCCGAGGACGCCGACAGCGAAGGCCACGAGGGCAAGTTCTATTGCTGGACGCGCGCGGAATTGTCGAAACTGCTTTCGCCGGAAGAATTCAACGTCGCTGCGCGCCACTTCGGCATCACCAAGGAAGGTAACTTCGTTGACCACAGCCATCCACAGCCGCTGAAAGGACAAAACGTTTTGAGTGTGGTCAATCCGCTTCCACCCGCCCACGGACGTAGCGGCGTCTCGGAAGAGCGCCGCCAACTTTCGAGCAAAGAATCAGCGGCGCTCTTCCGAGACGCCGCTACGACAATAGACGATTCCGCGCTCCTCGCCTCCGCCAAAAAGAAAATGGTTGCCGCGCGGAGCCGGCGCGTCCGGCCGCATCTCGACGACAAAATCCTCGCTTCGTGGAACGGCCTGATGCTGGGCGCGCTGGCTCGGGCTTATGCCGTTCTCGGCGATGAAAAGTATCGCGCGGCAGCGGAGAAGAACCTGGCGTTCATTCAGGCGAAACTTTGGGTGCAACGTGCTGCCGACATCTTGTCGGCAGAACAAACTGAAAAAATGAACTTCCGGCAGGATGCCGGAAGCACGTTATTTCATCGCTGGCGCGACGGCGAACGCGACAATGTGCAGTTGCTCGAAGCCTATGCGTTCCAGCTCTCCGGGGTGGTTGATTTGTATGAAGCAACACTTGAACCGCAGCATCTCAATTTCGCCATTGCGCTGGCCGAGGCGATGATCGCGAAATTTTTCGACACGGAGAACGGCGGTTTCTGGCAAAGCGCCAGCGGCGCGAAAGATTTGATTTTGCGCGTGAAGGACGACTACGACGGCGCGGAGCCGTCGGGCAATTCCGTCGCCACGCTCGCGCTGCTGAAACTGGCCGCGATCACCGGGCGCGAGGATTTCAAGAAGCCGGCCGAGGCCACGCTGCGGTTGTTTGCGCATCGCCTGCAGAATTTTCCGCAGGCCATGCCGTTCATGCTGCACGCGCTGGATTTCCAGCTCGAAGGACCCCGCCGCGTCGTCATTGCCGGTGATTCAACCTCCCCGAAAGCGCGCGAACTGTTGCGCGCCGTGCATTCGGTTTATCAGCCGGACAAGGTCGTGCTCGGCACCGCTGGCGCGGTTGGGGAATTTGCGCGGACTCTGCCCGCCAAAGACAGTCCGGTGGTTTATCTTTGCACTGGAAATTCCTGCCAGCCGCCGACGCAGGATGCGGCGAAAGTGAGAGAGATGTTGAAATAAATTGGCCTGGTCAGACTACACCGCGCTGTCTCCCCGTTCCTCGGTGCGGATGCGGTAGGTGTCGTCAATGGACGATACAAACACTTTGCCGTCGCCGATCTTGCCGGTCTTGGCCGCCTTGATGATGGCTTGAACGGCCGGTTGCACCAGCGCGTCCGGGAGCACAGTTTCGATTTTAATCTTCGGCAGGAAGTCCACGGTGTATTCGCTGCCGCGATAAATTTCCGTGTGGCCTTTCTGGCGCCCGAAGCCCTTCACTTCGGAGACGGTCATGCCCTGGATGCCGATTTCGTTCAGGGCCGATTTGACTTCGTTCAGCTTGAACGGCTTGATGATGGCTTCGATCTTTTTCATAAGGAATTTTCTCCCGGTTATTCAGAATAAGCGCGTTCGCCGTGCTGCGTGAGGTCCAGGCCGGCATCTTCGTCTTCGACATCCACGCGCAGACCGACCAGCCGGTTGACGATCTGGAGCAGGATGAACGACGCGATGCCCGCAAATGCCACCGTGAACAGCACGGCCTTGAGTTGATTGGCGAACTGGCCGATGCCGCCCGCCAGT
>DLMG01000368.1:5472-7972 GCA_002479245.1 Verrucomicrobia subdivision 3 bacterium UBA7542 | reverse complement strand
TGGGTCTATGGCTGTCAGGCGGTCGAGTTGACCGTGAATAAAAAGTCCGGCAAGGTCAAGTTGCTCAACGCCGTCGCCGCGCACGACGTGGGGCGCGCGGTGAATCCGGAGATGGTGCGCGGGCAGATTTACGGCGGCATGGCGATGAGCACGGGCTACGGGCTGCACGAGGAAGTGAAGGCGCCCGGCGGCAAAATGACCACGCTCAACCTCAACACCTATCGCATCCCGCGTTCGATGGATTTGCCGGAGATGAAGGCCATCATCATCGAGAATCCCGACCCCGTTTCGCCGAGCGGCGCGAAAAGCATCGGCGAACCGGCGAATGAAATTCTCGCGCCGGCAATTGCCAACGCGATCTTCAATGCGACGGGCCGGCGGCATTTCACGTTGCCGATTCATTTGGGCGCGTTGCCTGAACCGACAGGCTGCGGGGAGGGATGCAAATGAACTTACTAACCCTCACCCCGGCCCTCTCCCATCCGATGGGAGAGGGAGAATCGCACTCCGTCTCTCTCGCAATCGTAAGTGCGGGATTTGCCGGATCGTCGCTCGCAAAACAGAAAACGACCGATTGCTGTCCCCTCTCCCGTCGGACGGGAGAGGGTCAGGGTGAGGGTTTTCCATGAAACTGTTCGTCAACGGAAAGGAAATCGAAGTCCCCGCCGCCGCGATGGAGAAGCGCATCGTCGAGTTTTTACGCGAGGACCTCGATCTGACCGGCGCGAAGAACGCCTGCGACGTCGGCGCGTGCGGTGCCTGCACCATCCTCGTCAACGACGAACCGCTGAAGATTTGCATCAAGCGCGTAAAGGATTTCGCCGGCCAGCACATTCTGACCATCGAAGGCCTGGCCGCATCCGACGGCATGCTGCATCCGCTGCAGCAGGCGTTCGTGGATTGCGGCGCAATCCAATGCGGCTACTGCACGCCCGGCATGGTGCTGACCGCGCACGCGTTCCTGCTGAAGAACCCGCACCCGACGCGCGAGGAAATCCGACGCGCGATTTTCCAGAACCTCTGCCGCTGCACCGGCTACCAACAGATCATTGATGCCGTCGAGCGAGCCGCGTTGCATTACCAGCGCGAGGAGCGCAGCCTTCAGGCCGCATCAACGTCCGGGAAACCAGCGGCCAGGCGGACTTCCAAAGGCGTCATGCCTGCGAAAGTTGAAGCGGGCTGAAGCCCGTGTCCCCAATCGGCGCACGAAACACCTTACACAAACATGAAGACACTGAAGAAACAACTGGATGAACTGCAAAAACTCAAATTCAACAGCTATGGCAAGGATTTCCTGCTGACGTGGGAAAAGTCCGAGGACGAACTCCGCGCCGTGGTCGCGCTGGCCGAGCTGTTTTCTGAAATGCACCAGGCGGGCAAGTCGTTCCGCGTATTCGACACGGGGCTGGCGATCTCGATTTTTCGGGATAAGTCAACCCGGACGCGGTTCAGTTTCGCGTCGGCAGTCAATGCCTTGGGGCTGGGGTTGGCCGACATGGACGAGGAGAAATCGCAGGTCGCGCACGGCGAAACCGTGCGTGAGACGGCGAACATGATTTCGTTCCTGGCCGAGGTCATCGGCATCCGCGACGACATGTATCTCGGCGAGGGCAACAAGTACATGCGCGAGGTCGCTGCTGCGGTGCAGGAGGGTTTTGACACGGGCGTTCTCCATCAACGCCCGAACGTGATCAATCTCCAGTGCGATATTGACCATCCGACACAGAGCATGGCGGATTTGACCTATCTTAAGAATCATTTCGGATCGCTGGAAAGTCTGCGAGGGAAAAAGATCGCGATGAGTTGGGCGTATTCCCCGAGTTACGGCAAGCCGCTCTCCGTGCCGCAGGGAATCATAGGGCTGATGACGCGGTTTGGGATGAACGTATCGCTCGCCTGCCCGGAAGGCTATGGATTGTTGCCGGAGGTCGTTGAAATCGCCCGGCAGCACGGCAAGAAAAGCGGCGGATCGTTTGCTGTTGTTTCGGGCATGGAGGAAGCGTTCCGCGATGCCGACGTGGTTTACCCGAAATCGTGGGCGCCCTACCAGGTGATGCAGCGCCGCACGTCGTTGTTGCAGAAGGGCGACAAGGACGGACTGAAGGCGTTGGAGAAAGAGTGCCTCGCCAACAACGCGAAGTTCAAGAACTGGGAGTGCGACGAAAAGAAAATGAAACTCACCAGGAGCGGCAAGGCGCTCTACATGCACTGCCTGCCGGCGGATATCTCGGGCGTCAATTGCGCACAGGGCGAGGTGTCGGCGGCGGTGTTCGAGAAATACCGCATCGCAACATATCGCGAGGCGAGCTTCAAGCCGTTCGTGATTGCGGCGATGATTTTCCTGGCGCGGGTGAAGGATTTCGCGGGCGTGTTGAAGGGACTGGCGAAGGATTGACCCGGATTTTACAGATTCGCTCCGCAAGCCAATGTCATTGACTTGCAATGGAGCCGCACGAACAAAGGCAGCGAATTGGTTTGTCAGCATTATCAGAGGTGATAC
>DLMG01000368.1:4914-5329 GCA_002479245.1 Verrucomicrobia subdivision 3 bacterium UBA7542 | reverse complement strand
AAGATTCGCTAAAAAAGAAAAGGAGATACGAACTATGCGTAGTTTTATGGGACGGGATATTCTGTCGCTTAAGGATTTCGAACGCGAAGAGTTCTTTCGCGTGTTCGAGATTGCGGAGAAATTGGAGCCTATCGCGAGAAGCCGCCGCAACAGCGACCTGCTGAAAGAGAAGACGCTCGTGACGGCGTTCTATCAGCCAAGCACGCGCACGCGCCTGGCGCACGAGGCCGCCATGCACCGTTTGGGCGGTCACGTCACGGGCTTTGCGGACGCGAAGATGACACGCGCGGGCGACTTCTACCAGGAGTCCATCAAGGACACGGTCAAAATGCTGGAATACTATGGCGATGTGATCGTGATGCGCCATTTTCAGCAGGGCGCGCCGCACGAAGCCGCAAAATGGGCCAGCATCCCC
>DLMG01000368.1:0-4789 GCA_002479245.1 Verrucomicrobia subdivision 3 bacterium UBA7542 | reverse complement strand
TATACAGTCCTCCGCGAAAAAGGCCGCATCGACGGCCTGACCTGGCTCGCCGTCGGCGATATGCGCATGCGCACCATGCACTCGCTTGGATACGCACTGACGCAATTCGACTGCCCCATCACCTTCGTCGGGCCGCCCCAAATGACGCTGACCGACGAGTTCAAGGCGGAACTGAGACAGTACAACCTTAATTTTACCGAAGCCGAACACGTCGCGCAGGTGATTCACAAAGCCGACGTCATCCTGGTCGAGCCTGTAGTGCAGCCCGACTACACCAAAGCGCGCGACGAACGCGGCGCCAAGGTCGGCTTGACTCCCGACAACTACAAGATAACGCGCGAACTGTTGGCAACCAAGGCCAAGTCCGACGCGATCCTGCTTCACTCGCTGCCGCGCATGGACGAAATTCCCACCGATGTGGACATTACACGCTGGTCACGTTACTGGCAGGAAGCTTTCAACGGCGTGGTGATGCGCATGGCTCTGCTAGCGTTGGTCCTCGGAGCAGAGGAGTGAAAACCACTTGATATGTCCAAAATCATCAAACAACTTCACCCGGAGGTCGTTAAGAAAACTGCAGCCCGCTGCCGCGAGCGCGGCATCCTGCTGCCGACCTTCAAGCAATTGCGGAATCCAGAACTCATCCCGCCAACCATCAAGCGGAAGCTCAAAGGCGTCGGGCTGTGGGACGTGAACCCGGTGAATCTTTTCCGGATCACCTGGAAGAACGATATAAAGACCGGCCTCTACGGCGGCGTGAATTATCTGGAAATTCCGCCGGCGATTACCGGCGTGAAGGCGCGGGTCATCGGATTGGTCGGCAAATATTTTCCCACCGGGGCGCACAAGGTCGGCGCGGCGTTCGGCTGTCTGGTGCCGCGCCTGGTGAGCGGCGAGTTCGATCCCGAGAAGCACAAGGCCGCGTGGCCGTCCACGGGCAATTTTTGCCGCGGGGGCGCGTTCGATTGCGCCGTGCTGGACTGCACGGCCATCGCCATCCTCCCGGAAGGAATGTCCCGCGAACGCTTTGATTGGCTGAAGGAAATCGGCGCCCGGATCATCGCCACGCCCGGCTGCGAATCGAACGTCAAGGAAATCTACGACAAATGTTGGGAGCTGAAAAAGGACCCGCTGAACGTCATCTTCAACCAGTTTGAAGAATTCGGTAATCCGATCTTCCACTACAACGTGACCGGGCCGGCGATGGAAGAGGTGTTCGCCAAGCTCGGTAAAGATCTGCGCGCCGCCGCATACATTTCCGCGACCGGTTCAGCCGGCACAATTGCGGCGGGCGATTACCTGAAGAAGCAGCATCCGGGGCTGAAGATCGTCGCGACCGAGGCCCTGCAATGCCCGACACTCCTGATGAACGGCTTTGGTGATCACCGCATCGAAGGCATCGGTGACAAACACATCCCGTGGGTCCACAACGTCCGCAACACCGACGCGGTCGCCGCGATTGACGACGAGGATTGCATGAGAATCCTCCGTTTGTTCAACGAGCCGGCCGGCCAGAAGCATCTCGCCTCGCTCGGAGTGAAGGCGAAAGAGTTGGAATCGTTGCCGCTACTCGGCATTTCCAGCATCTGCAACCTCCTCGCTGCCATCAAGACCGCGAAACATTTTGAACTGACCGGGCACGACGTGATTTTCACTGTCTTCACCGACTCAACCGAACTCTACGGCTCGCGCGTCGAGGAATTGAAGCACGAGCGCGGCGCATATCGCGTCCAGGACGCGGTCGCTGACTTCGCCGGCCCGCTCGCGCATCAGAGCGTGGATTACTTTAAGGAACTGACCTATCCGGAGCGCAAAGCGATTCACAACCTGAAGTATTACACCTGGGTCGAGCAGCAGGGGAAAACTTCAGCCGAGCTGACGGAACAATGGAATCCGGAATACTGGCGGGCCTTGTTTGAGGACGAAGTCGCGTATTTTGACCAGTTGATAGAAGAGTTCAACCAACAGGTCCGCTCGCGCGGGTGAGTTCTTTGCACAAGCCGGGGAACATTCAACATCGAACATTCAGGGGAAGACGCCTTCGACGTTGGGCGTTGAATGTTGAATGTTGAATGTTTTCGGGTTCAACGAACCCAAAGCTCCGTGCGCTGCATTTTGACCGCGTCTATGAGTCCTTGATCGGTGAGCTTTAACTCGGGAATGGGCGAAAGGCTCAGGAACGAGAGGGTCATGAAGGGCGCCGTCAACTCGCAGCCCAGCGCGCGGGCCGCGACGTTCAAATCCTCAATGCCTTTGATGACCTCCGCCAACGGCCGGTCGGAGACCAATCCCGCGATGGGCAGCCCCAGCCGGGCCTGAACCTTGCCGTTGGCAACCGCCACCTGGCCGCCTTGCAGCCGCGCCAGTTCGTCGATGGCCATCAGGATGTCGCCGTCTGTGGCACCCACCACCACAACGTTGTGGGCGTCATGGGCCACGGTGGACGCGAGCGCCCCGGTCTTTAATTTGAAGCCACGCACGAAGCCGACACCGACGTTGCCGGTCGCGCGGTGACGTTCGACCACGACCAGCTTGAGAATATCGCGCCTCGTGTCGGCAACAACTTCACCGTCTTCAACTTTCGGTGTGACAATGGCGGTCCGGGTGACAATTTGCTGCGGGACGATTTCGATGACTTTGATTTTTTTTCCACCGCCGGCCCGGACGCGGAAGTCGCCCGGTTGATAGCGCAAATTCATGGTGCTGCGGGGCAAGCCGATTTTGGCTGGCGTCCGGCCAAGATACCGCCCGTCTTCCGCAACCAGCACGCCCTTCTTGTAAACCTGGCGGATGGAAAACTTTTTCAAGTCGTCGAACACGATGAAGTCCGCCCAGAAGCGCGGCGCGATGGCGCCGAGGTTTTGCAAACGGTAATGCCGCGCAGGGTTGATGGTGGCGATCTGCAGCGCGCTGATGGGCGGCAGGCCGAGCCGGATGGCCTTGCGCACGCAATGGTCAATGTGACCTTCGTTCACCAGGTCGCCGGCGAGCTTGTCGTCGGTGGCGAAGGAGCAGTTTTGCGCGTTGTGCGAATTGATGAGCGGCAACAGGTGCGCCAGATTTCGCTCCGTGCTGCCTTCGCGCAACAGAATGTGCATGCCGAGGCGCAGCTTTTCCTTTGCTTCCTCGACCTCGACGGATTCGTGATCCGAGCGCACGCCGGCCAGCACGTAGGCGTTGAGATTTTTTCCGCGCAGGCCGGGTGCGTGCCCGTCCACGCATTTGCCCTTGCCCGCGTCAATCTTGGCCAGCTCGCTTTTGGCTCCGAGAAAAACACCGGGGAAATTCATCATCTCCCCCACCCCCGCGATCCGGTCGTCGCCGATCATCAAACGCAAATCATCCGCCGTGATCCGCGCGCCCGCCGTCTCCAACGGCGTCGCCGGAACGCACGAGGGCAGCATGATGAAAAAATCCAGCGGCAGTTTTTTGGACGACTCCAAAACGTAGCGGATGCCGTCGAGCCCGAGCACGTTGGCGTATTCGTGCGGGTCAATCACCGCGGCGCCCGTGCCGTGCGGCACGACCGCCCGCGCGAATTCCGGCACGGTCAGCATCGAGCTTTCGACGTGAAAATGCCCGTCAATCAAACTCGGCGCCAGATACGAGCCGCGCAGGTCGATCACCCGCCGCGCCCGGTAATCACCGATACCAATGACCCGTCCGTCATCCACCGCCACGTTCGCGGGATGAATCTCGCCGCTCAAGACATTCACGAGCCGGGCGTTTTTGAAGAGCAGCTCCGCCGGTTGTTCGCCCCGTGCGATGCCGAGCTTTTGTTGGATGTTCCGCATGTGTTTTTACAACTTTAACTCATTTTACTCCGCACAAAAATGAAATACAACACGAGCACGATGGCGAGAAGGTAAGCCAGCCAGCCCGCTTCGCGCCCGCGTCCGGTGAAAAATTTGATGATCGGGTAGCTGATGAAGCCCAGCGCGAGGCCGTCGGCAATCGAATACGACAGCGGAATGCCAATCATCACCAGGAACGCCGGCACGGATTCCGTGTAATCTTTCCAGTCAATCCTGGCGGCATTTTGCGCCATCATCGCGCCGACGATGACGAGCGCGGGCGCGGTGATGGGCGGGTAGCTGCCGATCATGGCAATCAGCGGACTGAAAAACAGCGCCAGCAAAAACAGCGCGGCCACGACCAGGCCGGTCAGCCCCGTGCGTCCGCCTTGCTCCACGCCCGCCGCGCTTTCGACGAAGCTCGTCACCGTGCTGGTGCCCAACGCCGCGCCCGCCACCGTGCCGACGGCGTCGGACACCATCGCCTGCTTCGCGCGCGGCAGTTTGTTGTCGCGGATGAATCCGGCCTGTTCGCAAACACCAATCAGCGTGCCGATGGCGTCAAATACGAGCATGAACAGAAACACAAAAACGAACGGCAGCATTTTCGGCGACAGCGCGTGAATGATGTCCATTTGGAAAAACGTCGGCGCGAGCGACGGTGGCGCGGCGACGACGCCTTTGGCGAAAACAAATTGTTTCACCAGCATCGAATTGGCGGCAAGGGGTGAGCCGGATGGCGACAAAGTCAGTTTCAACGCGACCGCCAGCGCCGTTGCCGCGACAATGCCCCATAGAATCGAGCCGCGGACTTTGCGTGCGTGCAGCACCGCCGTGGTCAGCAGGCCGGCGAAAAACACAATCAGGTCGGGCGAGGTGAAGTGCGCGTTCAACTTCACCGCCGAGCCGGGGTCCTTGACGATGACGCCGGCGTTTTGCAACCCGATGAACGCGATGAACAGGCCGATGCCCGCCGCAATCGCGCATTTCAGGCT
>DLMG01000369.1:5662-6118 GCA_002479245.1 Verrucomicrobia subdivision 3 bacterium UBA7542 | reverse complement strand
TCTTGAATGTTGATCCGCAATTGCCGCTCGCTGCGTTCGCCCTTCACCGTTTCCGTCTTGACGGTCAACACCCCGTTCGTGCCCATCGCTTCGAGCGCGTTGAGCAGAAGATTCATGAACACCTGTTGCAATTGCGCGTCGTCGCCGCGGACGGTGTCCGGCTCGGCCTGGTAATGACGTTGCAGTGAAATCAATTTTCCGCTGACTTGATGCTGCATCAGGCGCAGCGAATGATCGAGCACGTCGTGGATGCGCACGGTCGTGAACGCCGCGCGGTTCGGCGCGGCAAACCGCAGCATCTGCGTCACAATCGCATTGATGCGCTCCAGCTCGCGCCCGACGACCTCGGTGAGTTCCGTGTCCTGGCCTTTCTGCGCCAGCAGGTCAACGAACGTCTTGATGGCCACCATGCCGTTTTTGATTTCGTGTGCCATGCTCGCCGAAAGCGTGCCGAGG
>DLMG01000369.1:0-5539 GCA_002479245.1 Verrucomicrobia subdivision 3 bacterium UBA7542 | reverse complement strand
GTCAGGCTGTTCAAAACGACGACAATTTCCACCGGCTCGCGCGTTTTCACGGGCAAAATGCTCGCGCGCAATGCCGTGGCGTGGCCCAAAGGAATTTCGCGGTTCAAAATCGCCTTGCCGCTCCGGGCGGTTTCCTGAATCAGTCTGGCCAGCGGCGCGGGCAATGAACTCATTGGCGCGTTCAGCAACTTCGCCGCGTCCCGGTGCAGATGTTCGGCGGCTTCGGCGGTGCAGGCGACGATGCGTTTGCGCGTGCCCACCACGATCACGCCGCACGCGAAACATTCCTGAAGCAGACTCAGGGGGTTTCCACCCGAAAGTCCACCACCCCCCTTGCTGCCCAGTTTGTCCGATGACATTGAAATCTGCCGGTTGTTCGGTTGCTAAATCCTGCCGCCGCCACTGATTGGAAAAACGTTTCCAATGCGCCTCGGCAAATCGTAAGCCAGCTTTTGGTGTCGTGTCAGCAAAAATCAGCGTGCCAGGACCGGGCGCAACTTGGAGGCGTGTTGCCGAAAAGAACGGACTCTGAAACGGAGTGCGGCTCCTGGGAGCGCTGGCGTCCCGCCGGCGAGTGGGTCGTCGTCAGGCAACCAGCCGGCAGGACGCCGGCGCTCCCCGGAAGCAGAAGAATGGCGGCACTGGCAGCGCACCCGGACCAAGCCGGTTTGTTTTGCGTCTGGCGTTTGAACGGCGGACGGCTATGCTATTTTCGCCGATGAAAAAAACTTTTGACAGCATTGAATCCGTCGTCGCCGACGTCCGCAAAGGCAAAATGGTCATCGTCGTGGATGATGCCGACCGCGAGAACGAAGGTGATTTGATCATGGCCGGACAATTCGTCACGCCTGCCGCGGTCAATTTCATGGCCAAATTCGGGCGCGGACTCATTTGCGTTCCGGCGGCCGCCGAACGGCTCCACCAGTTGGGCATTGACCGCATGGTGCAGCAAAACCGCGAGAGCTTTCGCACCGATTTCCACGTGAGCGTGGATGCCGCGCGCGGCATCACCACCGGCATCAGCGCGGCGGACCGGGCGCGCACCATTAAAATCCTGGCCGAACCGGCGGCGGTGCCGGACGACCTCGTGCAGCCGGGGCACGTGTTTCCGCTGCGCGCGCGTCCGGGCGGCGTCCTCCAACGCGCCGGCCACACCGAGGCGGCGGTGGACCTGGCCACGCTCGCAGCCTGCCGGCCCGTCGGCATCCTCTGTGAAATCATGAACGACGACGGCACGATGGCGCGCCTGCCGCAGTTGCTGAAGTTCGCAAAAAAACACCGCCTGAAAATCTGCACCATTGCCGACCTGATCGAACACCGGCGCACGCGGGAGAAACTGGTCGAACGCGTCGAAACCGTGAAACTGCCGACCGACTACGGCGATTTCGATTTGCATCTCTACCGTTCCAAAGTTGACGGCCAGCATCACCTGGCGCTGGTGCATGGCGACGTGGCCGGGCGGGGAAAAGTTCTCGTGCGCGTTCACAGCGAATGTTTGACCGGCGACGTGTTCGGCTCGCGCCGGTGCGATTGCGGGTCGCAACTGCACCAGGCCATGCGGCAGGTCGCCGGGGCCGGTCGCGGCGTGATTGTCTATATGCGGCAGGAAGGCCGCGGCATCGGCCTGGCGCCGAAAATCAAGGCCTACAAATTGCAGGAGCAGGGCTACGACACCGTCGAGGCGAACCAAAAACTCGGCTACGAAATGGACTTGCGCGAATACGGCCTCGGCGCGCAAATCCTCGTTGACCTCGGCCTCAAAACCATCCGATTGTTGACGAACAATCCAAAAAAAATCGTCGGGCTGGAGGGTTACGGACTGAAAATCGTCGAGCAGGTGCCGATTCGCGTGAAACCCAATCCGCACAACGAGCGGTATTTGAAAACGAAGCGGCAGAAGATGGGGCATTTGCTGTGAACGGCAAAGTGATGAAAATCGTAGGTAGCAGTCAAGGCCCTGTATTTTATGCGGACATTGAACGCGCTTTGACGGATGCTGTTAAAATCGACGGTGCCGAACATGATTGGTTTCCAGCAAATCAAGCTGCGGAAAAACTTTGTCGTTGTGTTGAATGTTTCCGTGATTTGCTAACTCTCTTGGAAGACGCTCACCACTTAAAAGAATCAGATAAACGGCGTCGTTTGAAAGCTCTTTTAACGCCGCTTCACTCATTGGCAATTGGCATTCGCGATTTGTTGAATGACTGTGAATCGAATCCAGACACTGCAAAGAAAATTCAAAAGGAGACCCAATTGGTGTCACGGTTGCGCAAATTATTATTGACTCACGTTCCGATTGGAAAAGATGAAGTTGGTAAAGATCGTTTGCTTTCCAAACTCCGACACACAACATCTGCTCACATTGATAAATCACTGTCTGCGGATGATGCCCGTCAACTCATTGCGAACTTAAAGTCTCATGAAGTTGGTCTATGGCTTCATATCTGTATTGCTGTGTTTTCTGATTTATTAAAACTTCCGATTTATTTTTGGACCTGCAAATCGGAAAAATCTGACGTGTTTCACATTATGATGTGTGAACCTTGTTTGATTTCGATGCGAATTAAAGACGAAGAAAGCTTGGAAATAGTTGACACGCACATAGCCAAGAGTTCTCCGCGTAATGAAATAGGAGAAATTATTTTTAGCGTTATTGAGCAATCACGATGGATGTTTCGCCCCGGGGACAAGCAAATACGCTCTATCTCCTATGATGAGAAGGGTGCATCATGGGCACAGTCTCTTAAGAATCTACAAGAAGAGGTAAAAAAAGCTGAAACCCTTTAAAACCAAAATGGTTCGCATCAGCGACGGCATGTTTGCTCTCGTCGCGTCGTGTTTTGGACACCACGCTATGATCTGCCCCGCACGGGCTTCGGAATCCGTCACATCAATTATTCGTGACCGTCTTTTTGTAGTGAAAGTCTGGCTCAACGCTACCATCACAGCGAAGCACAATACCATTAATGGGATCAACCGCTAGAATCTCCGTTGGATTGTCAGAGTTGACGTTCGTTCCCGTCCGCAATTGGTAGCTGATGTTATTTGCCGTGAGGCTCGAAAAATCAGCCGCTGCCTGCTTTGTTTTGTCGTTTGGGCAAACCAAAATTCTGGCAGTTCCCAACTCGTTTGACATGACCATGAAAATGGGAACAGGATTTTTCTCAAACCCGTTGCTGTCTGGCTCACACAACTCACGAGTGCCACCTTGCGCTTGACTAACATTAAATGGAAATCGGTCGTTATGGTCGCCTTCCCAAAGACGAAAAGCGATACCGATTTGCTTTAAGTTGCTCTCGGAGTTAATAATTTGGGCTTCACGACTACTCGCCTCCATTTCTGCCTGATATTGCGCCCGTTGGAAGAGCATGATCGCAATCATAGCTAGGCTTATCGGGATGCTAACATAACCCAATATGCACCCGGCAATTGCTATGCCTCCTCCAGCATATTGAGAAGGCGATTTTTGGACGCGATTGTGAGCTTTGTGACCCAAAATGATTGAGGCAGCTAGCAATCCAAAGCAACTAACAAAGCAGATAAAACACAAATCCCACAGCCAATACCTCCACCAACAATGAAAAACAAAAAACCACAGCGGAAACGGAAGTGGAGACCAGATGGTAGCTACAGTTAAAAAAACAAAACAGGTCAGAGACAATATACCCAAAACCAAACTGGAAATGGCCGCGCCGCGCCGCCTTGGGTCGGGAGGGATTGACATGGGAGAAGGTGCGACCGGATGGCCGCAGCCCGGACAACTGGCGGCTTGGGGACTTATTTGCAAACCGCACGCGGGACAATTGATAAGTTTCATGGCTTGCTGCTGGATTGGCGGCGGCGGTGCAGGTGAAGCAGGCTCTGATGGTGGCGCGTCAGGCGCGGGCCGGACGAGCCGGGTTTTGTCCGGGAAAAATTCGTGCTGGCAAGTGGGACATTTCACTCGCTCAAATTGCGCCTCCTCCGCCATCTCAATCGTCTGTCCGCAGCCCGGACAATCAAACCGAATCTGGTTCATGGTAATTTTAGTTTTGATTCCAGCGCGCGAGCCGTTGGTTGAAATCTTTTTTTAATTGGTGAACTTCGGCCAACGCTTCGTCAACCAAATTTGTCGCGTCATTTTGGGAGGGATGGCGTGTCGCCGTCCCTGAATAATATGGGTCGCCGACGCGGCGACCCTCCCGGCTTGTTTTTTGTTCTCCGCGCCATGTTGACAGCAGTCCAAAAATAGTCCATTTTTAGACCATGAAGGTTATAAGCGTCAGCAACGCCAAATCGCGGCTGGGCCGGGTGATTGACCGGGTCATCAAAACCCGCGAGCCGGTCGTCATTCCGCGCGGCGAAAATCACGTGATGATTGCGCCGTATCATCTGCCCACGCCGGACGAGATGGAATTGGCGGCGGTCTTCCGCGAAATGGACCGAGGCCGCGAACCAATCGAGGAAAATGCTGAAACGCTTGAGGCGATTCAGCAGGTGATTCGCAAATACCGTTCTGAAAAGCGCCGCCGCAAATGACGGTCGTTTTCGACACGAATGTTTTTGTCTCGGCAGCCATTTCCCAAACCGGCCTGGCGCGGCGTTGTTTTGTTTTGCTGGCGCGGAGGAGATTTCAACTGGCCGTGACAAGGGAAATTTTGGCTGAATATGAAACCGCCGCCGAAGAATTGACGCGCGAGCCGGGGAAATTTCACGGCATGAATTGGCGTCCGCTGTTTCGTTGGATTCACGAGAAGGCGGTTTACGTTGAGCCGATGCCACTCGGCAAGCAACGCAGCCGTGACGCCACCGATGATATTTTCCTGGCATGCGCGCTGGCCGGCGGCGCAAAAATAATCGTGTCGCGCGACGATGATTTGCTGGCGTTGGGAAAGCCATTCGGCATCGAGATTTTGCGGCCCGCGGTTTTCGTCGCGCGATTCAGGGCCGTTGCCTCGTGAAAACCAATCCGCACAACAAGCGCTATCTGAAGGCGAAACGCGAGAAGATGGGGCGCCTTTTGTAATTTACGATATTTGATTTGCGATTTACGCGGAGACGTGTTTCTGCCGCAGCGCTGTAGGCGCGGAATCTTTGCAGTTTCAAACCCAACACAAACCCATGCTCCGTAGGGAGCGACATCAAAAACCATGCCGCTCCAATGGAGCTTTGGATTTTGAATGACCCATCTAAAAACATGGCGCGCCTACGGTGCTGGTTGCCACGTTCCGCAACTGATAACACGCGGTCCTCAGCCTCTTGGTTCGCTTCGCCTGGCGGTGGTCCATAGCCGGCGTTCCCTTCTTACAATTAAAAATGTGGATTGCATTTGCTGGAGTGGATTAACATTATGGCGGGTAACAAAAGAAAGTAGAACATTTATGCGCTCAACATTCATAAACAAACGACGGGTGGTTCTGGCCGGTGCCCTGGCGCTGGCCTGCGTGTGCCTCAGCGTGGTTCTGGCGCACGCCGAACCGGAAAAGAAAACGGACCAGAAGACGGCGCCGAAGAAACTCACCGGTGCCGAGTTGTATGCCATCAATTGCAACCGCTGCCA
>DLMG01000205.1:2397-3434 GCA_002479245.1 Verrucomicrobia subdivision 3 bacterium UBA7542 | reverse complement strand
GGCGATCTGCGCTGGCGCCCGGCTGTCCGCGATGCCACCAATCCCGGCGATATTTATGTGCCGCTCGCGTGGTTGACTGACGCAAATGGCCGCAGCTACGGCGACGGCATGGCCTACATCGAGCACCGCACATCGCCGTTGCAAGGCGGCCGCAGCCTTTACGTCTGGATGCGAATGTCCGACGTGGTGGGCCAGGACCGGTTGCTGGAGGATGTCCTCAAGTTCGCGGCCGCAAAAATCGGCGCGCCGGCCAAGCGTTGAAATGCGAATGCTGCCATACCAAGGCAACTGGGAGTTGGAGAGACAATAAAATCCGACCTTTTTTCAACCTTGGTTCGTCAATGAAGCGGAAGCGGCGCGCATGATCCGCCCGCCCTGGATCGGGGCGTGAACTATTTCGACACCGCTTACGTCTATCACGAAGGCAACATCCAGACCGTTCTGGGCAAGGCGTTGCGCGGCCATCGAGACCGGGTGAGAATCGCCACAAAGTCCCCGGTGTGGCTAAAGCGGTTTGAATCCGTTTCTATTTGAAAATCTCGGCGAAGAATTGCGTCATGGCTTCCCACGAGCGTTTGTCCGCCTTTTCGTTGTAAGCCGCCCCTCTGGAATTGTCATTGCCCGCGTCTGGCTGGGTAAACGCATGAACGGCGCCGCCATACATGATGAGCTGCCAGTCCACGCCCGCAGTGCGCATTTCGTTTTCAAAGGCGGCGATGTCCTCCGGCGACGAAGTGCGGTCATCCGCGCCATGGCACACCAGCACCTTGCACTTGATGTTTTTGCCGTCCGCCGGTGTCGGCGAATCGAGTCCACCGTGGAAACAGACAATGCCTGCGACGTCCGCACCGCTGCGTGCCAGTTCAATTACCGTCGTCCCGCCAAAACAGTAGCCGATGGCCGCGACGCGTTTTTGATCCACGAGCGTCTGCAAGCGTAGCGCCGCCAAACCGGCATTGATGCGGGCGCGCAGAAGTTGACGGTCCCCCTTGTATTTGCCGGCCAGTGCCCCTGCCTCCTGGGTGTTTTTCGGAAGA
>DLMG01000205.1:1869-2320 GCA_002479245.1 Verrucomicrobia subdivision 3 bacterium UBA7542 | reverse complement strand
CCCCTTTGCCGTAGATGTCGGCGCAAAACGCGACATATCCCAGTTGCGCAAGCATTTCCGCGCGTTTCTTTTCGTAATCCGTCAAACCCATCCATTGATGCACGACCAGAATGCCGGGCCGTTGGCCATGGACGGCATCATCGTAGGCGACAAAGCCTTCGAGCGTCGTGTCCCCCTGTTTGTATTCGACGGTTTCGGTGTGGATGGCCGCGCGCGAGGTGAAAGCACTCGCGGCCATGAGGAGAACGCAAAATAATTTCTTCATAGGTCCGAAGCAATAGACCGCCGGGCAAAAAACGCAAGTTCGTTTGACCCCTCCGTCATGCGGGGCATTAAGCTTCCAGTGTTTTCAGGCGCTGATGGAGATGGACATTATTATGACGCCGCAGACACAGACTGGGGATCTGCTGGCCTTGCCTGACTTTTACCACGAACTGGCACACTTTGTTGT
>DLMG01000205.1:0-1677 GCA_002479245.1 Verrucomicrobia subdivision 3 bacterium UBA7542 | reverse complement strand
TGTGGAGTCCGCGTGCGACACGGTTGCGACCTTTTGGTGTGGGCCGGCGTACGGGTGGGCGAACCTCCGGCTGAACGCAACGCGTGGCGATCCTCACCAGGACAGTGTTCCGCATCCGGCCGATGATGCGCGTCGTGCCGGGATTGCATGCATCCTCCGCTGCGATCGATCATTATGTTCCGTATTTCGCCCCAGCGCGGTTCAAGGTAGAGTTCCTTCATGCGCATAATCACGTTGACCACCGATTTCGGCACGCGTGACTGGTTCGTGGGCACGATGAAAGCCGTCATTCTCGGCATCCTTCCGCGTGCAAAGGTGGTGGACATCACGCACGAAATTCCACCGGGCGACATTCGCGCCGGCGCGTTCGCGTTGATGGCCAGTTGCCGGTATTTTCCAAGAGGCACGGTGCATGTGGCGGTGGTTGATCCCGGCGTGGGCAGCCAGAGACAGGCCATCGCCGTGCAGACCGCCCGCCGCTTCTTCGTCGGCCCGGACAACGGCGTGCTCTCGTGGGGGCTGGCGCTGGAAAAAATCAAGACGATCCGGTTGCTGGAGAATCGGCAGTATTTTCTCCAGCCGGTCAGCCGGACATTTCATGGCCGCGATGTTTTTGCGCCTGTGGCTGCCCATCTGAGCCGAGGCCTGTCAGCGTCACGGCTCGGCCGTGAGTTGAAAGATTTCGTCCGCGTGCCATGGCCGCAGACAACGAAACAACGCGGAGAGGTTCAGGGCGAGATCGTTCACATTGACCGCTTTGGCAACGCGATCACGAACATCCCAGAGGAAATGGTCTCCTGCGAAAGGGTGGGCCTGTGTGAGATGCTGGGCGAACGGAAGGTGCGCTGTGCCCTGGCGGAATTCTACGGTGCCGTGCCGGTCAACCGCCCGGTGGCAGTGATTGGTTCGAGCGGTCTTCTGGAAATTGCGGTAAACGGAGGATCGGCCGCCCAGCAGTTCGGATTGAAAATCGCCGACAAAGTGACCGTGCGCATGAAGTCCTGAGCAAGGCTGCCGCCGACCAGGCAGGGCTCGGGTTTCACTGTATCCTAGCCAAGGGCCTCGGGGAAGGCACGACTGGAACCCCGACTGAAACCCCGTCGAAAATGCAGAACAAAGCCCGCAATCTATTTGCCAAGCAGGGGGTTTGGGTCGCCATCGCGGGAATCTACGGGTCCCGGACTGTCACGGTGAAGTCCTTCATGGACACGCTCCCGACGCCCTGAGGTTGACGCCCTGTGCATTTCGGCTATGGAGTGGGCCTGCCTTAATCCGGCCGTCCATTGGATTCTGTTTCAAACTTTCCCGCGCAAGTGCTGCAAAAGCTCCAGGCGGGTTGCACCGGGGCGTTGATTAGTCAGCTTTGGGGAGTTTTCCCTCGGAGGCGATCAATCTCTCGAACAGCCCGGAAAACCGGTTCTCCGTCCGGTTGTTCCTCACCGCCATCCCCAGCGCCTTTTTCTGTCCGATAAGGATGACCAGCTTCTTGCCCCGGGTCATGCCCGTGTAAACGAGGTTGCGCTGCAAAAGGAGGTACTGCTGCATCGCCAACGGGATGACGACCGCCGGAAACTCCGATCCCTGCGATTTGTGGATCGTGATGGCATAGGCCAGGGAGATTTCATCAAGCTCCCCGAAGTCGTAAACGACCTCGCGCTGATCAAACCGGATTGTGAC
>DLMG01000157.1 GCA_002479245.1 Verrucomicrobia subdivision 3 bacterium UBA7542 | reverse complement strand
GTCGTTCACGGTCTTCTCGATTCTCAAAATGCACCCGCGTTCGTCCAGCCGGATTTTGGTTTCAGGAAAATCGAGGTCGAGCGAACCGGCCTTGAACCGCGATCGCCGGATGCGCTGGGCGAGTTCATGCGCCTGATGCAGCATCTGTTCAATGGGATCGGACGCGGGTTTGCGCTCAAGAATGGCCAGCACTTCGCCGTAGGTGAAACGCCGTTGCGAATGGATCACGGCGGAATAAAACTTCACGTTCAATACCCGCCCGTCGTTCGACACGAGAAATTCGACGCACTTGGTCAGGCGATCCACGTCCGGCTTGAGCGAGCACAGTTCGTTGCTCAACGCCTCCGGCAGCATCGGGATGACGCGGTCCACGAGATAGGTCGAGTTGCCGCGTTTGCGTGCCTCCACGTCCAGCGCCGTGCCGGGCTTCACATAATGCGACACGTCCGCAATGTGAACCCACAGCCGCCATTGTTCCGGCGAAACGCGCTCCAGACAGATGGCGTCGTCGAAATCCTTCGCGTCGTCGGGGTCAATCGTGATGACCCGGTGACGGCGGCAATCCACGCGGCCCGCCCCGTCGCGCGAATGGACCGTCGTGCCGATGGCGTGCGCCTCATGCAGGACGGGTTTGGGAAAATGCAGCGGCAAATCGTATTGGCGCAGCACCGAAAGCATGTCCACGCCTTCCGCACCCGGCGCACCGAGAACTTCGACGATCTCGCCTTCCGGATTCGTGTGGCGCGATTCCCATTCACGCAACTCGACCACCACCTTGTCGCCAATGCGCGCGGGCCGGCCCAGGTCGCGCGGCTCCGGCACATAAATATCGTGCGGGATGCGCGGATCGTCGGGAATGACGTAGAGAAACCGGCGTCCCCGTTGCAGCGTGCCGACCATCTGCGTGCGCCGTCGTTCCAGGATGCGGACCACCGCGCCCGTGTCCGGCTCGGCGGCGGCGCCGGAGCGCAAGCCCTTGGGCCGGACATCGCGTCGCACCAGCACGCGATCTTCGTGCAAGGCCGTGCCGGTCGCGCCCTCCGGGATGGTGATTTCCTTGAGGCCGGGATCGTCCGGCTGGAGAAAGCCCTTGCCCTGGCGGTTCATCCGGATCCGGCCCGGAATCAAATCCGCCTCGCGCGGCTGGATGTAACGGTTGCCCTTGATGCGGGCAATCCGGCCCGTCTGTTCCAGTTCGCGGAGCGCGCCCTGCAACACCTGCTGGCGATGGGGCGGCAGCCGAAGCAGCCGGAGCAGCTCCGGCACATTGGCCGGGACATAATCTTTTTGGCCCAACAGACGAACGATCTGGTCTTTCATAATTTGGAATTCCGGCATGGGCGATTGAACTGTGGCACGCGCGCCGATTTACCCGCGCCGAAGTCCGTCAACAGTATGGCGAATTGCGGGGCCTTGACCAGCCCCACCTTTGCGAGCCACGACGCGACGAAACAGCCAAACTGCTCACAAAACTTTGTCCCACGTGGGACAAAGTTTTGTAATGCCGTTCAAGGGTTGGACATGCCAGTTACTGCCCGGCTTGAATCCGTTCCAGCGCCCAGCGGGCGTGTTCGGCTATCACCGGTTCGGAATCCTTGGCGGCCTGACTCAAAACGGGCAGGGTGGAGACGTCGCCGATGTTGCCCAACGCCATACAAACAGTTTGCAGCAAGCCGCGCCGTTTCGTCCTCAATATCGCGACCGGCAAAGGACTGATTGTTTCTTGAAATGTCGCCGCGGACTTGAAAGGTTGACGCCATGCATCACAATTCGCTGACATTCGGTCTTGTGCTTCCCGCAATTCTACTTGCGGCCATGCTTCCAGCCTTCATCTCGCGCGGTGGCGCGGCGGACCTTTCCGGCTCCGCCTGTGAAATGCGGGCGCAATTGGCGGAAAAAATCCTCCCTTACTGGTTCGATACGGCGCAGGACACCAATCGGGGCGGTTATCTGCTTGCCGATGACGCGGTTTATGGCCGCAAACAACCGACCGAAAAACAGATCGTCACTCAAAGCCGGATGATCTGGGGTTTTTCGCGCGCGCAACTCGCCGGTTTTGGCAACACCAATCGGAACTATTTGCAGGCGGCCACACAGGGTTACCATTTCCTGCTGGACCATTTTCAAGACCGGCAGGACGGCGGTTACTTTTGGAGCACGGACCTCAAGGGGAAACCGGTCAACGATTGCAAATTTCTCTACGGCGAATCGTTCGTGATCTATGCCTTCGTCGAATATTACCGTGCCAGTAGCGACCCAGAAGCGCTGCGCCGGGCGCTGGAATTGTATCACACGGTCCAGGCGCATTTGCACGACGACAAAAACGGCGGCTGGTTCGAGCACGCAGACCGCAAGTGGAAATTGCTTTCGCCCGGCGACCCGCGGGATCCGGTCGAGATCATCGGCTGCAAAAGTGCCAACGCACATCTGCACTGGATGGAGGCGTTGACTGAATTGTATGACGCCAGCCACGACCCGGCGGTGAAGGAATCGTTGATCGAGGCGTTGCGCCTGAACCAGACGTATTTCTATCCGGAAGACCCAGCCCACTGTGCCTTTCACCGGCAGTTTGATTGGAAACCGGTGACCGGCCCCGGACACGACGGATTGTCCTACGGACACAACGTCGAATTCGCCTGGTTGATGATCCGGGCTGAAACCGTGCTGGGCCGAAAACCGTCCTGGGAACATTTTTACGCGCTGCTCGATCATGCGCTGAAATACGGTTACGACGATGAGCATGGCGGGCTTTACAGCCGGGGTTTCGATGACCAGCCGGCGACCGACACTGACAAAATCTGGTGGGTCCAGGCGGAAATGGTGGCCGCATTGACCGACGCCCTGAAGCATCAGGGCGACCCGCGCTATGAGACGGCCCTGGACAAATTATTGCACTTCATCAAAACCTGCCAGGCCGGCCCGAAGGACAGCATCTGGCTGTACACCGTCACCGCCGATGGCCGGCCCAAGGACACCACCAAGGCGAACAGTTGGAAGGCAAATTATCACGATGTGCGGGCCATGATGAAATTTATCGAGGCCTTTGCTCCGGCAAATTGACCGGCCATCCCGCCTTCACTTGCCTTGAATTTGTTCCATCGCCCAGCGGGCGTGTTCGGCAATCAGCGGTTCGGAATTTTTGGCCATCTGGCTCAAAGCGGGCAGGGCGGAGACGTCGCCGGTGTTGCCCAACGCCACACACACGTTCCTTAGCAGGCCGCGGTGTTTCGTCCGCAAAATCGGTGTGCCGACGAAGCGCGACTTAAAACCAGCTTCATCCAGTTGCAGCAATTCAATCAAGTTCGGCGCGGTCAGGTCCGGTCGCGCATGTTCCTTCATCAATCTGCCTTCGCGGGCAAACCGGTTCCACGGACAGACCGCCAGGCAATCGTCACAGCCGAAAATGCGATGGCCGATGGCCGGACGCAGTTCAACCGGGATGGAACCTTTCAACTCGATGGTGAGATAGGAAATGCACCGGCGCGCATCGAGTTGAAACGGCGCGGTGATGGCGCGCGTCGGGCACACCTCGAGGCAACGCGCGCAGTTGCCGCAATGATTTTTCTCCGGCGCGTCCGGTTCGAGTTCCAAGGGCGTGATGATTTCGCCAAGCAGAATCCAGTTGCCGAATCGCCGGCTGATTAAATTGGTGTGTTTGCCGATGAACCCAAGCCCGGCGCGCTGGGCAAAATCACGCTCCAGCAACGGCCCGGTGTCCACGTACCACAGCGACCGCATGTCCGCACCGCCGAGTTGATTCACGAACGTGGCCAGTGATTTCAGCCGTTTACCGAGCACGTCGTGGTAGTCGTCGAACCGGGCGTAGCGGGCGACGGCGGCGTGACACGTGACAGGTGACACGTGACATGAATCGGGTGCTGGTGACATCTTGTCACTTGTCACTTGCCACTTGTCACCTTGCCCGTAGCTGGCTGCCAGACAAATCACACTTCTCGCTCCCGGCAGAACGTGGTGCGGATCAATGCGCTTTGCGGCAGTGCGTTCGAGCCAAACCATCTCGCCGTGTCGCTTTTCGGCCAGCCAATTTTGAAATTGTCCCGCACTTGCGGGCACATCGGCCGTCGTGAACCGGCAATCGTCAAATCCCAATTCCAGCGCCCG
>DLMG01000410.1 GCA_002479245.1 Verrucomicrobia subdivision 3 bacterium UBA7542 | reverse complement strand
TGTTCGCTCTCATGGCGGGAGCCCAAAAATGTTCAGCGTCCGTTGGTTGGCAACATCAAAATTTTCAGCCCGTTCCAGGTGCTGACGAGTCCGTTGACGCTTGAAGCAAAAAAATAATTAAACATCCCATGAAAATGACACGGCAATTCCTTCTGGTTTCTGCCGTTTCTGTGTTTGCGAGCTTTGGCGTGCTCGCCCAAACGCAGCAACGGCTGCAGGCCATTATTCAAAGAGCGCCGGACACCGGCACCAATGCCGGCGCGCAAGAACTCAACTGTTCCGGGACGATCACCGACACCGCCGGCAGCCCCCTTGCCGGCGCGACGGTGGAGTATTGGCGCTACGAGGGAAGGCTGTTCCTGACGGATCATCTGGAACTGAAAAAACAAATCACCACGGGCACCAACGGCACTTTTGAATTTCAAGTGCCGCGGGCGATGGGATTTCTGCTGGCGAAAAAGCCGGGACTGGCCCCGGCATGGAAACAGTTGGGCCAGCCGTTTAATTCCGTCCGTGACGGGGAAGAACGTCTGGTGCTGACTCCGCCGGCGGTGCTGGCGGGCATGGTGGTGGACGAAGCGGACAAACCTGTCGCCAACGCCGAGGTTTCCGTGGCCACGGCCTTCTGCGAAATTTCGCGGGAAGGCGGAGAGCGGAGTCTTAATTATTTCCTTGGCAAACCCGCGCACGATTGTTTTGCCGCTCGGACGGACGCCGCCGGCCGTTTCCGCATCGAAAATTTTCCGACCAATGCCACCGCCGCACTTGCGGTTCAGGCGCCGGGAAAAGCTCTGCGCCCATCATCGCAGGAATTTGCCGGTTTCGATTCGCTGCCCTGGCGCGCGGGCCAGGACGACATCAAATTGGTCGTGGAATCCGCCGGCAGCGTCGAAGGTAAAATCATCGTTGCGGAAAGCAATCAACCGCCGCCCGTCGCGCGGTTGATGTTGCAGCCAGACAACCCGGGTTTTTTCGCGTTTGGCGAACGCGAGCCGGCGCAATCCGGCGTGGACGGCGCGTTCCGCATCAGCGACGTGCCCGCAGGTTCCTACCGTATTCAGGCCGTCTTCGGCACCAACGCTGTTCCGGAATGGGTCGCGGACGCGATTCCAGTTTCGGTTGAATCCGGACAAACCACGCGCGGCGTGCAGGTGGCTGCGGCGCGCGGCGGTTTGCTGGAAGTGGCCGTGCTCGGAAAGAACGACCACAAACTGCTGGCGCAAGTCATGGTTAATGCTTACCGGGAAAACTTTCAATCCGCCGCCCGTTCCGATAGCAACGGCGTCGCCCTCCTGAGGCTGCCGCCCGGTGATTATCAGGTGATGGCGTCCCGTGAATCCATGCCTGCCAACCAGACTTCCGCCAGCGTGGAAGCCGGCAAGACGAACCGAGTGGAGATTGAAATCGCCGCGCCGCAGAAAATCACCGGCATTATCCGCCAGCCGGACGGCCAGCCGGCGGCGGGACTGCCGGTGAGAATTGTGGGTGGTTTTGGTCCCGGGGACGCCGAAGTCAAGACCGATGCCGGCGGAAAATTTGAGTTGGAATGGAACCAGCGCCGATTCGGACAAAACGACACAACCGCCTGCATTCTGGTTCGGGACGTGGAACACAATCTGGCCGTGGCGCAGGACATTGACGAAGACACCGGCCCGCTCGATTTGAAACTCGCGCCGGGACTGACGCTGGCCGGCCGGGCGGAATCCGACGGCAAACCGGTCACCAACGCGACCGCCTCGCTCGTTTTCTGGACCGGCCGCAGCGGTTCGTGGCTTCAAGGTCTGGCCCGCACCAACACGCCGGGACAGTATGAAATTCCCGCGCTGCCGCCCGGCAGAAAATATGGCGTCATCGTCTCCGCGCCGGGTTACGGGCAGCGGCAGATGCAAAATCTCGACATCTCCGCCGATGCCATCCGTCAGGAACTTGATCCCATGGAACTCAAGCCAGCGAATCTCAAACTCGCCGGCCAGGTGCTCGACGCCGACGACAAGCCGGTCGCGGGCACCTACGTGAATCTTAACGGTGACGGACAGCCCGGCGGCAATGTGCGGACGGATCGCGAGGGACGATTCCGCTTCGAGCATGTCTGCGAAGGCCCGGCTCAAATCTCCGCCAACAGCCAGCGTTCCTTCGGCAACATTTCAGCCGAAGGCGGCGACACGAATGTCGTTCTGCGGCTCGGTCAAACTTACAACAGCTCCCCCGGTTCCGCGGCGCACAAACTCAAAGGCATGGTGACGGATGCCGATGGCAAACCCGCCGACGGCGCGCAGGTGGCGGTATTTCCGTCCAACGGTTCGCGGCGCTGGACAAAGACCGCAACCAACGGCGCGTTCAGCCTCACCTGGTCGCTCCAGCCGTGGCAAATGCAGTCGGGCGGCGCACTGCTGGTTGTCCGTGACCCGGTTCGCAACTTGGGAGCCACCGAAGAGTTGCCGGAGGAAACCACGAACCTCGACGTGAAATTGAAACCGGCCCTGACCCTGGCCGGGCTGGTAAAATTCGTTGACGGGTCTCCCCTCGCCGGCGCGCAGGTCGGCGTGTGGCTCAGGGCGGGCAACAGCTACGAACAATTGAATGAACAAATGGCTGCCGCCGATGAGCAAGGCCGCTACGAAATCAAATGCCTGCCGCCGGACGCGCAATACACTGTTTTCGCCACCGCCAAAGGCCACGGTCGAAGCCAGCAGCAAATCCAAAACGACTCCGAAACAAATCGCATGGAACTGTCACCGTTCGTCCTCAAGCTCGCCGACCGCGTCATCGCCGGAAAGGTGTTGAAAGATGACGACAAACCGGCGTCCGGCGCGAACGTGCAATTAAGCGGCGAAGACCAGCCGGAGGGTTACATGACCACCGACAGTCAGGGTCGTTTTCATTTCCAGATTTGCGAGGGACAAATCCGCCTGTTTGCCTATTCGCAAAACGGCGGTGGCAACGCGCAGGCTACGGTCGAAGCGGGCGACACCAACGTCGTGATGACCTTGAATTCCCAGCCGGGGAATATGCCCCAGACACCGCATCGCGCCTCGCTCAAAGGCAGTCCGCTGCCCGATTTGGTAACGGTGAATCTCGCCAGCGACACCGCGCCCGCCGGCAAGCCGGTGTTGGTGTGCCTGTTCGACGCGAGCCAGCGCCCGTCGCGGCATGTGGTCCACCAGTTGAATGAACAGGCCGCCGCACTCCGGCAGAAAGGCGTTATGGTGCTGGGTGTTCAAGCCGCAGTCACCAGCGATGAAACTTTCAATGAATGGAAAACCGCCAGTCCGGTATTATTCCCGGTCGGGCGGGTGACGGAGAAATCCGAAAAATCAAAATGGGCCTCGGCCGTTCCCGCATTGCCGTGGTTGATCCTCACCGACGCCAATCATCGTGTAATCGCGGAAGGTTTTTCGCTCGACGAACTGGATGTGCAGATCAAGAAATTGCCGCAGTGAGCAGTGATGACGTCCGCCCTCACCCCGGCCCTCTCCCCCCAGGAGAGGGAGAATTGTTCGCCGCTTTCTGAGTGATGCGGCAGGCTGGGTCATCGCTTTTCAAGGCGTATAACACAAAATCGGTGACTGCAATGAGGATTGAGAAATTGTCCGATAACGTGACGGTGCGCTCCCTCGCCCCGGGGGAGAGGGCCGGGGTGAGGGCGAGCGTAAACGCTCTTCCATTAAAAACCTCAAGGAACCTCTTTTATTCAGATTGAAATCATCCCGGGAATCTGCCCCAATGCGGTTGTTATGTGGCCGTTTGGAAATGTCATTCTGAACTGCGCGTTGCGTTCTGCAAGCGGCGTATGGCCCCGTCCCGGAGGTGTAAGGCGACCTGGTGGCGCTCCTGGTCTTCAAAACCAGTGTGGGGCTCAACAAAGTCCCAGGTGGGTTCGATTCCCATCCGCCTCCGCCAGTTCGAAAACTGCGGGGCAACGGAGTGTTGGAGTATTGGAGTATTGGAATTCTGCGCCTTCCACCACCCCATCACTCTATTGCTCCATCACTCCGCTTCCGCCTCCTTCGCCATGAAACGCATCCCACAGCCCCCCGTGAATCCCGCGATGCGCGCGTTGGAACGCCATGATTTCTGGCCCGGGTTCATTGTCGTCCTGATCGGCGGGGTCCTCGCTTTTGGCGGCGCGCGGCATCTGACCGGCGTGGACACCGTTGACGGGAGTACCGCCTGGGAAATTCAGTTGGTCAAGGCCTTTTCCTCCGGCGGCCTGCAATACGCGAGCCAATTGGCCCCCCCGTCGCCGCCAAAGCTCGAGGACCCCGCCGCGGAAGCTGAGGCGCTCGACCGCTGGGCCAAACAGCAGGCCAATGCGACGCCGCCCAAATGGAAGGTCCGGGTGGATACCGATGCGAAAACGCCCTGTCCCACCTGAATAAAATAATTTCCGGCCACACGGCGTGGCCGCTCTTCTCTCATGGAATGTCCTGTACCCAATTGCCAGCAACGTGAACCGACTGCCCTCGGCCGGAAGCTGTCGCGCCTTCGTCCCTGGTTGCAGACGGGCTTTCTTGGCATCTGGCTCGCGCCGGTGGGCCGTTGGCTGCACGGCATTCCCGGATGTGTGTTCCACTGCTACTCCTGCCCGTTGTCCGCGTTCGCCTGTCCGGTGGGCGTGGCGGCAAATTACGCCGCGCTGCTGCCGGTGGTCGGGGAAGTCCCGTATTTATTGATGGGTTTGCTCCTGCTCGTCGGTGCGGTGAGCGGCTCACTCGTATGCGGCTGGGCGTGCCCGTTCGGTTTCCTGCAGGATTTGCTGGGTAAAATTTCCCCCCGGAAAATTTCTTTGCCGGGCTGGGTGGGCTACACGCGATACGTCGTGCTGGTGGGATTGGTCCTGCTGCTGCCGATGGTTCTCGGCTTCAAGGGCATTCCGTTCGAGCGTCAGGCCGTTTCCATCTGCCGCCTTTGTCCGGCCGGCGCGCTCGAAGCCGGCGTGCCTTATTCGGTCCAAAGTGTTTTGGCCGGCAAAGGTTGGGTCATGAGCTGGTTCAAAACGGGGATACTCCTGTCGTTCATCGCCGCCGCTTTGTTCATTCATCGCCCGTGGTGCCGCATCTTTTGTCCGCTGGGCGGCTTTCTCTCACTCTTCAACCGGTTCAGCCTGTTTCATCTCCGGTTCAATCCCAAGGAATGTGTGGAATGCAACCTCTGCCGCAGCCGTTGTTCGATGGGCGTGAAAGTGGATCAGGCCGTCAACGTGTCCGGCTGCATCCGCTGTCTCGAATGCACCACCTGCGGCGCAATCGAGCCGTGCTTTGCCCTGCCGAAAAAGGATTCACAGCAGGCACCGGAAAACCCGGCATGAGTTGAACTGCCGGTCCGGGTTATTCGCGATAGACAGTAACGGACCGGTTGGCGCTGACCTTTCCGTAAAGCTCAAGCGTGTCGTAAAGCACCTGCACGGTGAAGGTTTCTTCCTTGCCGTCCAGTTTGAGATCGTTTGGTACCCGCCATGAGTACCCGCACGTGCCGTCTCAGCCAAAGGGCATGACGCCCTCAGCCACTTTCTCGCCGTTGGCCCGCATGATGATCACTTTGGGGTCAAGCGACAGGTTTTGTTCATAATGCAGAGGCTTGCCCTCGGCATCCTTGGTTTGTTTGTGCGATGTGTCATCCAGCCTGCGGATCATGATGTCCAGTTTCGGGTCCACCAGCACGGCCGCCACCATAAGGGTGTCGCCCGGTTTGACCCGCTGGCTGTTGGTCGGTGACGTAAACATCACGTCAGGCTGATTAGAGAAATCCAGCACGTATGGCCGGTCCTTGCGGATCGTTATTCCGTAAACGTCCGGGCGGCCGGTACGATTCTGGCGTTTGCCTTCCGAATGGTAGTTTTGCGAAAGCTGAATTCGCAGCCGGCCGAATTGGAGCGTGAGAAATTCCGGCAGGTAGTCGCCCACCGGCACCTGACAACGGCTGACCTCGACCGGCCGGCCGTCTTTGATGTCGCCGCCCACCGGCACGGCCCAATCCCGGGCTTCAAACGAGCCCGACACGCCAAAGTTGGTCAGCTTCCGGGTGCCCGGTCCAATCTCAAAGGTTCCCAGGTCTCCAGAATACGGACGCACGGTCAACTCGCCGTCTTGGGTGGCGGAAAAGCTGAAGAAGCGGCCGTTCATTTTGTGAATAGCCGATATCCGGTCGCCGCCCCACCAGTTAAAGGAGGTTTTCTTCCCGCTCAACTCGAGGGCGGTGCCGGGAAAATCAAAGCTGGGGGATATGACATAATCATTCCCAAGTTGGGCGTGGAATTTTTCGCCCGCCATCCGGATGTCGCCTTCGAAAAGGCGGGTGCGCACGAAAAACAGGTAGCGGTAGGTTTGTTTGTCGTCCCCCGTGAGGAGCAGGCGCGGCATGATTTCCACCAGGTCGGAACTGCCGCCGTTGGTGCCCAGGTTGACTTTCAAAAAATCGAAGGCCGCCACCGCCTTGATGCCGGAGAAGTTCGGTTTATAGCCGTGATCGGGCGGCGGTTGCCGGAGTTTGACAACCGGATCGTTGCGCAGGTCGAGGTCCCGGTTGGCGTCGAAATACAGGCGGTCAAAGCCCTTGCCGGTCCCGCGGCTTTCATCCACGGCAAAATAAAAGAGCAAGCCGGAGTTTGTCTCGTCCAGCCTCCCGCCGAACCGGACCGAACCGAAAATCGGCACCTCGGAGGTGAACGCGGGATAATTCTTCACTTCCGGGAAGGGTTTGTCCTGGCACCGACACATCTGCCCGCGAATAAAATTATTCTGGCCCGATTCGAAGACCGAAACTTCGCGCAGTTTGTACGTTCCGTTGCTGCTGGTTTGACCCTTGCCGATTTGGAAAACCAGACAGAAGATGGCAAGCCCGCAGACAAACAGCACCAAGGCAAGTCTTGTTGTTCCTGGGAGAAACCGGTTGTTGCCGTTGTCAGGCATGGAGGTAGCATGGCATGTTTTGCCGCGGTTTACAAGCGCTGCTCGGTGGAATGACTAATGACGAAATCCTAATGACGAAAGAATGACGAGGCCCGAATGACAAAATGATTCCCAGTGTCCGGCCTGCAGGATTAAGTCATGGAGTCATTTGGAGATTCTTTGGTCATTCGGATTCAGGGCTTGGGATTTTGCAACCGCCGGCGATTCCTGACTCACTTCATCGCCTGTCCTTCTTCAAACATTTCCACTACGCATTTTGAATCCGGCGGAGGCTCTCCTGATAAAACATTTTTACCGGCGCACCACCCATGGCGATGGCGCACCAGGCCGCCTCGTCCAATTCCGCCTGAGTGAGGCCCATCTCGCGCGCCTTGCGAAAGTGCGCGTCGAAACACGGGTGACACCGGCTGTGCACGACCAGGCTGAACAGGATCAGTTCCTTGGCCTTTTCGCTCAAGACGCCGGCGGCCTGCACCGAGCGGATCATCGCGGCAAAAGCCTTTTGCGTTTCGCCGACGGAACTTGCCGCGCCTTCGCCTTTGAACATGTCCGCGCAGCAGCCGTGTCCCTCGCCCATCGGATGGGAGAGGGTGCCCGGCTTGTCCGCCGTAGCTTCAGCGAAGGCGGAAGGGCGGGTGAGGGAAGGTTCTTGGCCGGTGGAATCTGAAGTTGATGATTTCATGGATTTGCTTTTTGGGTTTGGAGTTCCGCCTTCAGGCGGTCGCGTAAACGCGGAACTCCGAACGTTCGGTTCAAGAGCGCCACGATTTACAAGGATTCTTTCATCAGACGTGCCAATGATTCTGCCAATGACAAAACTGCCGGCGCTACGCCGGGCCAGGGCTTGAAGCAAAGTCTCCAGCCGTTCATGGGGAACGGCAATCAGCAGGCCGCCGGAGGTTTGCGCGTCGAAACCCAGGTTGACCAGCGCTTCGTCCACGTTTGACGCAACGCGGATGGCCTCGCCGACATATTCGCGGTTTCGTTCAACTGCGCCCGGAATCACGCCCTGCCGGAGGGCCTCAACTGCGCCGTCGAATGCCGGCAACGCGTCGGCGAAAATTTCCGCGCCCAGCTTGCTTTGGCGCAGCATGCGATGGAGATGCGCGAACAGGCCGAAGCCCGTCACGTCCGTGCAGGCCGAGGCGCCGGCTTCCTTCATGGCCTCCGCCGCCGCCTTGTTCAGCGTGGCCATCGAAGTTTCGGCGGCAGCCAGCCCGGCCGGATACCCGCGCCCGATTTGCTGACTGAACGCCAGCACGCCGGTGCCCAGCGGCTTGGTCAACACCAGCACGTCGCCGGCCCCCGGTTTTTCCAGCGCGGCGGCAATTTTGGGATTGATCAGGCCGGTGATGGCAAAGCCGAGTTTGATTTCGTCGTCCTTGACGCTGTGCCCGCCGACGAGCGCGACGCCAGCCTCTTCAAAAACATCCATCGCGCCGGCCAGCATTTGATACATCACCTCACCCGGTAACTTCTCGGTGGGAAACGCCAGGATGCTCAACGCGGTGCGCGGTTCGCCGCCCATCGCATAAATGTCCGAAAGGCAGTTCACGGCGCAAATCCGTCCGAAAAGATGCGGGTCATCCACACACGGCGTGAACACGTCCACGGTTTGCACCAGGCAAAGGTCGTCGGAGATCCGGTAAATCGCCGCGTCGTCACCCGCTGCCAGCCCGGAAATCACGGCGGGATCATTTACGGCGGGCAGCCGGCCCAGCACTGCGTCGAGTTCGGCGGGGGCAATCTTCGACGCGCAACCGGCGTTGCGGACCAGCTCCATCAGTTTCACCTGTGACAGGTCCACCGGGTCGGGCCGCTCGCCGGCGCACGGACAAATCCCGTCGTCACGAAAAACATCGCACGGGCAGGGACGCCGCACGTCGCAGATGCAGTGCCCCAGCAATTGCGACCGCTCCATCACGCGCCGGCGTCTGGCAAAATCAATTTTCATTCAGCAATAATTCAACCACGGATGAACACGGATGGACACGGATAAAAGAACAGCCCGTGGCCAGGATTTTGGACTGCGGCGGGAAGTGAATCGCCACGCCGCTTTAAGGAGGGGCGATGGCCGATGAACCACCAACCGAATTCGAAAGCGCCGTCGTCGCTGCGCTTTGCCGGCGCAGTCCAAATTTCCGCCCTTCCAACCCATCCGTAATACAATGACACAGGTTCGCGCACGGACGACAAAGATTTGAACTGCGGTGGCAGAGCGCAGCGGCGACACCGCTTTCCGTGCTACC
The DNA here is from genome assembly GCA_002479245.1 of Verrucomicrobia subdivision 3 bacterium UBA7542. Lineage (GTDB taxonomy): Bacteria > Verrucomicrobiota > Verrucomicrobiia > Limisphaerales > UBA11358 > UBA11358. The sequence goes on along the minus strand of DLMG01000410.1, from coordinate 66 downwards.
GGTTGCTTCCAAAAGCGGCGTGGCTCCCGCTCTGCGCATACGCGTCAACTTAAGCTTCCGAGTTTT
>DLMG01000070.1:731-3005 GCA_002479245.1 Verrucomicrobia subdivision 3 bacterium UBA7542 | reverse complement strand
TACGCCGGCGTCTGCCACACGGCATTGCCGGCCAAGGGTCATACGCGGCCGGGCGAAGTGCTGTTCGGCACGGACTCGCACACCTGCATGGCCGGCGCGTTCAACCTGTTCGCCACCGGCATCGGCAACACGGACGCCGGCTTCGTCATGGGCACCGGCAAGTTGCTCATCAAGGTCCCCGAAACCATGCGCTTCCGGCTCGAAGGCAAATTGCAGCCGGGCGTGATGGCCAAGGACGTGATTCTTCATTGCATCGGTGAAATCGGCTTCGACGGCGCGACGTATCGCACGATGCAATTTGACGGCCCCGGTGCGGCATCGCTTTCCATGGATGACCGCATGACGATTGCGAACATGGCCATCGAAGCGGGCGGCAAGAACTGCATTTTTGAATTCGACGCGCGCACGGCGGAATACGTGGATGCGCGCGTGAAATTGAACGGCACGAAATCCACTTACGAACCCATCGCGCCGGACAAAAAACAGAAGTTCGTCTATGAACTCGTCGTGAACCTCGCCCGGCTCGAACCGACGGTGGCATGCCATCCCAATCCCGGCCAGCGTAAGAAGGCGAAGGAACTCGGGCACATCAAGCTCGACCGCGCCTACGTCGGCTCCTGCACGGGCGGCAAGACGAGCGATTTCGTGGAGTTCGCGCGCGTGTTGCGCGGCAAGCGCGTCACGATTGATACGTTTGGCGTGCCTGCGACGCCGGAGATCGCGCGTGATTTGCAGACGACGTATTGGGGCAACCAGACGATTTGGGACGTGCTCGTGAGCGCGGGCGTGCAAATGACGGAGAACGCCGGCTGCGCCGCGTGCCTGGGCGGGCCGGTGGACACGTTTGGCCGTATCAACAAAGCCGGCATCAAATGCATCAGCGCGACGAACCGGAATTTCCCCGGTCGCATGGGTGACAAGGAATCGCAGGTGTTCCTCGCCTCGCCAGCCACGGTGGCCGCGAGCGCGATTGCCGGGAAGATCGTGGACCCGCGCGAGTATCTGGGGAATTAACTGGACGTCAGATGGCCATTGCTACATACAACGAAGTTTCCTGGGAACGTATGAATAACGCGGTTGAAAATGTGCGCCGGCGTTTGCTGCGTGCAGCAAGCGCTTTGGAGCAGGCCAAAGTTCCCTACGCCGTGGCAGGTGGAAACGCCGTGGCCGCCTGGGTTTCACGCGTGGACGAAGCTGCGGTGCGGAACACGCAGGACGTGGACATTGTATTGCGCCGGGCAGACCTGCGTGCGGCGCGCGAGGCGCTGGAACAAGCTGGCTTGGTTTATCGTCACGCAGCGGGCATGGACATGTTTCTCGATGGGCCGGACGCCAGGGCGCGTGACGCAGTTCACATCGTTTTTGCCGCTGAAAAAGTCCGGCCCGACTACACCGCGCCAGCGCCCGATGTTTCCGAGTCAGAGGAAACGGAAACCTTCCGCCTGCTTTTACTCGACGCCCTGGTGCGGATGAAACTCACTTCATTCCGCGACAAGGACCGCGTGCATCTGCGCGACCTGATGGAAGTGGGATTGGTGGACGAAAGCTGGCTGGAGCGGTTGCCGGCGGCGTTGCGCACTCGTTTGCAAGAATTGTTCGACAACCCTGAAGGCTGATTCAATAACCGCATGCGGGCGCGTCAGCCAATCAACGTTTGCTGAACCCATCCAACTCGGCGATGAAGGCATCCGGGCCACCCTTCAAATAACCAACCTGACGCCCGAGTTCCCTGCCGGCGGAATTCAACAGCACAAAGGTGGGAAAACCGTTCACGCCGAATCGTTTTTTAATATCCTGATTGGCCTGTTTAACCGCGGCATCCTGCTTTATGTGGCGGGGAAAATCCAGTGTCACCAGCACGAGCTTGCTTTTAGCGTAGCCGGCAAATTTGCCGGTGGACAGCACATCTTTGTCGAATTTAATGCACCAGCCACACCAATCTGAACCAGTGAAGTCGAGCAGCACCATCTTGTGTTCCGACCGCGCCTGATTCAAGGCCGCTGACAAGGTGGTGTCCCGTGACAATTCTGAAGCCTGCCCCGCGGATGACGGCTGCGCTGCGCTTTCATCAGCCGGCGGTCGCGGCGCCGGCTGGTTGATGGCTTGAATGTGGTATTGGGCGTTGGCCGCAGCTTGCTTTTGTTCCGCCTCGCTTGCCTTCGTCGGATTGTAACCGAAATGCTTTTGCAGCGCGGGATCGAGCTTGCTCAGTTTCACATTGCCCATCCCGCCGGAGTAGGTGAAGTAGATGTCCGTGGCCGTGACCGTGGTGAC
>DLMG01000070.1:0-634 GCA_002479245.1 Verrucomicrobia subdivision 3 bacterium UBA7542 | reverse complement strand
GTCACGTTGCTGTAAACTTCGCTGCCCGCGTTGAGCACCGGCAGCTTTTCATTCGCCCGCGCGACCCAAACCGCAACGATCAAACTGAACGCGATGAAACCTTTGGCGCGCATATTTCATGGTTGCTTCGCCAGATTCGCGCCGAGCAGATAAATCGTGAACGTCGTCCCTTCGCCCGGCTGCGTGTGAACGTGCAATGCGCCTTTCCCTTCCTTGATGAGCCGCTGCACGATGTTGAGACCGAGGCCGGTCCCCTGTCGCGGGCCTTTGGTGGTGAAGTAAGGCTGGAAAATTTTCGGCAGCACTTCCGGCGGGATGCCGGGCCCGGTGTCGCGCACCCACAACTTCACCAGCGGGGCGGTGTTGTCCATGCTCTCGACGTTCAGCAGCCGGTCGTTTGGCCCGTCCTTGAACGCAGTCAAATCGAGGGGCTCGCGCAAAATTTCACCGCCGACATCAACGCGATGACTCATCGGCGCGCATTGAAAGGCGTTGACGGTGAGGTTCAGCAAAATCTGGATGACATCGGTGCCGTTCATTTTGATGCCAAGGTCTTCAGCCATCGGCTGAACGCTGAATTCGTTGTCGCTCCGGCCGGGATGGACGCGGACGAGTTGTTCGAGGTCTTTGAACA
>DLMG01000100.1 GCA_002479245.1 Verrucomicrobia subdivision 3 bacterium UBA7542 | reverse complement strand
CAATCGCCGCTGGGTCCCATTCCCGTGGATGAGGAGGCGCTAATCCTAGTCTGCGCGTTGCCGCAAGTGACGACGCTGGATGCCGCGCACGAGCACGAACACAGTCTGGAAGTGCATCTGCCGTTTCTGCAAATCGCGCTGGGCGAATTCAAATTGGTCCCGCTGGTTGTGGGCGACGCCACGGCAAATGAGGTCGGAGCGGTGTTGAACGAACTCTGGGGCGGCGGGGAAACCTGCATCGTCGTCAGCTCGGACCTGAGTCACTACCACGATTATCCGACGGCGCAACAAATGGATCACGAGACGGCCCGCGCCATCGAGACATTGAACTGGCAGGACCTCGGCGGCGACCAGGCGTGTGGCTGTCGGCCAATCTGCGGACTCCTGCACGCGGCAGAGGAGCGCGGCCTGCGGTGCCGCACCGTGGATTTGCGGAACTCCGGCGACACTTCGGGCGGGCACGACCGCGTGGTGGGCTACGGCGCCTTCGTCTTCACGGAAAACTGAACACAGCGACACGAATTTCACGAATTAAAAATCCGATTCGCGTATTTCGTGCTGTTCGCGGTTTGTTTTTGATGGTGGGGCGCGTCACTCCGTGCGCGCCGTGGTTTGCGTTCGAATGAGCGGCGGGCAGAGGACTGCCCGCCCTACCTCAATAAACGAGAACCAGCACGGCTGCTGCTTGTGCTGACTTCACCACGTCTTCAAATTTCCGGTCGGCGGTGGAGGGTGGCTTGAGCTTGGCGGAAACTTCCGGCACGGATTCGAGAAAGCTCAAAAGAAAACTGCTCTTCACCGCGTAATTCACGTTCTCCGGCAACGCGCCGCTTGCGGACAAAGCCGTCGAAGCTTCCAGCTTGGCCGATACCACGCCCTGTCATTGTGCATGCCCCAAAGCGCCAGAGGGCTGGCGCGCTCTCCAAGACGCTCCGCGACTTTGCGCCTTGGTGTCTCTGCGTTGAAAAAATCCGCGCCCATTCGCGCCATTCGCGTCAAAACCATCACTCGCCGGAGACCGTCACCACGATGGTGCGGCGGCGCGGCTTGATGTCGCATTCCAGATGGAAGATTTGCTGCCAGGTGCCCAGCACCGGTTTCCGATCGGCCACCGGCACGGTCAGGGACGGCCCGAGCAGCGTGGCCTGCAAATGCGAATGGCCGTTGCCGTCGTGCCAGGCCTGTTCGTGTCCGTAGTCGCGGCCCGGCGGAATGAGTTTGTCCAGGAGGTCAGGCAGGTCTTCCAGCAGGCCCGGCTCGTATTCGATGGCGCCCAGCGCGCCGGTGCTGCCGACGTTGAACACATGCGCCGTCCCCGTGCGCACGCCGGAGTCGTGGACAATCCGCGTCACGTCCGCCGTCAGGTCGTGCATCTGGCGGTGGCCCCGGGTTTCCAGCAGGATTTGTTTTTGATAAACCATGTCCTTCTCTTGCGCGGAATGGAACGGGAACACAATGCAATTTCCAGCTTCACATTTCGGTTCCTCGACATTTCCGATGGAAACAGGTGACGACCCGGTGGCCATTGTGATCCCGCAACGATAGCCCCCCGCCCAAAAATGAACACTGCGCACGGGGAGCCGGCTTCACCATCGGGCTGATTTTCAAACTGACAAAGATCGACCGCTGATTTCTGGTGCAGATCAAGGAGATCGTGGATTTTGAGGAGGAACGGTGTACGAAGCACCAGTCGCAGATGCTTGCGCCCGGCCACCCGCACTCGCAGGCCGCGCACAACTTTTTCAACCGTCTCCCGTTTTCCCCGTGCCCGGACGACATTTTCTTTGCATGCATCCCGCCCATTATCTAGCATCGTTTCATCTATGGGATTTGATTCATTTTCCGCCGGCTCCAAGGCAACTTGGCTCACGGTTGCCGCCTTGTTCGCCTCAGGTCTCAGCTTCCACGCCGCCGAACCATCATCGCCCGTTACCACCACCAATGCCGCCGCCACCGGCACCATTGAAAATTCGGTGGTGAAAATTTTCGCCACGGTGCGTTACCCTGATCCTTACAAGCCGTGGACAAAAGCCTCGCCGGAAGATCAAACCGGCAGCGGCGTGGTGATTGAAGGCAGGCGCATACTGACCAATGCCCACGTCGTGGATTATGCCAGCCAGGTGCAAATCCAGGCGAATCAGGCCGGAGATAAAATATCCGCCACAGTGGAGGCCATCGCTGCGGGAATTGATCTGGCAGTGCTCAAGCTGGATGATGAAAATTTTTTCGACACGCATCCGCCGCTGGCGCGGGCCAAGACGTTGCCGGGCATCAAAGACACGGTCCTGACCTACGGATTTCCGGAAGGAGGCAACAGTCTTTCGATCACGAAGGGAATCGTTTCGCGCGTGGAGTTCGCGCCGTATAATTACCCGGTTTGCGGTTTGCGCATCCAGATTGACGCAGCCATCAATCCCGGCAACAGCGGCGGTCCGGCGGTGGTGGGCGACAAGATGATCGGGCTGACGTTCAGCCGCCTGAATGAGGCCGAGAACATCGGCTACATCATTCCCAGCGAGGAGATAGACTTGTTTCTTCAGGACATCGCCGATGGTCATTATGACGGCAAGCCCGCCATGTATGATACCTTGCAGACGTTGGAGAATCCTGCTTTGCGTTCGTTCCTCAAGCTGCCCCCGAATGCCGAGGGAATGGTGGTTCATAAGCCCTACAAGGATGACCCGGCTTATCCGCTGAAGGAATGGGATGTCATCACCAAAATCGGTGACACTCCGGTGGATGATCAGGGCATGATCAAGCTGGGAGACAACTTGCGCGTGCGCTTCGAATATGAAATTCAGCACATCACCACCAATGGCACTGTGCCGTTGACCATCGTCCGTGCCGGCAAAGAACTGAAAGTCAGTCTGCCCGTTTCAGCAGATTATCCGCGATTGATTCCCGGGCTGAACAGCGCTTATCCCTCGTATTTCATCTACGGGCCATTGGTCTTTTCCGCCGCCACTGATGCCTATCTGGGGGGATTTCTGGGGACAAAATATGCGGGAAACGTCCTGTCGCGTTTGAGCAACCTGGCCAATCCGCTGGTCACGCGCATGTCAGACCAGCCCGCGTTTCCGGGCGAAGGTTTGGTAATCATCTCTTCACCCTTTTTCCCGCACAAGCTGGCCAAAGGCTACGACAATCCAAGGTCAGAAGTGGTGAAAGCGGTCAACGGCATCCCGGTCAAAAACCTCAATCATCTCGTGGAGATTTTGCGGGATGCGAAAGACGAGTTCATCACCATCGAATGCAATACCCGTTACGGCGAAACGATGATTTTCCCGCGGGCGCAAATGTTCGCCGCCACCGATGAAATCCTGACGGACAATGGCGTTCGCTCACAAGGTTCGGCAGACACGCTGGCGATTTGGAACGCCAAACCTTCCAAGTAGGCAGACGCACCGGCAACCGGGTGTCGCCGATATGCCCATATTCGACGGAAGATGGCGTGGAGAACGACTGGCATCTCGTCCATCTCGTTTGCGCGCGGTCGGCGGCGCGGGCATGGTGAGTGAGCGTTCCCCACTGTGGCGACTCACCGAGTCGCGCTCCGGCCGAAAAGCGGCGCTAAAGCGACTGAACTCCAGACGCCGGCGCGATTGCCTCATGCCATCGAACCCCGCGAAACGTTTGGACTACAGCGCGTTCACCGCCGCTCTTGCCCCCACCACTGCGCATACGTAATTCAAGTGTGTGGTTTATGCGTTCATGGCGATGCGCTGACTTCGAGTCCGGCGCGATTGAAGCATCAAACGGGGAACGAAGGCGACATTATTTCTCCTGCCGAGCTTTCAAGCTCAAGCTGCCGCCCGCCGCGCCCGCTTTACCTCGAAGAAATCTTCGATCTCACGAAAATTGACCGTTGGTTCTTGACTCAAATTAAAGAAATCATTGATTTTGAGAAGCAGTTGGCTGTAACAAAAAATCAACCATTCCATGTTTAAGAAATTAATCCAACGCATCCTTCTTTTCATCGCCGTTCTCGCTGCGGGCTTCTGCCAGCTTGAAGCGCAAACGCCTGAAATCGTCCCGCTCACCCAGCCGCAGCTTTGGCAGCGGGCGGAGTTTCGCGTGGATAATGCGCCCGTTGCGACGAATTGCTTCGACCCCGATTTGATACGCCTCGATGCGACATTCACGCCCCCTTCAGGACGGGTTTTGACGGTTCCGGCATTTTGGTATAAGAATTTTTCACGGACGGTGACGAACGGCGCCGAGGTGGTGTCGCCGGTTGGCGCGCCGCAGTGGCGGATTCGTTTCACACCGACCGAACCGGGTGATTACACGTTGTCGTTGAACATCCAAACCAACGACGTGTCCGCAGGCAAGCCGGGAACGACTCATTTCAACGTGCCCGTTGCCACGCCGTCCGGGCAGCACGGCTATGTGCGCGTTGCGCCGGACAAACGCTATTTCGAGACGACCGATGGCCAACCGCTGCGGCTGGTTGGTGAAAATGTGTGCTGGGCGGAGCACCAGGTGAAGTCAGATTACGATGCCTGGTTTGGGGCGATGCGGAACGCTGGTGAAAACTTCGCGCGATTGTGGATGGCGCCATGGTTTGCAGGTCTCGAACATGCGCCTGGCAGGTTGAACAACTATGACCTTCAGAGCGCCTGGCAGCTCGACTATGTTTTTGACCTGGCCGATCGGAACGGAATCTATCTGTTGCTCTGCTTTGACCACCACGGCATGTTTCAGATGAACAATCGGAATTGGGGCGGCAGCAACAACTTTTGGAAGACCAATGCCTACAACCAGATCAACGGTGGCCCGTGCGAAAAGCCAAACGATTTTTTCACCAACCCCAGGGCCAAGACCATCTACCAGAAACGCCTGCGCTATCTCATAGGCCGGTACGGTTACAGTCCTCGCTTGCTCGCCTGGCAGTTCTTCAACGAAATTGACAACGTCTATAATACCACCTTAACCGGCGACGACGTCCTCGCGTGGCATCGGGAAATGGGGCAATGGCTCCACGCGCACGACCCCTACGGACATCTGGTCACCACCAGCCTCACCGGTGGCAGTGAGCGGCCGGAAATCTGGTCGCTGCCGGAAATGGATTTTTCCGTGTACCACTCGTATAACGAATCCGCGCCGGGCAAGGGCGCGGCAACGCTTGCCCGCTCTTTTGTGAAAGATTACGGCAAGCCGATGATGATCGGAGAGTTTGGCGTCGATTCACGTTCGTGGAACATTGCCTCCGACCCGTATCTGCGCGGGTTCCGGCAGGCGGTGTGGGGTGGAGCGCTCGGCGGTTCGGTCGGCACCGCCATGTCGTGGTGGTGGCAGGATCTGGACAAGGACGACGTGTATCCGTTGTATGCCGCCCTGAATGGGATTCTGCGCAGCGCCGGCTGGCAGTCAGGCACATGGACCCCAGTCGATTTTGTCAGCGCCGGCGAACTGCCGACGGACCTGGTCCGAGCCATCCCCAATGGCGAATTATTCAATGCGCAGCCCACGCTCAATTCCGCCTGGCGCATGCAGCGCAAACTGTCGGGCAAACTGGCGCTGGCCGACAGTCTGGCTGCAGACCTGGCCTCACAAAGCCTCATGACCTATCTGCTGGGCAGGCATGATGCCGAATTCCAGCACCCGTTCCGGATTACCGCGTTCTTTGGTGAAAAAGCGAAGCTTGTGCTGCATGTCAAGACGGTCCATTCCGACGCCGAGTTGGTCGTGCGGGTGGACGGCACGGAAGTGCTCCACACCAACTACATCCGCGCCGCGGGGGATACCACAACGTATCGGGATGTTAACCAGGACTTCACGGTCAATTTTCCAGCGGGCAAAAGAGTCATCGAAATTGCCAATGATGCCGGCGCCGACTGGGTATTGATAGACTCATTGAAATTCGAACAGGTGCTGCCGGCGGAATTTGCCGGCGGCTGGCATTTTGCGCCTGAAGCCGTCGGCCTCCGCAGCGAACAGAAGGCGGTGCTTTATGTCTATTCGCCCTGGGTGATTTTCCCCGCCGGAGCGCTCCGCTACAATCCGCCGCTTTTGACCGGTCAATCCCTGCAACTCACAAATTGGCCGGCGGGAAAGTTCAACGTGCAGTGGTTTGAGCCATCCACTGGAAGGGCAATCGGCACAACGGAGGTGGCGACCGATGGTGCTATTCTCACGTTGCCGCTGCCTGCTTTCAGGGATGACCTGGCGGCCATCATCACGCCGCGACAATAGCTCTGCTTTCCATCAAATACAGGAAGATTCGGATGTCTTTCCTGGCTATTTGGTTTCGCGTCTTTGCAATGGAACGCGTCTATGGCGTTTTCGCACCGGCTGGCGGGATCAGTGCATTGTGAATCGGTTCAACCCACTGGTCCTTCGGAATATCATAGACGATGAAATCCGAGTCGAATTGCCAGTAAGCCCAGCTCCAGCCGCACTTTTCCGCTGAGCGCGCAACACATTCCGTCCAGCGTACTCGTGAGGCCATATCGCCTTTGTCGTACGCGCCAAACTCACCCAGGAAGATGGGGCGATGATGCCTTTTAGCCCAGTTCTGGGCTTTCTGGAAATCCGCCACAATCGCAGCGCGTTCTTCCGGTGTGCCTTGCCACACCACGCCGAGCTTGTCTTTTCTGCCAGCCCACGCCGCGCCTTGGTGAGTAAAATCCATGGGGTTGTAATAATGCACCGTCACAATCAGATTGTGATCCTTTTCGGGAAGCTTCAGTTCGTTCAAGTGGTCGATCGAGTTATAGAATGCAGGCCCAATGATAACGGAGCGGATGGGGTTGCTCGCGCGGATGATGGTCAATGCCTCGGCGAGATATTGGTTCCATATCTCCGGTGTCATCTCGTGGTTGGGTTCGTTTAAAATTTCGAACATCACCTTGTCCGGCGCGTTCTGGAAATGCGGAGCAAGCTGGCGCCAAAAGGCGAGAAACCTGGCTTTGTTGCCTTCGGCATCCTTCGCCATGATCTCGTATTCGTGGAAATCAAGAATCACATTGAGATTGGCGGCCAGGGCGTTGGTGACGACCCATTCTGCCGTTTGCCACCAGGAATTACTCAAGACAAAATCCGGTGCGGCACCCATGTGCCGGAACGGAAAAAGATCGACCCGCAGGGTGTCGAAGCCGCCGTCGTGGATCATTTTAAAACACCGTTCCTTGAACCGCCCCTGGTCAAAAGAATCCCAGATCGGGTCGTAGCCAAGGACGTTCACTCCGCGGCCAAGCAATCGATTCTGAGCAAAGACATCTGTTCCTTCGGACACGGTCGGCTGGCTTAGACAGGATGAAATGGCCATGAAGAGGACAAATATCGACAAATAAACTGGATTCAGTACAGGAAGGAATTGTTCAATCAGCATCAATTTCATGAGGGAATATTGCCTGCTACTCCTCGCGTGCACCAGCGCTTTTATGAAACCACGGCAGTTTCGCAAAAACCAAAGATAAAGGTGACGATTCCCCTTCGCCGCCGCAGCGTATTTTCCGGGCATTCAAGGTTCAATTCTCCCTGTGCCACATCCCGCTTTCGGGGATGAACTGGCAATCATTGTTGTCCCGCAACGATAGAACCGCCAAAAAATGAACGCTGCGCACGGGGAGCCGGCTTCACCATCGGGCTGATTTTCAAACTGACAAAGATCGACCGCTGGTTTCTGGTGCAGATCAAGGAGATTGTGGATTTTGAGGAGGAACTGGCAGGGCGCGTTGACTCATGGCAAAA
>DLMG01000172.1 GCA_002479245.1 Verrucomicrobia subdivision 3 bacterium UBA7542 | reverse complement strand
CGCAACTGACTGGCAGATAGATTCATCATAGTTCCCGGAGTTAAGCCGGTATCGCCCATCAGGTCAAGCAGGCGTCACATCGGGCCATGCCGGAACTACACTGTCAAAAGCGAAGGCGGAACTGAGACGGAATGAATGCACTTGAATCAGCCATGGAGGCGTGTTCGCCCAATTGTTGGTTGTCGGAATGACTCCGCGCCGTACCAAATCTCCCGATTAAGCTTGACACTGCTACCATGCTTCGATACCAGTGGCTATGATCCCGATTAGCCTTCATATCCTTGTTCCAACCCTGCACGCCTTGCCTGCGGCGTTTGTTTTTTCAACGCAACTGCTGCTGACCGAGAATTCTTCGGTCGCGGTCGAACCCGGCTCATCCGACGCGAAGACAGTAAATTTCACGCTTCGTACCGCCAAGACAACCGCGATTCTCAAAGAATTTCCGGGTTACAGTCACTACGGTCTCAATGAGTGAATCCGTCATCAGCTTTGCCGGTCGTGAGCATGGCCAACCGGCGATGCCTCACTCCGTCTATGGGGGAACACCCCATTGACTGTTACACATCAAAACGCTGTGATGCCAGTTTCAGTGCGGCAGGTTTCGGTCTGGAGAACCAATGAAAGATAATGACAAACCGGTGGCGCTAATCCGCCTGCGGGATATGCTGTATTTTGGAGTGCGGCCAACCGTGCGCGAGTGCGGATGTTCGGCAGAAATCGTTCAAGCGCTATTCAAAGAACAGCTGATACAGTTGGGAGACAAAAAGTTTGGCGACGATCCCGACCGATTTGTCATTGAAGAAATCTTGCCCGCCGGGCATTCCTTCATCTCACAGCAGCACGCGCTCCGCAACCCACGCAACCTGTAGCGACTCAATCTGCCTATACGCTTCACACTATGGAACTGCCGGACGAAAAGGGAACTTACATCCTGATTGCCTTGGTTTTGCAAATGAAGCGCCTGAAGATAGGGCGCTTGGGAACCTACGACCTCCTTCCTGGCTTTTACGCTTATGTGGGGAGTGCGTTTGGTCCCGGTGGCGTCCGGGCGCGGATACATCATCACCTGGAATCAGTGGCCGAACCGCATTGGCACATAGATTACCTGCTTGGATATGCTGAGCCAGTCGAGGTCTGGTATGCCCTTTCGGGTCGGAAACTGGAGCAGGACCTGGCGGAACTGCTGGAACAGGCGTCCGGGTTTCGTGTGCCGATCCACCGCTTTGGCTCATCTGATTACCGGCGCAGCCGGACCAGCCACCTGTTTTATTCCAAACGCCGACCTTCATTCCGCTGGTTCCAACACCAGTTCAGTGAGAGGTTCGGTGCTGATATTGCCGTCGAGCAGTATCGAATTGGAGCGGAGCAGCCTGCGAACGATCCAGTCAGCCCATAAAATGAACTGGCTGACCATTGATAGTGCTTTTCTCAGGATCGATGCGAACCGAACAGATCAGCCTGCCCGGTGCTGTGGAGGCGGCAAGTGCCCGCCGCAAATCGCCCGCCGAAACCAAAACTGTAGGACCACCAACAAGGACGAATCGTGCCTGCTGGAATCGGTCGTCTATGACCCACGGCCTCAAAACAGATGTCCTCCACGTGCCCTTCTTGCGAACAGCAACTCTGCGGGTCCAGGTACCATCTTGAGTCTTAAAAGTGCTCATGGCGCACGATGCCTAAGAACTCAGCCACGCCGGGCCGGTGATGTCAAGCACGCGGCTGCGGCTCTCGATAACCGTGGCGGTTTTGGCTCCAAACCTCAGTCATTACCGGGGTGGGAGACGCGACCCATAAACAGAATGGAGCCGGTCGTCGAGTCACGGATCAGGAAAAGGAACGGGTGATCAGCCCGGAACTCCCGTGGTGGTTCCACCGTGTGGCGTGCAGCACCAAGTGTCGTTACGACGGCAGTCGCGGTGGCGGCTTCCGTTCCTTTCTCGTTCACGTCAATGTACGCCTTGTGCAGCACCGCACCGATGTACAACCAGTGAGAATGGCCATCCATACCTGAAAAGTCGGCTCTTTCAGGATCAAATGCGTCCTTCATGCCCAAAGCCGGGAGTGTTTTTTCCAGCGAGAAGCCGCTGGACATTTTGAATTTCGGCAGCGTCACGTTGACCTGCTGATTCCGCATCCCCGATGTCCAAACTGACAGGCTGGCCGGGGTCAGGCTGTCTTCCAATTGCCCTATTCCGTCGCGGCTGCGCGGCAGCAGGACGAGCATTTCAAGCTGCCGCCCAACGTACGGGAGGGCGATCAGTTGCAACTGGTCGTTTTCGCCGTAGCCGAACTGGCCGCGCTTGTGCATGAATGGCACAGTAACGCTGGTGTCTGGCTTGGTGTAGAACTTGTCGGGTTGCGTCGCAAATTCAGGAAACGGTGTCGTCCACGTGCCCTTGAAATAAATCGCGTTGACCAGCACCATGCGCGTCGATTCGTCGAGCACTCCCGGCCCGATGATCTCGGTGATCTTGTGCCGCGTTTTGTCGTCCACCCACTGGTTGATCGTCACCCGCGCCTGTTCGGCTTCCCGTTTGTAATTCAGCGGTGTGACGGTCGCACCGTAATCTTTCTTCAGCAGGCTCAGGAATTCCGCCCGGAACGGGTACTTCTCCTGTGGCCAGAGTGAATTGGCGATGTTGAGTTCGTTGCTCCCTTGCGCCGCCTTCAAAGCTGTGTCGAGCCGACCGAACAGGGCGTGCAGGTCGGTCTGGCTTTGCTCAAAGTGGAGCGTCTGCTCCATCTGCCGGGCGGTTTCCCCGCGTGCCCCGGCGCAGGTCATCGCCAGCGCCGACGAAATGCTGTACGGCGAAAGCGCCAGATTGCCCTCGGTTGACCGCAGCTTTCCATAAAGCTGGAGCGCAAATGCGGTGTTGCCTTCGACAAGTGTTTTCATTTCCGTTCCTTCGGCGGCACGCGCCTGCAAGGCAACTGCCGCGATCACCACAACACAAATTCGAGCGAAGTTATATTTCATGGTCATTTCCCACAATGTCTTCATGTTCATATCTCGTTAGACGGGAATTCTTGGACGATGCTCCCGCAAGCAATTCCATGACCCCAACCGCAAAGGCGGAACTGGAACGGCCATCCCGCGTTGCCAGCGATTTGTTAGGTGCTTGCTTCTTGCTCATCATCATCTCCCGCGTAAATATCCAAGCCAATCTTGATGCCTCGCTCTCCGAGAGTGGTAAGAGACTCTGGTGAAAGCGTCAATCCCTCATTGCTGCAGCCCATAAACAGCCCGCAAAACAAATCAACCTGAAATCTCTTGGTGATGCCCCGCCAGACAGCAAGGTCGCTGGTCATTTGGCTAAATATCTCCCGAATCTGGCCGTCCATGTCTTCAGGCTCACGATTTGATGCGCGAAGTCGCCACATCCCAGACTTGGCAATTCTAACCGTGCTCGTTTTGCGACCTACAATCTTTTCTCCCTTAAGCTGGGCAGTGGTGGGTGACACTCCAAGCGAAGTCGTGATTTCTTCCGGCACGAGTTCATCACCACAGATACGCAACGTCACGACTGATTTTTTTAAGTGCGCCATAGCGAAAGCACCTAACGTCCAGAACGCAGTCACGCCGGGGCTGTGATGTCAACCGCGAATGCGGAACTGAGACGGCCAACCGGTGTAAATCATAAACTCCACCAGTTTCGATGGCCGGTGGAGTTTCGCTGGTTAATTTACTTCGGGTTGCTCTAATGGATTAACGCTGATGCCGACGCAAGAGAGTTATCCCAAACAGGCCGAATGCCAGCAACCCCAAAGTCGAGGGTTCAGGCACGGGCTGGAAGGCCAGTCCAAGTGGATCATTCAACCCGGAGGCAAAGATACTTTTGCTTCCGCCGGGCGTGAATTCATAAATGTTGCCACTGTAGAGATCCGACTCAAAAAGGTCGCCCGCGCTGTTAAAGGACAGAAACTCAGGACCATCCAACCCGGAGGCAAAGGTGCTTTGCACTCCGCCCGGCGTGAATTCATAAATGTTGTCGCTGCCGAGATCCGCATCAAACAAATCGCCCGCGCTGTTAAAGGCCAGCCCATGAGGACCACTTAACCCGGAGGCAAAGGTGCTTTCCACTCCACCCGGCGTGAATTCATCGATGGTGCCGCCGGGGAAATTCGCTACAAACAGATCGCCAGCGCTGTTGAAGGCCAGTCCAACAGGACCATCCAACCCGGAGGCAAAGATGCTTTTGGCTCCGCCGGGCGTAAATTCATAAATGTTGCCGCTATAGAAATCCGACTCAAACAGGTCGCCCGCGCTGTTGAAGGCCAGTGCAGCAGGATCATCCAACCCGGAGGCAAAGGTGCTTTGCACTCCGCCCGGCGTGAATTCATAAATGTTGCGGCTAGTCTCATCTGCCTCAAACAGGTCGCCGACGCTGTTAAAGGCGAGTCCAACAGGACCATCTAACCCGGAGGCAAAGGTGCCTTGCACTCCACCCGGCGTAATTTCGGTGATGGTGCCGTAGTGAAACTCCGACACAAACAGATTCTGCGCCTGCACGCTGGAGGCCATCAGCAGGCCCACTCCCGCACAGACCGCTCCGCCGAATGCATAACAGGCGGCACGAATGGCGGATTTGAATTTCGTTTTCATAGGTTCAGGTTCTTTTGCCGCCTGATTATGCGTCTTGCAGCTTCCGATATTAACAAGCTAGGCGGCCAGCTTGCGGCGGCGGACGAGAAGTGCGGTGGCGCCGATGACTAGCAACCCTAAAGCCGAGGGTTCAGGCACGGGCTGGAACGCTAGTCCAATCGGATCATTCAACCCGGAGGCAAAAGTGCTTTGCACTCCGCCCGGCGTGAATTCATAAATGTGGCCGCTGTAATCTGCCTCAAACAGATCGCCCGCGCTGTTAAAGGTTAGTCCCCAAGGATAAAACGTTCCAGAGGCAAAGATGCTTTTGGCTCCGCCCGGCGTGAATTCATAAATGTGGCCGCTGTAATCCGCCACAAACAGATCGCCCGCACTGTTGAAGGCCAGTGCCGTAGGCATATCCAACCCGGAGGCAAAGGTGCCTTGCACTCCGCCCGGTGTGAACTCATAGATGTTGCCGCCATTTGGAGACGTGACAAACACATCGTCGGCGCTGTTAATGGCCAGTGCATAAGGACCATCCACTGGAGAGGGAGCAGCCAACCCGGAGGCAAAGGTGCTTCGCACTCCGCTTGACGTGTATTCATAGATGTTGCCGAGTTCGCTATCCGCCACAAACAGATTGCCTGCGCTGTTAAAGGCCAGTCCAACCGGATCACTCAACCCGGAGGCAAAGGTGCTTTGCACTCCGCCCGGCGTGATTTCGGTGATGTTGCCGCCGAGAGATCCCTCCGACACAAATAGATTGCCCGCGCTGTTAAAGGCCAGTTCAGCCGGTACATCCGCACCCAACCCGGAGACAAAGGTACTTTGCACTCCGCCCGGCGTGATTTCAGTGATGCTGCCGCTGATGAAATTCGCTACAAACAGATTTTGCGCCTGCGTGCTGGAGGCAATCAGCATGACCACTCCCGCACGGGCCACTCCGCCGAATGAATGACATGCGACACGATTGGAGAATTTGAATTTCGTTTTCATAGGGTTCCATAGGTCCAAATTTTTCCCGACTGATTGATTACATTAATGCGCCAATTTCGTTTTCTGTCCAGAATAAATTGTCCACATCACAACGGCATCGTCAGCATGGTGGAATTCGCTCGCCCCCGAAAACATTGTCAGCCGCAACGACCCGGTGGACGGAGTACAATTCACGAGACCCAATGATGACGAGACTGGTTCATTTCTGGTTCGGAACCGAGTAAATCACCCTCGCCCAACGGGAGAAAGCAGGCGTGGGCAGCCCAGGGGTTTACTGCTGTGAGTTTCTGGACCGACCCGTGGCTGCGTGAGGCGAAGCCTTTTACGCGGATCACGGGGCTGGAAGACCGGTTGAGGGCGTAAAGCTCCGTGGGAGCCACGCCCCTGGGGCGCCAGGTGCGTGGGCACAACGCTCTGACCGGCCCGATTGAGTCCGAATAGGTGTTTAGCCGGACTCCCATGTCCGAGCTGCCAAAAGAAATCAAG
>DLMG01000326.1 GCA_002479245.1 Verrucomicrobia subdivision 3 bacterium UBA7542 | reverse complement strand
AACTCAAGGATGCGCTTCTCCAGCTGATCCACCATGTTGAACAGCCGTGCGTTCGATTGCTCCACGCTGGCGCTGGTCACCAACGGAGGGGAAATGCGGCCGTTGCCAAGGGCAAACTCCGGTGGGCGCAGCGAGGACAATTCAACGAGTCGTGAGACGGTGCGCCACTGCAAATAAGCCATCAACAACACGACCAACAGGCCAATCGTCCCAAAAGCGCCCGCCAGAATCAGCATGAATTGCTGCATTTTCTGCATCGTCTCAACCTCACTCGCGCGCTGGGCGGCGATGATTGGTTGTAAAGCTTCGATGCGGGCGGCCATGTCGTCGGCGTTGCGCTTGGCGGCAGCCTCGGCTTGTTGACGGTTGTGCTCAATGGCCAGTTGTGTGTCGTGAAGCTGTTCCTGAATTTGAAGATAACCGTTTATCTGGGTTTGCCCCGTGATGCCCGTTGCTTCTGACGAAGAAAGGGCATTCGTTTCGGCGGCAAAAATCCGCCCGCCGAAAGTCAAACCGGCGCAAATAATCAGAAAATTCAGACGAAGCATGGCATTCATATCAACTTTTGGCAGCCTGAGTCGTCGGCCTGCCGATGTCAAGCATGTGGCCGGCTGACTTGTTCGCAATTTATCACCAAGCTGTCCACCAAAGCAGGGCTTTGGTTTCGCGCCAGCGGAAAGCCGGCCGCCACCGGTCACTCCTTCTTCAAATCAAACTCCAGCCGCGTGCGCGAGCCGGTCTGGTCGTTGTCCATGATAACCGCCTCCACCTGCCAATGGCCGTTGACCTTCGCCAGACTTTTTAAATTGAAATCTTTCAGCGGCTTGTCTGATCCATCGTAGGCTTTGGCCTCGATGACGGCGTCACTTTCCTCGTCAATCCAGGAGACCACGCGCGCATAGCCATTCGTGGCGGGATGAGGATTGGTGCTTTCCAGCACGATGCAGGCGCAGTTGTTGTGGAATTCCTTCTTCAAAATTTTCTGTTCCGGCCAGAAAAGAAACTCCAGGCCAAAATCGGCAATCCAAAAGTCCGATCCGGCGAACGGAATGGCGGTTTCGTTGCCGGTCAAATCGGCCGGCTCGTCCTGCCTGACCAGCCGGTAATGGTTTGGCTGGTTTGCGGAATGGCTGATGGTCAAAAGCCAGTGGTTGGTGCCGGTCGTTTCATAGCCGGCCTCCCAGCTTGGTGAGTCTGCCTGAGCCGCAGTTATTTGGAAACGAACCGGGATTTCCAGCCGGTGTTTTTTTGCGTCGCGGATTTTGAAAACCCCGGTGTTCGTGATGTTTTCCGCCGGCCTTGTATTGCAGAGTTGTTGCGCGAGTCGGCGGCCTTGAATCTCCGCGTCGGACAAATTATTCGTCGTCGCCGCCACTGCACCGAACACGGCCAGCAAAATTGAAGCAATTAAGCCGGTGGTAAAAATCCTCGTCGTCGGTGCCCGGAGCGCCGGCCTCCGGCACGGCGCGTGGCTGTCAAACGGGTGTTCGTGCCGTGCCGGAGACCGGCGCTCCAAGAACGTGGACAACAAATTCATTTTGGCTCCAGCGCCAGCCGGAGAACGTCGGCAATGTGTTGGACGAAATGGACTTTGAGCCGGGCGCGGACCTCTGCCGGCACGTCGAGCCAGTCGGATTTGTTTTGTTCCGGCAAAATGATTTCCTTGATGCCAAAACGCGACGCGGCCAGAACCTTTTCCTTGATGCCGCCGACGCGCAATACCCGGCCGCGCAGGCTGATTTCACCGGTCATCGCCATCCGAAATCGCACCCGGCGTTTCGTCAGCAGCGACGCCAGCGCTGCGACAATCGTCACGCCCGCGCTCGGGCCGTCCTTCGGCGTCGCGCCGGCGGGCACGTGAATGTGAACGTCGAATTTGTTGTAATCGCTCAAATCCAAATCGAGCAATTTGGCCTGGCTGCGCAGGTAACTCGCCGCCGTCTGCGCGCTTTCCTTCATCACTTCGCCCAGCGATCCGGTCAACAGCAAATTGCCCCGCCCCCGCATCCGCGTCGCTTCGATGAACAAAACGTCGCCGCCAAACGGCGTCCACGCCAGCCCGGTGGCGATGCCATATTCGGTGATTTTCTCCGCCGTTTCGGTGATAAACGGCGCGTGGCCCAAAAAGTCTTTCAAGTTTTCGGCGTCGAGCTTGACCGTCGCCGCCTTGCCGTTTTGGGAAATGATTTTGCGCGTGGCTTTGCGTGACAATGCCGCGATTTCGCGCTCCAACTGCCGCACCCCAGCTTCGCGGGTGTATTCGCGGATGAGTTTGCGCAGCGCGGAGTCGGCAAAATTCACATCCCGCCGTGTGAGGCCGTGCTCCTCAATCTGGCGCGGGACGAGATAGCGTTTGGCGATTTGCAATTTTTCGGACTCGGTGTAGCTGGGCAGTTCAATAACCTCGAGCCGGTCGCGCAACGCGGGATGAATCGGCTCCAGCCAGTTCGCCGTGGTGATGAAGAGCACCCGCGAAAGGTCGAATGGCAGGTCCAGGTAATGGTCGGTGAACGTGTAGTTTTGGGCCGGGTCGAGCACTTCCAGCAACGCCGCCGCCGGATCGCCGCGAAAATCCGCGCCGACCTTGTCCAATTCGTCCAGCAAAATGACCGGGTTGCGGCTTTCGATGCGGCGTAGCGTCTGGATGATCCGTCCAGGCATCGCGCCGACATACGTGCGCCGGTGACCGCGAATCTCCGCTTCATCGCGCATGCCGCCGAGTGAAATGCGCGCGAATTTGCGTCCGAGCGCGTCAGCCACGCTTTTGCCGAGGGAGGTTTTGCCGACGCCGGGCGGGCCGACCAGGCAAAGAATCGGTCCTTTGATTTGCTTGCGGCGTTTGATGACGGCGATGAATTCGAGCAACCGATCCTTGACTTTCACCAGGCCGAAATGTTGCTCGTTCAAGATTTTTTCCGCCGCCTTCAAATCCAGCTTGTCCTCGGTGGATTTTTCCCACGGCATGTTCAAAATCCAGTCGAGATAATTTCGCCCGACGGCGTATTCGGCGGCGGCGGGCGGCGTCTGCTGCAGGCGTTCGAGTTCCTGCTCGGCGGCTTTGCGCGCCTCGTTGGGCATGGGCGTCTGCTCGATTTTTTCGCGCAGCGATTTGGTTTCGCCCAAACCGGATTCACCCTCGCCGAGTTCGCGCTGAATGGCGCGCAATTGTTCGCGCAGAAAAAAATCGCGCTGCGTCTTGGCGATGGAAGACGCGACGTCGTTTTGAATTTTTGAACTGAGCGTCAACACCTCCTGCTCGCGGTTGAGCAGGGGCAGAAGTTTTTGCAGCCGCTCGCGGACGGAGATGGTTTCGAGCAGCTTCTGCCGGTCTTCGAGGCTGAGATTCAGATTCGCGGCGATGAGGTCGGCGAAATGGCCGGGATGCTCGGTGTTCAGCGCGGCGAC
>DLMG01000371.1:317-5623 GCA_002479245.1 Verrucomicrobia subdivision 3 bacterium UBA7542 | reverse complement strand
CTCAACTGCATGGTTCCGGCTTATTATTGATGAGGGCAAGACGATGGTCGGGCGTGCCACTCATGCCGACAAGTTTGATTTTCTGGACCCAAGCGGGTTCCGGCAGATCGGATTGCTGCGGCTTGTGCGGGGCAAACGCAGCGACGCGCTTGCGCGCTTCCGCAATTTGATCGGCATTCATTTTCAGGATCGCCGCGTTACGGATGGAATCACCTGAAAATACTATAAATTCCTGCTGTGGATTTTCAAAGGACAACTCCCCCCATTTATAGGCTTCAATCAAATCCTGTTTTACCAGCTTGCCCTCAAGATAAATACTCGCAAAGTCAGCCTGCCCCTGCTTATCACCCTGATTGGCGGCAAGGATGATCCATTTTAGCGCCTCCGGCTCAATGGCAGCGCGGGCGGATGGTTTAAGAACAAAAGTTATACGGCTCCGCATGAGCAACATATTCCCAAGCCGCCCTTCCGAATGGACATAGCCCTGTTCTGCGGCCTTCCGAAACCAGGCTTCTGCGTTCGCCGTGTCGTAAACCGCGCCCATCTTGTCTTGTGCGACCGGATCACCCGCGTCGGCGGCAATTTTGATTTGAGCGAGTATCGGCTCGTTCGTTTGGGCAAAGGCACAAGCAGCCCCTATACAGAGGACGATGGCAAAGTATTTCATTTTAGGTCTGCGTCTGGTTTCCCTGTTTCAATAATTTTGGTTTTAGCGCAATCAGTTTGAAAAATTAGTGCGATTGCTGCTGTTGATGCATCGCTTTTAGCGGGGCCATTGCCTTGTCCATGAATCGGTGAAAGGTAATCCAAATAATGATGGCAAAGATGGCTGCGAAACCCAACCGGACGCCAAAACCTATGAGCGCCGCTTTCTGCTTCCGTTTGATGGTGGCGATGACCGGTGCGCCGCATTGGGAACAATTCTTCGCATGGTCGCTGATTTGTCCACCGCATTCATGACATTTGATGAGGGCCATGATTTGGAGTGTAAAGCCTGTAGTGAAAAATTGGAATGTGTTTTACGCTCGCCCTCACCTTTTTTCCTCTCCCCCAGGAGAGGAAATGGCGGGTGGCCGGTTTTGGTTTTGCGGATAACCGTCCGGCCAATCCCGGCGCGCGAAGATTGACCGTCCGGCAAATAAAAAAACAGCCGGAACGATTTTCTCATTCCGGCTGCTGACCCTCACTTTCCGTTCATATCACCATGTGGCTGACCGGGTCGCTCCAATCGCTGTAACCCGTGCTGCCGCCAATCGCACGCGCCTGCACAGAATAGTTTTGCCCCGGCGTCAAACCCGGCAGCACGATTCCGCGTGTCTGCGCGAACACACCCGCCGGCGTCCAGCCGCCGCCGTTTTTGGTTTGTACTTCATACGACTTGGCGTTGGCCACCGGCTGCATCCGCAGAATCAACTGCGTCGTCATTCCGTTATCCAGACCGACGATCGTCGGCGCGTCCAACTCCGATTGCGCTCGGTTTGTGCTGTTGACCTCAAAACCCGATGACAACAGCGTGGACAAGTTATGGCTGGCGGTGGCCTGCACATAACTCGCCTCCTGCCGCAACAAGTCTTCCAATGCGGTGCGCGCCTCATTTTTGAGCGCTGTCAACTGCGTACCGCCCTGCACTGCCGCCAGCATTGCGTCGTGAAACGCCGATTGCGCCGCGTCGAGAGTCTTCAGCGGGACCAGCGGCGTAGGAAACGCCGCGTTGCCCGTGAGACTGACCACGATGTTGCTGGCAAACTCGTCCAGATCGGAATCCGACAAGCCGGTGAATGAGAGCGAGACCCTGTAGTTTAACATAACCCTATCTTTCCCTTTAAGTTGAACCGCCCGGCATGGCCGTTGTGGTCATGACTGCGGGAAGTTCTTGCGGGCGAACTTTGCATAATCCATGCCAGCTATTTTAATTAAAAAACCAAACCTTGTTCGCCGCAAACCAAGGTTCATCCGTCATTTTCCTTGGAAGGTAAGTCTTTGGGCTTGGAAGCGGAAACATTTTCTTAACTGGGAAAATCATTTTCCTTGGAAGAGAAATCATTTCTCTTGGAAGGAAAGTCATTTCCTAAACTTGGAAAATCATTTTCCTTGGATGGAAAGTCATTGGGAAGGGAAGGAAAAACTTTTACAAGCCAAAGGAAATCATTTGTTTAACCCCAAAAATGGCTTTCTTTGGAAGAAAAACCATTTCCTAACGTATTCCAAACGCTGAACAAGGTTCATTTGCGCCCAATCCACCCGCTGCCGTGACCAACGAACCAAAACTGCGACACACCCTGTCTCATCGCCTGGCCAAAAATAAGACAAGAGCGATGTCGCGGAGCGACGCCGGAAATTGAGAGAGGACGTTCAATCAATTCTGCCAACGCCGTAGGCGCGAAATCTTTGTAGTTTGTGAAATCAAAAATACCAAAGCTCCGTTCAGGAGCGACATCGTCGGAATATGCCGCCCCTCGACGGGGCTAAAATTTTATTTGGATTGTAGTTCTACAAATATGCCGCGCCTACGGCGCTGGGGACGTGTAGTGTCGGCGCTGTGCGCCGATTAGTTCGAGCCACCCGCCTTCGTGGCGCGCCATAGCGCCGCTCCGGCGCGGCGGCGGCAGGCTCGACGCTACAACCGCAAATCCGAATTCTGCATTGGCAACGGACTCTTTTCCTGAATTCATTTTGGGATGGACAGCTGGGATGAAGTAGCTTTGAATTGACTGCATGAAAGATTTGCTTGTTGATTTAGAAAAAAAGGCGTGGGGGTTGCTTGTTGGAAAAATGAATCCGTTCAAATCGAACAAGCTAGGAGGGGTCATTGCTTGCCCTTGGCTGAATTGGCGGAAAGCAGATGCAACTCCTGGAATAATTCAGGGCATTTTCATTATGCAAGATTGGTATTGCAGTTCAAACTCAACGGACTCACTTAAGAAATCACAAGAGGAATCCTTAGAATATAATGTTAACTATATTCGTGAAGCTTGTAAAGTGAATGATGCCACTATATATAACCTTTACAATCATAAAAAATGGAAGCCATTAATTTGGGACAACAAAAAAACATGGCTGGTAACAAATGCTGTTTGGGGGTTGCGTACTTGTGATAATCCAACTGGTCAACTTCCAGTAAATCTTCACAAGACTGCGTTCCAGGTTTGGTCACAATTGGTTGCTAAATTTGCTATCATGGATGATTTCAAAGTAATGTTTGCGGGAGCTTGGAGTGCTGATCCCGAAGAGCGAAAATGTGGGCAACCTTTGGGTTCTTTTCTTGAAAGCTGGAGAAAATGGGCTGGAAAAGGAATCGGGAAAAACGTTGAAGTTTCCAACCTTTGTTTCAAAGATGTTAAGGGTAAGGCGTTTTTTTGTAGCCATCCGGCAACGTGGAAACGCAAATCGAAATATAAAGTTTGTCATTGTGATGAATGCCGCTTATTGGATTAGACACACAAACAGATATATTGTAAATCCTACGGTAGTATTTCGTAGAGCGGAAAAATACTATTGACAGGGTATGACACGAAAATAGCATTACTTTTATGAAGAATATCATTCTCGTTCTCACATTGATTTTCATCTCATCAAATTCCATTTTTGCGAGTTTGGAATTTATGGACGGCGGAATTGTTAAAGTGATTTCAGGTCCGATTTCGGGATATTCTCCATTCAAGGTATATGCCGATGAAAATTGGAAAGTGACAGAGACAAAACTAGTTACAAACGAGTTTGGCCAACAACAATTTGAGTTGCGGATTCAAGCCATCGTTCCATTCAGCAAATCGATTCAAAAAAGAACAGTATGCGAAGCGGTTTTTTCGATGGACGCCGGCACTTTTGATTATTCTGGACCGCTCGCATCGGGTCTGCGCTCCAAATTGACACGCCGCCCGGCTCCAAGCGATCATTTTAAGGTTGATATGAACAACCACCAATTCATTGAAAACCTACGAACGCTGCTAAATGATTGCGTGGCTTGGACAAATTGGTATGAAGCTTATGGCTCTACAACGCGGGGAACTTTTCATGGTCTGACCGGCGACTACACCTATATCTATAGTGCTGATACGAGCGGAGAAGATGATTTCAATAAAGATTCTAGCATTCCATCTGAAATGCAGCGGTTGGTGTTAGAAATTCAACTGTTTCCCGGTGAAAATACTGGAGGCCACCCTGAAAAAACCATTCGCGAGCCAAAAGCATTATTGTCAATTCTAGATTCCCTGGATGAAATACAAAAAGGCTACCAAGCAGCAGTTGATCAGAAAAAACAACAACAAATCGCTGCCGAAAAGGAATCTCAAGATTTGGCAAATCGGCAAGTGTCCGCAGAAAAGACCGCGAGTGAACGAAGATTGGACGAATTCAAAGCTCAACAGGAAGCACAACTTCGAGATAACCAGAAAAATGATGAAATAGCCGCGATTAAAACTGCCGAAGAAACGAAAAAACAGGAAATCGTCGAACAGGTTGCCAAAGAGAAGGCGAAAGAAATTAAAGACTTTCTTGCAGCACCAAAGGGGAAAGCCCTTTTTGAAGAAATCGGCCGACTCAAAACAAAAGCCGGTGAAATGGAAGCTAGCGAAACTAAACAGCTTGATAAGCTTCACCAGAATATTGTCGATACAGCACGTATATATTTCGGAACTTCCGAGTTGGACGAAAGAATGAGGGAAGCCCGAGACGCATATCAATTGGCCCTAAACACTCATCATGACTCACCTGAACTCAAGGCGCTTAAAGACACCTTAAACGAAAAGATGCAGATTTTTAGAACTGAGAGTGGTTATAGCCATGATGACGCAGTGCAAGTGATGGCAAAGCCCTGAAAAATTGACAGAAATGGGGTTCTTGCCCCGCTGCCCATTTTGCCAAGCCGGTCGGCGCATCTGGGCGGCACGGTGGCGATGGTCGGTTTTTTCGACATCGGTTTGCAGGGGTTCGCGCCCAAGGTGCTGGCGCATGGCCACCACGGGGGAAATCGCTATTGGGAAGTCGAACTTCGACCGGCGGATGACCCGCGCTATTTTCAAATCAGCGTGCCGGTGCAGCCGGGCAATTCGGGCGGGGCACTGGTGGCGAGTGGTACGTTGAACGGTTCATTGAATTCTTCGGACAAGGCAAGAATTGGCGAGGTTTTTGCAATTTCGTTCCTGAATTCTTAATTGACGCTTGGGCGGGCAGGCCTAAACTGTCGGTTCGGTTTTACAAAACTTTATCATTTAGAAACGGATTAATAAAATTATGGCAGTCAAAGTAGCAATCAACGGGTTCGGCCGCATTGGGCGCCTGGTGTTCCGGGCGCTGGTCGAACAAGG
>DLMG01000371.1:0-179 GCA_002479245.1 Verrucomicrobia subdivision 3 bacterium UBA7542 | reverse complement strand
CTCGCGTATCTGCTCAAATACGATTCCATCCAGGGCCGCTTCAAGGGCAAGGTGGACAGCAAAACTTCCCCGGACGCCGTGGCCAAGGCCAAGGCCGCCGGCAAAAAAGCCGAGGACGCCGACCCGGACATCCTCGTCGTCAACGGCAAGGACATGAAGGTCGTCAGCGCCAAGTCGCC
>DLMG01000062.1:429-43924 GCA_002479245.1 Verrucomicrobia subdivision 3 bacterium UBA7542 | reverse complement strand
GCAAAACTTTTGCTCGGCGCGCGCCGCGTTGACCGTTTGGAAAAAGTCGCCGCCGAAGCGCGCAAGGCCGGCGCGGCGGAAGCATATTTTCACAAATTAGACGTGACGAATACGCCAAGTGTCAAAGCCTTCATCGTCTGGGCAAAATCCAAAATCCAAAACCCCGGATGCCAGACGCCAGGCCCGACGTGCCTGCATGTTTTGATCAACAACGCCGGCGGCGCGCACGGCCAGGACAGCGTCGCCGAGGGCAAGGACGCGGATTGGGAAACGATGCTGCAAACGAACGTGCTCGGCGTGTTGCGCGTGACGCGCGCGGCGCTGCCGTTGATGCCGCACGACGCGGGCGCGAGCATCATCAACATCGGCTCGGTTGCCGGCCACACGGCTTACGAAGGCGGCGCGGTGTATTGCGCGGCCAAAGCAGGTGAGTTGCAAATCACGCGCGCATTGCGAATGGAATTAAACGGCACCGGTATTCGCGTCAGCACGGTTGATCCCGGCCTGGCGGAAACAGAATTTTCGCTCGTGCGTTTCAAAGGCGACGCCGTGCGCGCGGAAAAAGTTTACGAAGGCATAAATCCCCTGACGGCGGAAGACATCGCGGAAATTTTGGTCTGGGTTGCCAGCCGCCCGCCGCACGTAAACATTGACGAACTGCTCGTCAAGCCGGTTGACCAGGCAGCGATACACAAAATTTACCGAAGAAAAAATTAAACATCGAACATTCAACATTGAACGCCGAACACTGAAGGGGTGCACCACCGGGCACTGCCCCGGAGCGCGAGTTGTCTCAACTCGCAGCCGCCGCTTCCGCCGGGAAGCGGTTGAGAAAAATTTCACAGCCCAAGGCGCTCCCGGGAGTGCTGCGGCTTGGGACAAGCCGCGCTCCGCCACCTTGCCAGACCTTGTTCAAGTACAGTGCTGGGATACGCCCCGCTGATTTTTGTTTGATGTTATCCTCAAATTCCGCGATTCGCGCGCCACAGCAGCACGGCGCCGACGGCTTGAAAGATAAAATTCGGCAGCCAGAGAATCAAATGCGGCACCAGCTCAGGCCGTCCGGACAACTGTTCGCCGGCAATGATGAAGCTGTAATAAACCAGCACGAGCAAAAGCGCGATGGCGACGCCAACATTCGTCTCGCGCCGGTGCATGCGAATGCCGAGAGGAATTCCGACGAGCGTGAAGCCAAAACACGCAAACGAAAACGAGATCTCCCGGTTCATCTCCACGCGAATCGGCTCGGTCAAATCGTTTCGCTGTCGGTCAAATTCCCGGGCTTGGGCGCGCAATTCATCGGAGGTCAGGGTGGCCTCCGGCGGCAGGCCGATTCGCCGCTCCAAATCGCGCAGTTCATCCCGCAATTGCCAGAACGTCATGTCGCTGACTTTGGGTTTTCCCGGCTGGTTCGTCGCCGTGTTCAGGTCGAAATTCAATGTCATTTCCGGGGATGCGGTGATTCCCACCCGTGGTCCAGATAACGTCACGGTGCGGGCGTCGAACAAGTGTAAAATCAGTTGTTTGTTCGCCACGTCGGTTTCGAACCGACCCCGCGGCGCGCGCAAAGTTGTTTCCACGTTGGTCTCATTTTCGAGCTTGAAGATCATCACGCCTTGCAAATTGCCGCCGCGATTTTTTTCCGTGTAAAAAATGTAGCCCGGAAAATCATGAATAAACCGGCCTTCAGGCAGTTGGGCGTTCACCAGTTCAGCCCGGACCTGGAAAAGCAAATTCTTGTAGGCCACCCGTGAACGCGGGCCGAGGTTCGTGTTGATCCAGGCGCTGAGCCCGCAGCAGAAAAGACTTAACAACAAAGTGGGCGTGATGAGCGAAAGCAGGCTGACGCCGCTGGCGCGCGCGGCGGTGAGTTCCTGATCCGCGCTGAAACGGCCGAACACCAGCAGCGTCGCCGTCAGCAAACCCATGGGCAGCGCAAAGACCCATACAAAAGGAATCAACAGGCCGATGGCCTGGAAGACAATGCCGGGACGCGCCTGACCGTTGATGAGCAGGCTCAAAATCTCCTTGATGACATTGCCGAGCAACAGCACAAAGGTGAACACTGCCACC
Organism: Verrucomicrobia subdivision 3 bacterium UBA7542; assembly: GCA_002479245.1. Classification (GTDB taxonomy): domain Bacteria; phylum Verrucomicrobiota; class Verrucomicrobiia; order Limisphaerales; family UBA11358; genus UBA11358. The sequence continues at coordinate 41,851 of DLMG01000062.1, read as the reverse complement.
GTCAGCACCAACGAGGCGAGCACCTGGCCGGTCAGATATTTGTGCAGCGTTTTCAAGCGTCTGGCAAAACCCTAGAGCCAAAACATAAAATCCGAAATCCTAAAATTTAACTGGCCTGCCATCCGTAGCCCGGAATTCGTAGCAGGAAAGTCCTCGCTATGAATGATTGACCCGCTTGCCGGGTCGAAGCTCGGAGCGTCTTTTTTGTTTAAGCGCTCATAGCCCGGTCTGCGTTCCCCCGCTTCAGAAGGCTGGCCTGCCATCCGTAGCTCGCAGCATAGCGGAGAGCGTAGGATGGTGGCTGGGGGCGGAATTGACCAAACTTCCGATGTCCCCGCCAGAACGCAAGTTGCAGAACTTACGCTGCAACCCCTGATAAATCGCAGGTTTTGACGCTTTCGTCAAGCTTTTAACTACCCCTTCAAAACTCTAAAACAACTCCCGCATTACTCTTTTATTACACCTTTGCTGGCAGTTTTGCTGGCAGTTTTGCTGGCAGTCGAAAACCATAAAACCATGACCCGTTTTTGCTGGTATCTTTGGACATACAGTCGGCCTGGCGGGGATGTGCTGTTTGAATGGCGGGTGGCAGGCGCAACCGGTATTGACTCGGCTGCACCGGGCAATGGAGTTGATACGGAGAAAAACTTTACCGCAAGGTCTGCTTGGACAGGCGATTGATTACACTCTGAAACGGTGGGAGGCACTGATACGGTTCGTGGAAGACGGCACGCTGGAGATCGACAACAACTTGATCGAGAACGCGATTCGGCCCAGCGCCCTCGGAAAAAGGAACTTTTTATTTTTCGGCCATCCCGATGCCGGAGAACGCAGTGCCGTGATATACACGTTGCTGGGTAATTGTCGGCGGCATGGCGTCAACCCCTTTGATTATTTGAAAGATTTGTTCACGCGTTTACCAGCGGTAAAAATCACCCAGATCAAAGAGTTTACGCCAGCCGCGTGGGCCAAAGCGAAAGAGAAAGTGTTTGCCCAGGCCGCTTGAGCAAATTGGCAGCCGCTTGAACGTAGACTCCCGTTTTCAACTTCCGGGCCGTGTCGGGGGCGTGCCCCAGCCGCATACGGAATAATCGCAAAACTTAAGCGGAAGGAAATTTTGTCGTTTGAGCTTCGTATGCTTTGGCTTTCTCTGACACAATGAATGCCCCAATAATGTGCAGCCGCTTGTTCCGTCCCGCCTGAGGAGGGCAGCCCGCAACGGAATCATCATGTAAACATTATCAATTACCCGGCTTGTTAATTATCCAACCCAACCCACGAGTGGCATCTGCTATGCTGATTTTCTGACCAAAGCATTAACCGGGTATGATTATGAAAACAAACTTCAAGCAGTTCGCGACTATCACAGGAATAACAATGCTGACGTGTCTGTCCGGGCAGGCACAATTACAATTGAACATGACCACCGACAGCACCGGCCTGCAGGTTTCGCTGTTGAACGATTACACCATTACTGTTGGGCCAGAAGGCTCTTTCAGTGCCTATGATTTTGGCATTTCATTCGCCAATGTCATGGATTCCAGCACTACCCTTGGTTATATGGGATATCCGGTGTCCGTAAGCGGTGGAGGCTTGGAGCTGAATCAAGGCGGAACGGTTACAGACATTACCGACCCCTACTCTATTGGGATTACCTATGGGCTGATGCAGTTCTATAGTTTTCATAGCGGTCCCAGTGGCGCTGATGCCCTGACATTAAGCTTTGGCTGGAACGATGAATGTGCATTTAACCCGGGTGACACCATCACCTTTCTGGCCGGCACATACACCGCATCAATTTCGTCGGATTGGCAATATGGGACGCTGCTGAATCCAGGTGCCACCTATTCCGCCGACCAATATTCTGTCGTTAGTGCAACGGAGCAGATGGGTTCTAGTTACGATCCATCATTGATGGTGGTGACGCCAGCCCCCGAACCCTCCACGCTGGCGCTGGCCGGTCTGGGAAGCATGAGCCTGTTGCTGTTCCGCCGCCGGAAATAACCCGACAACGCTTTCACCAGCCCCGCATCACAAGGTGCGGGGTTTTTGTTTTGGGGCTGAAAAAGTTTCACCTGACGGGCAATTTTAAGCAACCGCAGGCCGAGTTCCTCCGGGGCAACAACCGTGGTCCTTCAGACGGATACAAAACAACGACGGATGCCACAGGATAGAATCGGCAAGAACAAGCCGTTATCAATTAAGAGATGCCTCTGATTGAAGGCCGACTGCCTTGGCCTCGGTCACCGCAATCTCCCGAATCTTGGGCTGGCCATCAGCAATTAGTGGTTGATATTTGGCTGGCAGCGTCACGATGGACGCCAATTCCATCCGGTGCATGGCCGCTTCGATTCGCCGTAGCGTAAAACCGCGAATCACGACCTCATGGGTTGCGAAAACTAGGCGCAGTTGCTGTTCCTTGTCGGCGCTAATGAATTCGGCAAACGCGAATTGATCGAGCGGCAGCAGGAGCGAGCGCCCCGGCGAAATCTCAACGCGAAGGCAGCGGGCCTGCGGTTCAGTGGTGTAACATTCGGGTGACTTGGTGCTCATGTTTCTGCAAGTGTTGGTGGTGACGACGGGATTGTTTTAACTGGCAAAAGGTGTCGGCGGCCCGCTGGCCGAAACGAAGGAGACAGCCATGCAGCCGGTCCCAAAGCCGATTGCCATTGCGCGGGCGGAGTCCCCCCGCAAACTCCAATGCCAGCAGCCTGTGGCCGGAGCGGGTCAGGTTTTCCCGCAGTTGCTCCTTGTCCGGCGTGAAAATACGGATGCCGCGCCGGCCGCGTGAAATCGTCACATACCATTGTTGAGCATTAGTCGCAGCCTTGATGGTGGAATCGGAAAAGAGAACATAATCCACCGTCTTGCCTTGTGAGCCGTAGGATGTGACGGCGTAGCCAGGGAGAAACTCGCGGAAACTTTTATCCAGGACACGACCGTCCGTAAGCTCAATTCCGCCATCGGCGCGAACTGTCTTCACTGTGACCAGTTCCCCGTTGGTAACACGCGCACCGGTGGCCAATCTCCGGTTGGCTTTCAGGTGCAGACGGTCATTTTCTGCGATAGAGATTTCACGCGGCAAGCAGACGGTGATTTTATCGAGCAACTTATTTGAAACGGTGACGCATTTGCCATCAACTTCGGCCAGAACCCCGGCCTTGACGACGCCCATCAACTTCCCTTTTGTACCCGGCTCGGCTTGGCGCACCTTTTGGTTGAACACAATCACCGCATCCTTCGGATAAAACCGCTCATCACGTTTTTGTGCATTGGTCAAATCCAGTTTGTCCAACGCCTGAACCGCTACGTCTTTTGCGCCGAGCAATCCTTTTCCTTTAAGCGCGTCGCGCACTTGCGAATTGACCCGATGAACTTCAGCCCAGGTCTGCGACACGACGACGGCGGAAACGTTTTGCTTCGCCAGCCGGAGGTATTCGTCGGCCAACTTGCCAGCCTGCTCGCCCAAACCGCAGGAAACCACCGCGCCCATCTTTTCGAGCCGCTTGAATGATTCGGCCAGCCTGCCGGCCGCAGCAGCTTCGACGGCCTTGCGATATTGCGTGATGCGCGTCCGCTCATTCGCATTGCGAGCCAGCGCCGGGTCCTGCCGCCGGATGGTGTGCAATTCGACCGGCTTGATGCCGGAATATCGCTCAATGGCTAGAAGCGCATCCGAAGCCTCGACCGCACCATGTTGCCGGGTATCGCCGGAAAGAATCATCCGCGCATTCCGCTCACGCGCCAGTTGCAACAACTGGTGCATTTGCCGGCCACCAATTTGACCGGCTTCGTCCACGACAATGACCGTGCCTTCGGCCAGTTCACCCCTGAGCAGAAAATTCGCCACCGTCGTCAGTGCCGGGAAACCTGCCCTTTCCATGTCCACGACTTGCTGCCGCTGAGGCGCGAGGACAGCCACTGCCCTGCCCTTTTGCCTGACCTGCTCGACCAACTCACGCAGGACAAAACTTTTGCCTGTGCCCGCGCCGCCCCGGAAAAGCGACACCGCATTGGTCGAACCAAGCAATGTGTCCAAAGCATGGCGCTGTTCGTCATCCAATTTTGGATTTACCGTGGAGGGAATGTCCACCAATGGGCGGCAATTGCCCGCACCGTCCTTGACGTTCTGGACAATTTCTGTCTCGCGTAACAGCACATCGCGCAACGTCACTTCACTTGGGTGTTCAGCATTGCGGATGTAAGGACGCCGGCGCGTCAGATCCTTGAGTTCAGCAATGGAAAAACCTTCACCGCGCGCATGTTCCAAAGCGTGCTGCCACACCTGGCATTCCAGCACGACCGAGTTGCGGTCAAACAAATGGTCCTCGGCCCATTGTACCGCCTCACCGATATCAATGCGCCTGTCAATGGCCTTCACCGACCGGTTTGAAAGCTGGCGCAGGGAGGCGCGTTCAGTTTCACTCAACTGTGAGTCCCATAAAGCCTGCAGTTCATTCCGGCTCAAATCCTTTTGTTTTCGCGTCCGCTCCTCAGTTGCCAGCAACCGACGCATCGCCATTAAATCACCGCGCGCACATTCCGGTTTTTCGGCCAGCAACTTTTGAAGTCCTTCATCAATCTGTGTGCGCCGCTTGGAAAAGCGTTCACAAATGCCTTCGGAAACGCCCTCAATTTGAAAATCACCCCGCACCTGGTTGCGAATCTGATAACCAAAGCTCCGCAGTTGGCGTGACAGTTCGTGGTAATAGACGTTCTCGGCATATTTTCGCGCACGCAACAATTCGTAATTTTGTAGTGCTTTCCAACGTTTCTCGACCGGATCAAAGGTTGCGTTAAAAACGACGCAATGCGTGTGCAAATGTGGGTCCAGGGCACGGGACGTGTCATGGGTAAACAGGGCGGCGACAAAATTGCCGGTGGAACGGTCGCCATGCGCTCCCCCAACCCGAACCCGAGTTGTGGTAAAGGTTTCAAATTCCCGCAACGCCGACCGGACAGCTCGCTCATGCGCCTCAACGATACGCTCATCTGCCATGGCCAGCGCCGCAATGGAAACCGATTTGGGCGGTGAGAATGTGAAATCGTAAAACACCCGCCGGTTGACCGCGCTTTCCCCCTTTTCCATCCGTACCGTGTTCAACCGCTGCGTCAATGTCTGGCCCGTGACCGGATGTTGGTTCTCACAGAGCCGCAGGAAGTCGTCTGCGCGAATCTTGCCGGACAAGCCAAGCTGGTCCGCACCCGCCCCGAACCACTGGCCGGCCACCCGTTACCATCGTTACCAATGCTCCGAGCGTGCATCCAATTCGTCCACCCAGAGGCCAGCCATGAAACCGCGCGATTTTCTCAATTTCTTCAAAACCGGAAGCGGCAAGTTGATTACGTTCGCTGCCGTGTTTGCCGTGGCGTTGATCCTTTTCAGCGTCATGCGCAAACGTCACACAGCGCCTGAAGACACCATTCCGGTCACGCCACTGGCCACCAACAGCGTTGGCGGCAAACCCCAGGTAGTGCAATCCGTCGTGCGGCCCATGCAGGCTTTTCATCCGCCGTCACCCAAGCCACAACCAGCACAGTCATCACCATCAGGTCTGTCCGGATTCACGAACGCATCACCGCAACCGTTGCCGGTTGTTCCTCCCAGCCAGTTGCAACAACTCTCTCCCATCAGTTTGTTTGCCGACAGCACAGCGGGCGTTCCCCAACCCAAAAAGTTGAGTCCCATCTATGCACCGTTCGGCCGTCTTATTCCCTGTGAAACTGTCGTCACGGTGGATTCCGCTTCCATCCGCACACCCATCATCGGCCTGGTCACCGAGGACGTTTATTTCGGCGGTAAACTGGTTATTCCAGCGGGTACAGAGGTTCACGGCACGGCGCAGACCGACCACCAGCGCGAGCGGATCGCCAGCAGCAGCAGTTGGACTTTTGTCTGGCAGAACGGCGAGGAGATGCAACTCAAGGCCATCGCGTTGGACCGTGAATTTGAAAACAGCACCAATCAAACGGGGTGGGCAATCACTGACGGTAGCGCCGGGTTACGCGGTGAAGTCATCAAGTCCGACAATCTGGCCGACATCAAACTTTTTGCCGCCACGTTTCTTTCCGGCGCGGCCAACGCCTTGACCGAAAAGCAGGAAACACTTTTTGGGCCGATCAACAGTCCGTCATTGAACAACGCTCCGTTTGCGGGTGCGCAACAGGTGCTCCAGACCTATGCCCAGCGCATCTTGGAATCGATTCAAAAGGACGGTTTTTACATCCGCGTGCCCAGCGGCAAACAGTTTTATCTCTACGTGCTCCAGACCATTGACCGTGCCGATGCCACGTTCGGCGGCACGGGCATCGTTGAAGAAAAGGACGAACAAGTTTCAACCAAAACGAAACCATGAAAACGCTCTATCTTATTCCCTTGTTGTTTCTGACCGCTTGCTCGACCGCCCCCAAGCTCACGCTGCGACCGCTGCCACAACCGGCACCGCCAGCAATGGAAAATTCGGCCGTTCGCTATCCCGAAGCTGTCCGCGCCTATCATGTCGGGCGCTACACCGACCCGAATGACGACCTGATCCTGCACGAACAGCATGTCGTCTATCGCGTCGAGGAAAACACCCGCTGGAATTTTCATCCCGGTCCCGTTGACGGCAGCGTCGTCGCGCTGCCGTCCGCACATGATTCGGCGTTTTCGCCCGTGCCGGTCAACGACGCCATCCTGGCCGAGGTCAATTCCCAAAGAATTGCCACGGCCCAAATCATGGCCCAAGCGCGGCTTTTGTCGGTGGCGCTGGCGCGGGTTCAAATCACCTTGCTGGACACCAAAACCAATTTGCAGGCAACGGCGGCCATGCGCGCAACAGTGAGCGAGATGAAACAGCGGCTCGATGCGCTCGAAGCCAATCAAGGACAATCGTTGGTCCTCCCGGCTTCACCCGCAACCAATGAACCGCCCGATTTGCTGAATCCCTGACACTTTGCCGGCGCATTGAAGGGGCCGTGAATCTGACCCTTTCCGCCGGCAACTCGAAACCAAAAACCAAACTCATTATGAGCAAAGTAAAAACACCCCCCAATGCGCCGTCCAATGGCGGCTCTCCCGTCGCCGACGCGCCCAACTTTCGGAGCAATCCGGAGGTGGACGCCAAAATCGACTCCTACATCAAAGAAAATCCCAAGTATTGGAACTTCATCCAGGCCATGCCCCGTGACCGGCTGGAACGAACCGTCGTCCTGAACGAAGTCCGCCAGCTCGACCGCCAGCAGCGGATGCGCGAGGGCACGATGAAACGCATCAACGCAAGCCCGGAACTGAAACAAGCTTACGAGACGCTGGTCAAGAACGTGCCCCAAGACCAGCGCGAAGAGGTCATGACCCAGATCGCCCGGCAGACGCAACGCGCCGTCTCCCGCTCGCAGGGACAACAACAAACGAAAGGAGAAGCCGTCGGTGTTTGATCCGCCCCCTGTGCCGGTCTGACTCTGGCAACGGAGTCCAGACCGGCCACGGCGAACCAATCAGTTCACGATAACGATGCGATCAAGAGCCTTTATTTCATGGGCATTATATTTGCTTACTATGAATCATTGGAAGCCTCGTGGGTTCTCTATGCAACCGCTCGTCCAGTATGTTGTGTGCATTGGCAAGTTTCTGGACATTTCGGTTCAGGAGCAAACCAGCCTTCGTTTGAATGGCCCTGGCCTCCCTCGCCTCTTTCTCGTCGCCGGAAGCAAAGCCCAAAAATCGGAACGGAATGACATCAATTCCAAGCCAAGATTTTGTGGCGGAAACCTGCCCGGGCGGAGATTAAAGGGAGAGGGGCATCATGCGCCGGCAGAATGTAATTGGTTTGGTGGTGGCCAAACTGCGCTTTGAGCGGAAGTGGACACAGGAAATTCTGGCGGCGCGTGTGCAATGCCAGGGGGTGGATGTTAGTCGCGACATGCTGGCCAACATCGAGTCGGGCCGCACCAAAGTCACGGACGAACAAGTCGTTGGCCTTCAAAGAGCGTTTGGCGTGCGCATCATCCTGCTTTTTCCCAAGGCGGTTCAGGAACTCGATGAAAAATTCGCCGAGCGTGAGAACGTCCGGCCCCTGAAACGACACCGCCAGCGTAAACCATAAACCTGTTAAACCGGCCCTTGCTTGCTCCCTGAAGCCGGCACGGGCAAGATTTCGATGGCGCTCAAACGAACAACGGCGGATGATCAACTGGAGCTGTTTGCTCCCAATTCACATGAACACCCTGACTCAATATGGAACGATGGCCGAAAAACACTGGCGCGAACATTGCCCGAAGCTGGTGCAGGAGTTGAAACGGAACGGACTGCTGCACCAGATGCTTCAGGAGGCGGAGGAAAAAACGAAGGACGAAATGGCCACGTTGCGGCTCGAACTGATGAAGCAGGGCAAGACGGCGGAGCAAGCCCAGCGCCAGGCTTGGGAGCTGGTGCGCGAGAAATACATCCTCCTGCCACCGGAAGCTTAACCAGCGAGCCGCTCGGAAAATCTCCCAGCAATTTCAACAACCATCGCATCACCGACGACAACCGTTTGGGTGCAGGCGGTCCCAAACAGAAGTTCCAGCAAAATTTCAGGGCCATCCAGATTCTTCGCGTGCTGGAAGCCGAGGCGCGACCTGCCACCCCGGACGAGAAGGCCGCGTTGGTCAAATACGCCGGCTGGGGCGCCATGCCCCAGGTGTTTGACGACGCCAATTCCGCTTGGGCGAAGGAACAGGAGGCGTTGCAGCGAGAGCTTACGAACAAAGAATACGAGCAGGCCCGCGCAACCACACTCAACGCTCATTACACGGCTCCCGTGGTCATCCGCGCCATGTATCAGGCGGCGGAACGATTCGGATTTCAAGGTGGCAGGATTCTGGAACCGGCCTGTGGCATCGGCCATTTCATCGGCCTCATGCCAGAGGAAATGCTCCGCCGTTCGACCATCACCGGCATCGAAATTGATTCGCTGACCGCCCGCATCGCCAGGGCGCTTTATTCCGACTCCGACATCCGCGAGCAACCATTTGAAAAGGCGAAACTTGCGGACAATTCCTTCGACCTGGCCATTTCCAATGTGCCCTTCGGCGATTACACCGTCCACGACCCGCGCTGGAACAAATACAAATTTTCCATTCACGATTATTTCTTCGCCGCCGCTTTGGAGAAGGTGCGGCCCGGCGGGTTGGTCATGTTCATCACCACGCACAGCACGCTGGATAAGTTCGATTCGACCTTGCGTGATTTGCTCGGTGCTCGGACGGAGTTGCTCGGCGCGATCCGGTTGCCCAACGATGCCTTCAAGAAAAACGCCGGCACGGAAGTCACCACCGACATCGTGATGCTCTGTAAACTCCGGCCCGGTGAGTTGCCTGACGGCCCGGCATGGAAAGCGGTGACGAATTATACCAACGACCGCAACGAAGCTTTTTCGCTCAACGAATACTTTGTCGCCCATCCTGAAATGATGCTGGGCAAAATGCGGTTGTCGGGCCGGATGTATCGGGATAATGAACCGACGCTGGAACCAGATGGACGCGATTTGGGCAAGGCTCTGGCCGAAGCGGTTGAGCGACTTCCCCAAAACATCTATGAGTCGCAAGCTCAGGCAATTGCCGGGCAATCCTTCGACGCCGGCATTCCCGCGCCTGATTTCATCAAGCCCAATGCCTTCTGCGTTCACGAAGACGGGCGGGTTTGCATCCGTGAGGAGGACGCATTGCGCCCGCTGGACGACCTGCCCGCCGAAACGCGCTCACGGATTCGGCGATTGATTGAAGTGCGTGACGCCGTCCGGGTCTGTCTCCGCTCGCAGCTCGACGGCAGCAGCGAAAGCCAGGTTATCGAAGCCAGGGAGCAGTTGAATCTGGCCTATGACCGCTTTGTTTCCCGTTTCGGTCCCGTCAACGCCCGCGTCAATCAAAACGCCTTCGACGGCGATCCCGATTTCCCGTTGCTCCTGTCTTTGGAGCATTACGACGAGGAAATGAATCTGGCGGTCAAAGCCTCAATTTTCCACGAACGCACCATCCATCACAAACAACCTATTGAGTCGGTTGCATCACCGAAAGAGGCCTTGCTGGTTTCGCTGAATGAAAAAGGTTGCGTGGATTTGGAACACATGAGCGGCCTGTTGGCCCGTCCGGCCGAGGACTTTTTGCCTGATTTGAAGGGGCTGATTTTTTTTAACCCGCAGACCGAACAATGGGAAACCGACGACCAATATCTTTCCGGCAATGTCCGCGAAAAGCTGGTTGCCGCCGATGCCGCCAGCGTCACTGACCCGCGTTTCCATGAAAACGTCGGGGCGTTGAAATCCGTCCAGCCGGAGGATTTGTCCGCCACCGAGATTGACGTGCGCCTGGGTGCATCCTGGCTGCCACCGGAGGACGTGAAGCAGTTCACCCACGAACTGCTCGGCATTTCATCCGGTGTCGAGGTGAATCACATCCACTTGCTCGGTTCATGGCATGTCACCGGCGATTGGGAGGCAAAAGGGGCGACCGCCAATACCACGGATTGGGGCACGAACCGTTACTCCGGCCTCGAACTCATTGAGGAAACTCTGAATCTCAAGACCCCGACTGTTTATGATTACACCAAGGACCGGAAACCCGTCGTCAACGCGCAGGCAACCGAAGCCGCCAGGGAGAAACAGGAACGCATCAAGGAACGGTTCAAGGAATGGATCTGGTCGGATGATTCAAGAAGGGAGCGGCTTTGCCGCCTCTACAACGACACGTTCAATCATTCGCGTCTCCGCACGTTTAACGGCGAGCACCTGACGTTGCCCGGGGCAAGTTCGGCCGTTCAACTGCATTTGCATCAAAAATCGGGTGTGTGGCGCATTTTACAGACGAACAACACCTTGCTTGGCCATGTCGTCGGCGCGGGCAAGACCTACACGATGGTCGCCGCCACGATGGAGTTGAAACGGCTGGGGCTGGCGCGCAAACCCATGTTCGCCGTGCCCAATCACATGCTCGGCCAGTTCTCGACCGAGTTGCTCATCCTGTATCCGGGCGCGAACATCCTGGTCGCCGGCAAGGAAGACTTTGAAACCAAAAACCGCCGGAAACTGTTCAGCCGCATCGCCACGGGAAATTGGGACGCGGTGATCGTCACGCATTCTGGCTTTGAGCGCATTCCGCTGTCCCAGGAAACCCAGCTTCGGTTTTTCAAGGAGCAATTGGATGAACTGGAAGAAGCGATGCGCGAACATGCCGACAGTTCCAATCGCCGTTTGGTGAAAGACCTTGAGAAAGCGAAGAAACGGCTCGAAGCGCGGTTGCAGGCATTGGCTGCCGACCACAAAAAAGACAACACGCTGACTTTTGAGGAACTTGGTGTGGACCGTCTTTTTGTGGACGAGGCGCATTATTTCAAAAACCTGTTCTACGTCTCGAAAATGACGCGCATCGCCGGTCTGCCGCAGACGGCCAGCGAACGGGCATTCGATATGTTCCTCAAGGTGCGTCATATCCAGTCCATCAATGGCGGTGGTGGTGTTGTTTTTGCCACCGGCACGCCCATCGCCAATAGCATGGCCGAGATGTTCACCATGCAGCGGTATCTTCAGCCGGACGATTTGAAGAAACACAACCTGAATCATTTCGATTCGTGGGCGGCCACCTTCGGCGAGCCGGTGACCGCAATGGAACTTGCGCCCGATGGCGCGGGCTACCGGCTCAACACGCGCTTCGCCCGTTTCATCAATGTCCCGGAGTTGATGCAGTTGTTCCGGCAGACGGCGGACGTGCAGACCGCCCAGATGCTCAATTTGCCGCGCCCGAAACTGGAGGGTGACAAGCCGGCCATTCGCAGTGCGCCCGCCACACCAGAACTCAAAAAGTTTGTGCAGCAACTGGTTGAGCGCGCAGACCGCATCCGAATGCGACAAGTCCATCCCCATGAAGATAACATGCTCAAAATCACGACCGAGGGACGGAAGGCCGCACTCGACCTTCGGTTGATGTTGCCGTCCGTGCCGGACAATCCCCAAAGCAAGGTCAACATTGCCGTCGAAAACATTCATCGGATTTGGGAGTCATCGAAAGATGATCGCCTGAGCCAGCTTGTCTTTTGCGACCTTTCCACTCCCCGGGATCGTGGTTTTTCCGTTTACCGCGACATGGCGCAGAAGTTGGAACGTCTCGGTGTGCCCGGCGGGGAGATTGCCTTCATTCAGGATTACGATTCGGACGCGGGGAAGCTGTCTTTGTTCCGCGACGTTCGCGCCGGCAAGGTTCGCATCCTTTTCGGCAGCACGCAGAAAATGGGTTCAGGCACCAATGTTCAGGAGCGGTTGATCGCCTTGCATCACCTTGACGCTCCCTGGCGGCCTGCCGACGTGGAACAGCGCGAAGGGCGTATCTTGCGGCAGGGGAACCGGAATTCCAGCGTGCAGGTTTATCGCTACGTCACCGAAGGCTCATTTGACGCCTATATGTGGCAGACGTTGGAGACCAAGGCCAAGTTCATCGCCCAGGTGATGACCGGCGATATGACCGTTCGGCGTGTGGAAGACCTCGACTCGGCGGCCCTGACCTACGCCGAAGTCAAGGCCATCGCTTCCGGTAATCCGCTCGTGATCGAAAAAGCACAGGTGGATGCTGGGTTGATGCGGCTCACCCGGCTGCGCTCTGCCCATGCCGAGGAACAATACCGCATCCGTGCCAATCTGCGCCATGCGCGGGAGGAATCGGAAACTTATACCGAACGGCTGGCCCATCTGCGGCAGGATTTGACGGTGCGGGAGGACACCTCCGGTGACAGATTCCGCATCGAACTGGACGGCCAGACCCTCGACCATCGCGGCATCGCCGGTGAATTGATCGTGCGCCAGGCGCAGAAGTTGAAATTCCGTTTCGGCGAGGACGTTCGTGTCGGGCGGTTTGCCGGTTTCGACCTGTTCATTCGTTCCGGTTTCAACAACACCGCCGAACTCGTTTTGCGCGGTAAAAACAGTTACAGCACGCGCATCACCGACACGGCGCTGGGCACCGTCCGTTCACTGGAAATGATGGCACAGGGGTTTGAGGAACGTGCCACGCGGTTGGACTCCGACATTCGTGACTCGCAAAAGCGGGCAACCGAATTGGAAGCCAAGGTCGGCGCGCCTTTCGAGCACGAGCAGCGTTACCACGAGCTTTCCAAACGCCAGTCGGACATCGAGGAGAAGTTGGACCTCACCAAAAATCAGGCTTCCAGCCAGCTTGAAGCGTCTGAAAACGCTGAAACCAATGCCGTGAATGAGCAACCGGACGAGACCCGCCACCAAACCGTTAAACCCAAAACAGGAATTCGAGTATGAGACGAACCAACATCATCGGAGAACGAATCCGGCTCCTGCGACGTGAGCGCGGATGGACCCAGGTGGATTTGACCCGAAAACTCCAGACAGCCGGTTACCGGGTCACGCGGGACATGATCGCGCGTTGGGAAACCCGTAAAATCTCGGTTCCCGACACCGGAGTCGTAGGTCTGGCCACCGTGCTGCGCGTGTCCATTCTCGACTTGTTTCCCATGAATTGTCACGGGACGCGTCCTACCAACCGGCAGCGATAATTACAGAGCCAACAATCCACCCTTGTTAAGAACAGACACCATGAAAAACGACGACCGGGACTCATTTCTCAATGCGCCGCTCCTTCCGGCCCGCTTGCAGGCCGCTGAAACGGCGTGGTATCTCGGTTTCAAGCCCCATCAGATTCCGATCCTGGTTGGCGCTGGCCTGCTCTGTCCGCTCGGTCATCCACCCGCCAACACGCCGAAGTTCTTTCTTACGGCAACCCTGACCGCATTGCGCAGCGATGCAAAATGGTTCGCGAAAGCCACCGACGCGATCAGTGCCCATTGGCGGCGCAAGAACGCCCGAAGGCGGACTGGCCAGCCACGCCAGTCCAACCCCTCCCGCGCATCAGGCGTATAGCGCCAAAGCCGCTTGATCCACCGCCACTCCCCGCTGGAACGGGACGGGGATGATTTCAGTTTCACTCGCCCGCTTCTCGTAAGCCTCAAGCGACGGCAGCTTCACCTTGGCCTTGCGGGCGTAGGCACGGTGAATGGCCTTGCTGTTGTGTCCCAGCGCTTCCTGGGCAAAGCGTTCGGGATAGCCGCAGGTCTTGGCGCGTTCCGCCCACGCATAACGGTAGGAGTGAAGGGATACACCTATAATCCCCGTCCGGCGGCAAATCATTTGGAACCAACTTGCCCGATGTTTTTCATCCAGCAGCCCGAAATTTGGAAACAACGGCCCCCGGTCGGGCAGCCGGTTCAAAATTGCCGCAACCTCGTCGCCAAAATGGATGATTTGAACCGACTTGGTCTTTTTCCGAAAGAAGCTGATGACCTGATCGTCCCAATCAACATCCTCAACTTTCAAAGCGGCGATGTCACTTTGTGAACCGCCCAAATGCCAGCACATTTCGTAAAAGGCCCGCCGTTCGTCATTCCTTTCCCTCTGCAATATGGCCAGGTGTTCTTCGCGTGTGATGGCCCGTTTTTCCTTGTAACGCACGGCCGGCCATTGACGTTTGGGAAGGATTGGACAGGGCAGCCAGCCCATGTCCAAGGCAAAGTTGTGGATGCGGCGCAAATACACATTGGTGGAAACCGTGCCGATCTGAAGCACCTTCAGGAAGTGTTCACCCTGCGTTTCAAGGATCGTCATGTCACGAAGACAATCAAATGACTTGTCTTTGATGGCACGCTGCCAGCGCTCGCCCCAAGTGCCGCGTTTCGATTTTGCCAGTTCCTCCATTGCCGTCTGCCAGTTGCGCTTGTCAATCAGCGGATCGGTCGCCGTCAGGTAGGTTCGTGCGAGCCGAAGGTTCAAATGCGCTTGCCGATGTGCCTGGGTTTTGGCGCTGAATAATTCGAAGGCTTCACCACGGTCGCGGGTTCCAAGACTGGCCTGTTTGCCGGTTTGGTCATCGTGTGTGTAATAGATGCCGTGGCGCCGATAAAGACGGAATCGTTGCTTCATATGTTTTTTCCATGAAGCAGCGTAATTCTGCGATGCGTCCGCGTTGTGTAAGTCCTACACAATCCGGCGCGGCCAAGTGCCCGTCAGCAGGTTCTGCCGGAGTTTCAGCGGGTTTTGGCGAGTCGTTCCCGAGCTTCACCAAGTCCGCCGTCTGCTGGCAGTTTTGCTGGCAGTTGCAACTTGGTTCCTCACAACTCATTGATGCCCAAGCATCGGAGATGGTGGCTGGGGGCGGAATTGAACCGCCGACACAAGGATTTTCAGTCCTCTGCTCTACCAACTGAGCTACCCAGCCAGCGCGGTCGCGCATTAAACCCCGCGTTCGGCTCATTGGCAAGTCAAACGAAATCAAACCGGCCATTCGGTGCAGGCTCAAGGGCGGTTTATCCAACTTACTGACCCGCCCGGGTTCACCTCGAATTCTGTCAGCCACTCGGGGCCTCACGTCGTTATTTTTTCAACCCCAGCGCCCATTCGATGCCGCCGAGGACGTGCGCCTGATAGGTCTTGCTGATTTCGGGCGCGTTCTTGCGGTCCTTCAAGTTCGGGTCGGCGTCAATGATATCCTCGCGATGGCCGAGCGAGGTGTAAAAGACCCGGCCCGCACCGTATGTTTTGCACCACGAAACCGGAAAATGTCCGGGCGAATTGTTTTCCGGATGCTTGTCGAGAATCAGCAGGTCATGAAGTTTCGTCGCGTCATAGTTTTGAAACTGGTAAATCTCCTCCTGCGAAATCATCCAGCTCTTGCCGAGTGCGGCATTAGCGGGATGCTGCGGGTCTTCGTTCAAGCACTCGACACCGACTTGCGGGCCGTGATGTTTGAATTCGCCGCCGAGCATGTCAATATAGCCGGGCCAGCGATGAAACGTGTCGCTCGCCGCGTGAATGCCGATGAACGCATGCCCCGCCTTGATCCAATCGAGCAATCCCTGCGGATCGGGAATCGGCAAATCCCCGGTGGTGCTGGCAAAGACCACGCCGTCGTAATTCTTGAGCGACACCGGTGACAGCTTTTGCAATTCCGCCTTCAATGCCGCTTCCCACTTATCCTCGGCCGCAGTGAATGCCGCCTTCTGTTCATCCGAGGCGCCCGGTTGCAGGTTCGCCGGTTTGCCCGGCGGCTGCTGCACCAAGTCCACCGTGAAGTCGCCACTGTCCTTGCCGAGCTGGGCCAGGACCTTTTCCAGATTCGGAATCGAAGTGTGCCGGTAGCCTGTGGTTGTCGTGACCACAAGAAGTTTTTTGGGCGCGGCCTGCACTGTGGTGGCCGCCAGCGCCGCAACCAGAAGGATGGAGAATATTTTCATATCGGTTTTTGAATGTTTGATTTTGCCTTGAACTCAAGGCTCGTTGACCACCGCAATCGGGCGCACCCAGATATTGCGGAAGCGGACGGGATGGTTGTGGAACTGCAAGGCCAGCGGGCCGGTCGGGCCGTGCGCCGTGTATGTGCCGGGCACGCGCCAGTTGGTGTCGCCGCGGATGGCCTGGTGATTCTGCGCTACGACGCCGTTGTGGATCACCGTCACATAACCCGGCGTGATCACTTCGCCTTGATCATTGAAATGCGGCACATTGAAAATGATGTCGTAGGTCTGCCATTCGCCCGGCGGGCGGCAGGCGTTCGCCAGCGGCGGATGCTGGCCGTAAATCCCCGCCGTCGCGCCGTCCGCGTAGGTTTTGTTATGGTAACAATCCAGCACCTGAATCTCATACCGGCCCATCAGGAAAACGCCGCTGTTGCCGCGGTCCTGGCCGGCGTGCTGTCCCGGGTCCGGCTCGCAAAATTCAACATGCAACTGCATGTCGCCCATTTCATTCGTCGTCTGGATGTCGCCCTTCGCGGCCACCATGTCGCCGTCCTCAACCGTCCACGGCGCGGGGCCGCCGGTCTTCTTGTCGCGCCAGTTTGAAAGGCTTTTGCCGTCGAACAACACAATCGCGTCGCTGGGCGGCGTGGCCTGCGCGCTGAACGTGCCGGGCGTGACGATGGGCGGCTGCGGCCGCGCCGGGTCGTGGACATGCCATTTGCCGTCCGGCTGCATCGGCGTATCGTGAAAGCCCGCGACGCCGTCAATGACGATTTCGGTGATCTTCGGTTTCGGCTCGGCTTGCGCCAGGGCCACGTTCGCGGCCACGGCCACGAGGGCGAGAACAAGGATTCCAGTTTTCATTTTATTTGATTTTGGGGAACTTCGTCCACTTACCTTTGGATGCGGCGGACTTCACGGCGGTTTCAATAAACGCAATGCCGGTCCAGCCGTCCTGGACGTTGGCGTATTTGCTGCCGTCGCAATTGAACTTCCCGCCGGCTTTCCACTTGCGCACATCGGCTTCGAAACAGCGATGCAGCCGCGCAAAAGCGTCGTGAAACGCTTCCGGGTGGCCGGACGGAATTGTCGGCTCGGCCATCAGGTCGGCAGGTAAATCCTTCGGCAGGAAACCGTCGCCGCCCGTGACCGCGCCGCGCCAATAAACGCGGTCGGGCTGGTTCGGCAGGCAGATGGTGATGCTTTCCGGCTCTTCCTGACGCCAGCGGAGCGTGCCTTTGCTGCCCGCGACGACGATGCCGAGATCGTTCTTGTGGCCGATGCAGATTTGTGACGCGCGCACGAGCGCCTTGCCGCCGTTGCTCAATTTGCAATAGATCGTGAAATGATCGTCGAGCTGCCGGCCTTCGACGAAGGTTTCCATCTGCGCGGAAACGTCCGTGACATTCAGACCGGTGACGTAACGCAGTTGCATGAGCGCGTGCGTGCCGATGTCGCCGCCGCAGCCGGAACTGCCAGCGCGCTTGGGGTCCACGCGCCAGGACGCCTGCTGCTGGCCGGTAGCTTCGAGCTTGGTCGCGAGCCAGCCCTGGAGGTAATAACTGTCCACCCAGCGCACGTCGCCGAGCAGGCCGCTCTGGACGATGTAACGGCTGAAGCGGCTCGTCCAGTGGCCGAGATAAGTATGCGCCACGCCGAAGGGGACATTCAGCTTGCGCGCGGTCTTCACGAGTTCGTTCGCCTCCTTGAGATTCAGGCAGAGCGGCTTCTCGCAGAACACCGCGATGCCGGCCTTCATCGCCTTCATCGCCGGGTCGAAATGGACGAAGTTCGGCGTGACGATGAGGATGTAATCCAGCTTCTGATCTTCGGGCAAAGTCTGGTTCGCCGCGATCATCTCGTCATAAGAGCCGTAGCCCTTGATCGGATAAGGCCATCGGGCCGCTTCTTCCAGCGCGATTTTTGGATCGGGAAACAGCGCGCCGGCGACCACGCGGCGGGTGCCGTCAAAGTGAATGGCCTTTTGGTGCGGATGGACGATGAAGGCGCCTTTGCCGCCGCCCACTAATCCAACATTGAGAGGTCTGTTTGGCATAAAGATTTTTCCGGGCTGTAATGTTGATGGCTATTCCTTCCTGGAAAATGCCGCGTCAAAAGCCGCCTGGTTCGGGGTGAAATCCAGTTTGCGGACGAAGGCGCAGCTCTCGGTCGCGCCGTGGACGCGGTCCATGCGGCCGTCTTCCCACTCGACCGAGAGCGGACCGCGATAGCCGACGTCGTTCAGCGCCACGATGATTTCCTCGAAGTTGATGTCGCCGTGGCCGAGCGAGCGGAAATCCCAGAAGCGTCGCGCGTCGGTGAAATCCGTGTGTCCGCCAAACACGCCCACCGAGCCGTCGCCGTGTCCCCACCAAACGTCCTTCAGGTGCGCGTGGAAAATGCGGTCGCCGAATTCGCGGATGAATTTTACATAATCCACGCCCTGATAACCGAGGTGCGACGGGTCGTAATTGAAACCGAAACGCGGATGACGCTTCACGGCTTCAAGCGCGCGCCGGGCGGAGGCGATGTCGAAGGCGATTTCCGTCGGATGCACTTCGAGCGCGAAGTTGACGTTTTCCTTTTTAAACACATCGAGAATCGGCAGCCAGCGTTTGGCGAAGTCGGCGAAACCCTGGTTCAGGAATTCCTGGCTCGTCGGCGGAAACGCGTAAAACGCGTGCCAGATGCTGGAGCCGGTGAAACCATTGACGACGGCGGGCGACGAAGTGTCGCCACCACGCCTGGCGTTGAAAAATTTTCGCGCGGCGCGGGCGGTGGCTTTCACTTTTTCCGCGGCGCGCTGGCGGACGCCTTCGGGTTGGCCATCGCCCCAAACGTCGGTCGGGAGAATGGCCTTGTGCCGCTCGTCAATCAAATCGCACACGGCCTGCCCGACGAGGTGCGTGGAAATCGCGTGGCAGGTGAGTCCGTGCTTGGCGAGCAGCGCCCATTTCTTTTTTACGTAATCCGGTTCGGCGAGGGCGCGGTCCACTTCAAAATGGTCGCCCCAGCAGGCGAGTTCCACGCCGTCGTAGCCCATTTTTTTGACGAGCGGCAGGAGTTCGGTGAGTGAAAGGTCGGCCCATTGGCCGGTGAAGAGTGTTACAGGTCGTGACATAAGCAAAAAAGATTTGTCCGACGATTCTGCCAAGCGATACTGGCAGGTCAAGCGCTTCGCGCAAAAGTTTTCAGTTTTTGCCCCACCCCAGCCGCTCCCCCACCTGCCTGAAAAAGACCAACCGGTGAGTCGGCCGCCCGCAAACCTGGTGGAACAGGCACCGTTGATTTTGTTTTGCGGACATCTCATAAACCCACCAGCGGTCGGCAGAATACCGCCCACCACGTTTTCAAAACGGCAAATTTTTTGAAACCCGGCTTTACCTGTGCCGTCCCCTAAACTGGCTACTGCACAACCCGGGAGAAAAACATATCATTCGGGCTGAAAAAATATTTGCGTGAAATCCACATGAAATATTGCGAGGCGGCGAAATTAGTCCATTATTCGCGGCCAAGCCAACAACAATCCAAATAACATGCAAGACCTATCATCCAATCCACAAGCGGGACGCTTCAACCGCCGGCGATTTCTGAAGACCACCGGCGCAGCGATGGTTTTACCCCTGATTCTTCCCGGCTATGCCACTGGCTCGACCCGGCACACCCGCGCCTCAAACCGCATCACGCTGGGGGTGGTGGGTTGGGGAATGCAGGGGCCGGGCAACACCAAGTCATTCCTTTATGAGGACGATTGCCAGGTGGTGGCCGCGTGTGACCTCGATAAAAACCATCTGCAAAGCGCGGTGGACACCATCAACGACCATTACGAAAACAAGGACTGCAAGGCGTATCATGATTATCGCGAGCTGATGGCACGCACGGACATTGACGCTGTGATGCTCGCGGTGCCGGATCACTGGCACGAACTGGTCGCCACGGAAGCGGCCCGTCACAGAAAGGATATTTACGGCGAAAAGCCGCTGGCCCGGACGATTGCCGAGCAGCAGGCCATTGTCCGCGCCGTGCAGGAAAACAAAATCATCTGGCAGACGGGTTCCTGGCAGCGATCGCAGGCCCCGTTTCGCAAAGCGGCGGAAATCGTGCGCAACGGCTTGATCGGCAAAGTGACCCGTGTCAAGGTCGGTTTGCCCTCCGGCCATCATGATTTCGCCGGTACCGCGCCGGACCTGCTGAAAAAGCTGGGGCAGCCGCCGGAGAATACTGAATACCTGGCCACCATCATTCCCGGAACGGATGCCTGGAACGCCGCCGTGTCCGAACCGCCGGCCGAATTGGATTACGAAACCTGGATCGGCCCGTCGCAAATGGAGCCTTACATCCAGGCCCGGGTGCATATGAATTGGCGCTGGAATTACAACACCGGCGGCGGCCAGTTGCTCGACTGGATCGGCCACCACTGCGACATCGCGCACTGGGGACTTGGCTTTGACGCGTCCGGCCCGTCGGAGATCGAAGGCCGGGGCGACTTCCCGCCCGCCAACGCCATTTGGAACACCTGCACGAAATACCGGATTGAATTGCAATATCCGGAGGACATCACCATGACCATCGCCGGCGGTTATCCCGACATCCGCAACGGCACCAAATGGATTGGCACCGACGGCTGGGTGTGGGTGGATCGCGAGGGCTTCGAAGGTTCCAATCCCGAGTGGAAGCGCAACAAGAATCTGTCCGACCGGCTCCGCAAGGTGAAATTGTACGAATCCCGCAACCACCAGCGGAATTTTCTGGATTGCGTGAAATCCCGTCAGCCAACCATCACGCCGGTGGAGACCGGGCATCATTCCTCGATTCCCGGACACCTCGGTTTGATTTCCATGCTCACCGGCCGGAAAATCCGGTGGAGTGTCGGGGACGAAAAAATCATCGGCGATCCCGAGGCCAGCAAACTGCTGACCCGCGAATACCGCCCGCCGTGGGTTCTGGCCTGAACAAAAATTAAAGTTTCGAGAAATCCCCCGGCTTTGCCGGAGGCCGCTGACTCCCTAAAGTCTTTTAAAATTCCGGTTTTGTCATTACACTAAAAACAAGATGAACGACGCAAAAGAAAATCATCAGGCCGGCGGCGGCAACACTGCGGACAACGCCGCCCCGGGCAACTGCCAATGCGACTATACGCTGGCATTTCTCCTCCTGCGCGGCTGGCTGGCGGTCCGCGCCATTGCCACCGGCATCGAAAAATTCGGCGCCTACCAGATCATTCAAAAGCCGCTGGTGGACCCGGTCACCGGCCTGGAGGATCCCAGCGGCGCCATGGTGGATGTGAAAATAAAAGTTTATGCGCTTACGAATTATTCCGGCATTCCGCCCTCGTTGAAGGATCGGTTCGCCAATGAACCGTTCCTGCCGCATTTCTCCCTCGCGGCATTCAATTATATGCTCGGTCCGGCGCTCATCATCACCGGGCTGATGCTGTTGCTCGGCCTCGGCACGCGGCTCTCGCTGTTCCTGCAGGGCCTCATTTACATTATGCTGACGGTCGGGTTGATTCTGATCCGGCAGGACGACGGCATTGCCTGGCTGGGCATCCACGTGGCGCTGGTCGCGTTTGCCCTTGTGCTCGCCAAACACAATAAATTCGCGCTTCTCAAAAAATGGTAACGCAACCCCTCAACCGCCGGGAATTCATCGGCACCGCCGCTGCCGCCGGCGCAGGTCTGATGCTGGCTTCCCCAGCGAAAGTCATGGCCCAGGCCACCGGCGCGAACAGCAGGCTGAACCTCGCGCTCATCGGTTTTGGCGCCCAGGGCCGCGTGTTGCTGGAGTCGTTGCTCGCGATTGAAGGCATTCAACTCACGGCCATCGTGGACATCTGGCCCTATGCCCGCACCTACGGCCAGCGTTATCTCAAGACGCTGGGCCACCCGGTCCGCACCTACGAAAATTACGAGGAGCTGCTGGCGAATGAAAAGGATTTGCAGGCGGTGATCGTGGCCACGCCGGATTTCTGGCACACGCCCATCACCAACGCCTGCCTGAAGGCCGGCCTGCACGTCTATTGCGAAAAGATGATGAGCAACACCATCGAAGGCGCCCGCTCGATGGTGCAGACGATGCGCGAGACGGGAAAACTTCTCCAGATCGGCCACCAGCGCCGGAGCAATCCGCGTTATCTCTTCGCGCTGAACCGGCTCATCCGCGCCGCGAAACTTTTGGGCCGGCTCACCGCCGCGCAAGCGCAGTGGAACCGCGCCGCCACCGCCGACTTCGGCTGGCCGAAGCACACCGACATGACGGCGGAGCAGCTCGCCAAATACGGTTACACGGACATGCACCAGTTCCGCAACTGGCGCTGGTTCAAGGGACTGGGCGGCGGCCCGCTTTCAGATCTGGGCGCGCATCAGATTGACATTTTCAACTGGTGGTTTGGCGTCGAGCCGCGGGCGGTGCTGGCCAGCGGCGGGATTGACTATTACAAAAACCATGAGTGGTATGACAACGCGATGGTGATTTACGAATATCCCCTGCCCGACGGCGTGGCCCGCGCGTTTTACCAGGTGCAGACGACGACGAGCGCCGGCGGCGGCTACTTCGAGTATTTCATGGGCGACGAAGGCGCGCTCAAGATATCCGAAAATCCCAACCTGACGGCGATTTACAAGGAAGCCAAAAGCCCGTCCTGGGACGAACTCGTGGCCAAGAATTACCTCCGCACCAGGGCCGCGCCCGCCGCCGCCACCGATGCCACGAAAGTGGACGTGCGCGAAACCGCCCAGCTCGCGGAATACGAAATCCCCGTCTCCTTCAGCAAAAAAATTCACCAGCCGCACCTGGAGAACTTTTTCAACGCCATCCGCGGCAAGGCAAAATTGAACTGTCCGGCCGATGAGGCGTTCCCGAGCGAATACGTCATCCACAAGGCGAACGAAGCCATCGCCGCGCGCAAAACACTTGAAATTACGCCCCAGGAAACCGAAGCTTGAGTAAAATTCGTATGAACCAACCCGTTGCCAGACTGACCATTGCCATTTTGCTGACCGTCACCGCCGTGTTCGCGGAGGACAAGGTTCCGCTGCAAACCAAGCTGCCCACCCCCTTGTTCGTCGGCACCCCGGTACCGATCAACGTGCCCAATCTGGAGCCGCCGCATAAAGGCAAGCGCCCGGACTTCATGGTTCCCGCCGGCACGACGAACCTCGCCAGGGGCAAGAAGGTCACCGCCAGCGACAACGAACCCGTTGTCGGCACACTTGACCTCGTCACTGATGGCGACAAGGAAGGCGATGAAGGCTCCTGGGTCGAACTCGCCCCGGGCAAGCAATGGGTGCAGATTGACCTCGAAAAAGAGGCGGCCATCTACGCCATCATCGTCTGGCATTTCCACTCGCAGGCCCGCGTCTATCGCGATGTCGTGGTGCAGATTTCCGACGATCCGACCTTCAGCAAAGACGTAACGACAATTTTTGACAACACCGCCGGCACCGGCAAGGACAAGGCCTACATCGAAACCTACGAAGGCAAATTGATTGACGCAAAAGGCGTCAAGGGCCGCTACGTCCGGCTTTACAGCAACGGCAACACGACCAACAAACTGAACCACTACATCGAGGTCGAAGTGTTTGGCAAACCCGCCGCCTAAAATCCGCTGGGCAATCTTCATTGCCCTGGCCCTGCTCGCCCTGGCCGTCCGTCTGCCGCAACTCGGCGAACGGCCGATGCACACGGACGAATCTATCAACGCCTACATCACCGGCCGGTTGCTCGCCGGTGAAAAATATCATTACGACCCGCAGGACCGCCACGGTCCGGTCCTGTATCTATTCGCCAAACCGGTCGTGGAACTTTGCGGAGCGAAGACTTTTTCCGGGCTCACGGAAGCCGAACTGCGCCTCACGCCGGTCATCATCGGCAGCGCCACGGTGTTGATGTTCGGCGCGGGTGTGGAAATGTTCGGCTTCATTCCCTGCCTCATCGCCGCGCTGCTGTTTGCCGTCGCTCCCCTGCCCGTTTATTACAGCCGCTATTTCATCCACGAAACCCTGTTTGTGGCGGCGACGTGGGGATTGATTTTATCCGGCGGACGCGCGTTGAAGAGCCGTTCAATCCTCGTCGCCGCTCTGGCTGGATTTTGCGCCGCGCTGATGCTCGCCGGCAAGGAAACCGCCATTATTCACTTCTTCGCTCTTGCCGTGGCGGCGGTAATTTGCCTTTGGCTGGCCAAGCAACCCGAAAAAATCCCGCCGGCGAAAATGCTGCTAACGGCGTCGATCAGTTTTCTGGCTGCCTCGATTTTGCTCTTTACCTGGTTTGGGCAAAACTGGTCGGCGCTCGCAGAATTATTCCGGGCGATTCCGCACTTTGCCGAACGCGCCGGCGGACAAGGTCATGAAAAACCCTTTGGTTATTATTTGTCGATTCTGGATCCGCAATTCCTTTTTTTCATCGTGGCGGCGACCGGAATCTACGCGGTGATTTGCGACGCCGTTGCCGGCACGCGCCGGGCCGGGCTGCTGCTGGCGATTTACGGGGTGCTGATTTTCCTGATTTACTCGGCCATTCCTTACAAAACGCCGTGGCTGGCGCTGAATTTCTGGCTGCCGCTGGCGCTCCTGTGCGGCTTTGGTGTCGAAGGCGTCTGGCTCCAAATCAAAGCCGCCACCGGCCGATGGATTGCCGCCATCGCCATCGCGGCGTTCATCCTGGTCGCGGGCAAGCAAACGAAGACGCTGGCCTTTGATCGTCCAGCCGATGAACGCAATCCCCTCGCCTACGCGCACACGACCGAAGACATTCTCGGCCTGCCGTTGCGCATCGAAGAAATCTGCCGGGAACGCCAGCTGGCCCAGCCGCGCATCGCCGTCGTCGCCGCCGACGCCTGGCCGCTGCCGTGGTATCTGCGGACCTTTTCGCAGGTCGGTTACTGGCAGCCGGGACAGGAAACCGGCGCGGCGGATTTTTTCATCACCCCGCCTGAAGTTTCCGGCCCGCTGGCGGAACGGCTGGGACATTTCCGGCCGGAATTTTTCGGCGCGCGGCCCAACGTGCTGCTGATTTTGTGGACGCCGCCGGAAACCTTGCCGAAACATGAGTGAGCCGGTCATCCACGTTTTCAACCACCACGCGATGGCGACGCAATTCCAGGTGCGCATCGCCGGCGAGGAAAAGGCCTACGCCGAACAGGCTGCCCAGGCCGTGTTGGCGCTGGCGGACGAACTGGAATCCCGGCTGAGCCGGTTTCGGGCCGACAGCGAGATTTCCCAGATCTCGCAACTGGCCGTCGGCGGCACACTTCGCCTGAGCGAGCCGGTTTTCGCGTGCTTGGAAATCGCCCGCTGGATGGAGCTCGCGATGCGCGGCGCGTTTTCGGTCACCGCCGCGGCAATGAAAACCCGGTTGGCGAAGCCGCTGTGGTCCTTGCTGGAAACGGAATTTTCCATCCGCTGCGACAGCGGACGGCTGGAGTTCGATCTTGGCGCGATCGGCAAGGGCTTCGCGCTCGACCGCATGGCTGAAGTGTTGCGCGAGTGGAGTTGCCCCGCGTTCCTGCTCGTCGCCGGCGGCAGCAGCATTCTCGCGGGCGACCCGCCGGCGGAAACTCCGGGCTGGTCGTGCGGTTTGGGCGACGATCATTCGCCGCACCGGTTCTGGCTGAAGCACTGTTCGTTGAGCGGTTCGGGCCTGACCGTCCGGGGACAACACATTGTTGATCCGCGCACCGGCCTGCCCGGCTCGCGCCGGAACCGCGCCTGGGCCCTGACGGATACCGCCGCCGAGTCAGACGCACTCTCGACGGCGTGCATGATGCTGGATGAGCCGGACATCGCCGGCGTCCTGGCTCACAACGACCGGTGGCTGGTCTTTTTGAACGAAGGCGGAAGCTGGCGGCATCTGGGCAACCGCCCGTTGCCGCCGGCGGCATAAAAATCACTTCGCGCCGTAACCGCGGACGAAGCCGATGCATTGGGCAACATCGACGACACTATTTGTCCAATTGTATTCGTATTCGATGGAAATGTTGCCGGCAAATTTCTGATGTTTCAATTCGTTGAGAATGCCCGGGACATCGCAAACCCCGGTCCCGAACGGCACATCGTGGGCGTTCGGCGATTTTTCGTTCAGATCCTTCAGGTGCACGCTGATGACCCGGCCTCGCAGGATTTTCAGGCAGTCCACCGGGGTTAATCCGGAGCGGACCCAATGCCCGACATCCGCCGTCGCGCCGATGCGCGCGTCTCGGTTCTTGACGACGCTCAACACGTAATTGGGATCCCACATTTTATAGCTCGCGTCGTTCGGACGGCGCGGATGATCGTGAAACCCGACACAGATATTGTATTCCTTGACGAGTTTTTCGATAAGGTCAATGGATTCCACCGATTCCGTGGTGATGCCATAGAGCCCGAGTTTTTTCGCAAAATCAAATATTTTGCGGGCCTCGGCCTCGTTGTTGGGAATGGGGACCACGCCGTAATTCACGGCGCGGATACCGTCTTTTTGCAGACGGGCCTTTAGCTCGGCGATGATATCGTCGGGGGCATTATGATCGAAAACCACGCCAGGCCTGTCCGCGCTGAATTTTTGTCCTGAGTAAAGTTCGATAACCTTGCCCCCGGCGGCTGCGGTTTTATCAATGGCGTCGAGGACGGTGAACTCGCGGAAAGTCCAGGCCTGGCAGCCGAGGGCAAAGCCGCCGGTCCGGCAATCGGCCGGGATGGGTCCGGCCTGGCCGGTGGATCCGGCCGACGACAGGCCAACCGCGAGTATAAAAAGCAGAACTAAGTTGTTGGTTTTCATGATAGGTGTGATACTTTGAATGAAAATTGCGCGGCGGCGTCAGCGTGTCAACGTAAATCAATGTCCGTAAATCAATGTCCGATTGCGCAAACAATGCAATCCAATGAAATACGCACAGCCTTTTTGGCCGATGGCCGCTCCAGGCGGGATGAATCCGTTCACCCGGCGGCGGCCCGTCTGAAACGAAAACATTAACGAATAAGAAAACATCGGAGGAAAAATCATTTTCTCGTTCTGCGATTCGGTTTTGTTTATTGTTCATTAACTTTATGAAAAAAACCACGTCTCCTTCCTCGCGCTGGAATCGTCGCGACTTCCTGAAAACCACCACCTTGACCGCCGGGGCGCTGGCCTTCGGAGTGCCGACCCTGCTGCGCGGTCAAAATCTGAACAGCAAGTTGAATATCGGGGTGATCGGCGCAGCCGGCAAAGGCGTCAGCGATACGGATTGTTGCGACGGCGAAAGCATCTATGCGTTGTGCGATGTGGATGGGGAATACTGCGCCGGACAGCGGCAGAAATATCCGCAGGCAAAATTTTACCAGGATTTCCGCAAAATGTTCGATGAGTCGGGCAAGAACATCGACGCGGTGACGGTTTCCACCCCGGATCATTTTCACGCCATCGCCGCATCCCACGCCATGCGGCTGGGCAAGGCCGTTTACTGCCAGAAACCGATGACTCAGACGATTTACGAGGCGCGGTACCTCCGCGACCTCGCGAAGGAAACTGGCGTCGTCACGCAGATGGGCAATCAAGGCAGCGCGGCGGATGGCTTGCGCCGGGCTGTTGAATGTATTCAGGCCGGAATCATCGGGCCGGTGCATGATGTTCACATCTGGACGAACCGCCCCATCTGGCCGCAGGGCATGGCGCGGCCCAACGGTTCCGACCCGGTTCCCGAAACCCTGGACTGGGATATCTGGATCGGACCGGCTCCGATGCGCCCTTACAAAAAGGGAGTCTATGAACCGTTCGTCTGGCGCGGCTGGCTGGACTTTGGCACCGGGGCGATCGGCGACATGGCGTGTCATACAGTGAACATGTCGTTCCGCGCCTTGCACCTGGTCAACCCGACGGAAATCGAGGCGGAAGCTTTCGGCGGGATGAACGGCGAGTCTTATCCCATCGGCTCCAAAATCCGGTTTCAATTTCCCGCGCGCAAGCTTGAAATCGAAGGCGAACACAAAGGCTTCTTTTCCTTCCTGCACCCGCACAAGACGATTGAGTTCGCTCCCGTCACCCTGTGGTGGTACGACGGCGGTCAGCCGCTCCCGGACAATCCGACCAATCACGATGACAGCAACAAGCCGCCGCGCGAACTCCTGGTGGACATCGCCGAAATGCTCGGCGAAGTTCCCGGCAGCGGCTGCCTGCTCGTCGGCGATAACGGCACCGTGTTTTCCCCGGATGATTACGGTGAAGAGTTTTTCGTGAAGCTGCGCGACGACAAGAAATTCATGCACTTCAAAAAACACCCGGCCCTGGCGCAGATCCCGCAGGTCATCCCGCGCAACCTTTTTACCGGGGACAACGACAAGCGGCAGCATTTGGAATGGATCGCAGCCATCAAGGAAAACAAGCCGGAACTCTGTTACTCGCGGTTTGCCATCGCCGCGCCATTCACGGAAACCACGCTGCTGGGCGATGTCGCGCTGCGGGTGGGCAAAAAGATTGAATGGGACAGCCAGGCCATGCGCGCCATCAACGCGCCGGAGGCGGCCCAGTACATCAAGCGGGAAAATCGCGCCGGCTGGACACTGGCTTGATATGAATTCCAACCTCAACCGCCGGGGATTCATCAAAACCACTGGTGCCGCTGCCCTGGCCACGGCCACCCTGCCGGTCTGGGCGCAGTCCGGATCCAAAATCAATGTGGCGCTCGTAGGCGTGGCGCACATCCACACGCCGGGTTACATTGATTTGCTTAAAAAACGTTCCGACGTGCACGTCAAGTACGTCTGGGATCATCAGGCCGACCGCGCGGAGCAGCGTGCCAGGGATACGGGCGCGCAAACCGTCAGCGATTTAAAAGTCATCTGGTCGGATCCGGAAATCTCAGCCGTGATCATTCTTGCGGAGACCAACCTGCATCCGGAGCTGGTCCTGGCAGCCGCCAAGGCCGGCAAAAACATGTTTGTGGAAAAACCGCTGGGCATCACCGCCAAAGAAAGCCGGGAGATGGCCAGTGCCATCGAAAAAGCCGGCGTTTTGTTCACCACCGGCTATTTCTCGCGGACGGATCCGAAACATATTTTCCTGAAAGACGAAATCGCCAGGGGCAATTTTGGCATCATCACCCGCGCCCGGGCATCCAACTGCCACAATGGTTCGTTGGGCGGCTGGTTTGACCATGAATACCGATGGATGGCGGACCCCAAAATTGCCGGCGTAGGCGCTTTCGGCGATTTGGGCACCCACAAACTTGACATCCTGATGTGGCTGCTGGGCGATATTGATTCCGTCACCGGCGAGATTCATCCCGTCACCCATCGTTACGGCGATTGCGACGAAACCGGCGAAGCGCTGCTCCAGTTCAAAAATGGCGTGATTGGCACGCTGGCCGCCGGCTGGGTGGACATCGAAGACCCGGTGCAATTGCTCATCAGCGGCACCGAAGGTCACGCGATGATTCTGAACGGCCAGTTGTTTTATCGCAGTCAGAAAATTGCCGACAGCGATTCGCGCAAGCCGTGGACCAGCCTGCCGCCCTCACCACCGCCGCCCTTGGAACAATTTCTCAATGCCGTCGGCGGAGCCAAAAATGAACCGCTGGTGAAACCCGGTGAAGCCGTCGCCCGCGTCGCCGTCATGCAGGCCATTTACGAAGGCGCCCGGGAACACAAGTGGGTCAAGGTCACCTGAGCAGCAGTTACGTCTTTATGCCCTAATCAAGTGGCGCCGCGACAGCGGCGAAAAACCACAGGATGAAATGGGAAAATACTACAATACTCGGAACCAACCCGTTTATTGCCTGATTAACGAATTCAGTGCCGACACGGTGCATGTTCGTTCAGATGGCGAGTTTGCACTGCACCATGTGTTGCTTGGTGTTCAGAAATAGTGTGCGCAGACTTCAGATCCGCATTTTCGGAGTTTGCCTCCGCCGGATTGATTTGTTACTCACCGGGAGTGGGAAACATCGGCAAATGATTGCACGGCTTCAAACAGACCACGACCTCATGTCTCCGTCGTCAAAAACGCCTTGTTATCCGGCCCTGCTGATTCTCCTCATGGTCTCCGCCGTGGCGTACGCCGATGCAGCAGCGCACATCGCCTCCGACCTGGAGCCGGGAACCGCCAAAGGGAGCCGCACGGTCATCGGCAAAATACCATTGCCCGACCAGGTCCCGTACCTGAACAGGAAGGAATACTTCTTTATTGGGAACGGGATTGCCGGTGGCGGCGGGACTGCAGACGGCAAGTGGGATTTTTTAGTGGGACCGGACTACACCTGTCCGAATTATCTGAGCGACGAGGAGATCCGCCTGGTGATTGATGGCGCGCCACAATCGCTGACCATGGATGTGCACCGCGCCCGGAATACGGGCATCTTCTATGGGCTGACAACTATCGGGGACTTGGAAGTCTGGGTGATTGACCATGCGAGTCGCGGCGAACCGTGGACGGCGAGGCTGGTGATGATCAAAAACAAGTCCGCCACCCGGACACACAAGGTCAGCGTCCAGGCCGTGATAACCCCGATAACCGGTGAGGGGAGGACCGCTTCAATGGTCGGGGATTCCAGCGGGCGCGCCACGGGCGTGAGTCTGAAACTGGATACGTCGCTCAAATGCATGGTGAATCGTTTCTGCCAAAACTGGGCCAACCGGCATGCGTTGATCACCTTCAATGAACCGACCACCACCGCGACCCGCAGCGGCGATGTCTATATCCTCGATACCGGGACCAGGAGTATCGTCCCCGGCGGTTCTTACAACGCAGCCTTGTATCACTACATGCACTATGACGACAAAACGGACAGCGACTGCATGAAGCTGGTCCGGGAAAGAAACGTGGCTGGCGACGCTGAACAGTGCATCCAGCAGTGGCAAACCTGGTTTGGCGGCGTTGACACCAAGTATTTGCTCGACCACATCAAAGATCAGCGGGCGCGGGACATCGTCGAGGGCGGCCTGGCAATCATCAAGATGAACCAGTGCCGCGACGGGGGCATTGTCGCCAACGAAAGAGGTTACGACATGTCCTACGTACGTGACGCCTACTGCGGTTTGCGGGGACTGAGTGAATGCGGGCATTTCGATGAATTGAAGAGTTTCATTCAATGGCTGGACCACAAGTATTCCGTTCACGGTTTCATTCCCAATGCCGCCCCCGGCGGAAGCGATACTTACGCGCATCTCATGGTCAACGACGGCGGGCCGTGTCCGGAAGCCAATCAGGCGGTCGAGGTTACCGCATTGTACCTGCTGGCAGCCCGGGATTACTACAACGCCACCCACGATTTGCAGACGCTGACCAAGGCCGATAATTCGTTGAGGTATGCGATGGATATTCAATTGAAGCAAGCGGTCACCAACGGCTACCGATTGGAATTCAGCGGCGACGAAACGGAGCTTGCCGCCGGGGACGTGGGACCAACCGGGTTTAATGGGCAGTTGTCGCACTACTGGTCCATGACCTCCATCGCCCTCTGTTCGGCTTCGTTGGAGTTTTACATACAATACCTGAAGGCGAAAGGGGCCAACCCGGCGTCGTACTTGAACTCGCGGAACCACCGGCTCCTCAATCTCAATGACGAACTAGGCAGGCTAACTGATGCCTTGGAGAGGGATTATTGGCGGACTGATGTGCCGGAGTTTCCAAGCGGCTTTCACGACTGGTTCCGGGTCAAGAGCGACGGGAGCTGGCCGCAAGCGCCGGTCGTCAATTTTACTCTCTTTCCACTGTACTACGGAACACCGTTGAAATATCCGGAAGGCGCGAGGAACGACATTTATGCCGTCAAGCAGTACTTCAACCAGACGACCCGTTTGCTGCCCTTGATCGGGGTCCCGGTCGGGAAATCGCTCGGACACGATCTTGGTTACCTGCTGTGGAGCCTGGTAGCGGTCGGCGATCCTCAAAAGGCTGCGGTTTACGAAGCGCTGGTCAATGGCCCCACCGTTGGATACTGGGGCACTTACAATGAATCCTACGACGGGGATGGGGTGCCGAATGCCAATAATGGTTTGCGCAGTTTTGAGACCGGCGTGAACATCAGCGCCATAGCCAAGTACTGGGGGCTGGGCGGTGGCCCCATCCCGGAGACCACAGCGACCCCGACGTCCATCCCGCCCGGAACCTGGGTGCCGATCGACGACAATCACCCTGCCATTACGTATTCCGGGAGTTGGAACTACGTCACGACGAGCCCGGGGTATTACCGGGTCGATTGCCACTTTTCCAGCGCCGCCGGCGACTACGCTGAGTATTCATTCACCGGGACCGCCATCAGGTGGATCGGAAGCAGGAACGACAACCATGGCGAGGCTGAGGTCTATATTGACGGCGCGCTGCGAAAAAGCGTGAACACGCGCGCCTCATCCTGGCTTCCACGGCAGGTGCTTTACGAGGAGTCGGGGTTGCCGAACGCCAGACATACCATCAAAATCGTAGTGAAGAATGGGGGATGTCAGGACGTTGATGCCTTCGTGTACCGTACCGGGGAAACCCAACCCTGAACGGATGGTTCTTGTGATTGGCTGGTTTGGACGCGGGTGTTTGCGCCAGAGAGCGAGCGACGGCATCCAATGCCGCGCCGGTGTGACGAATCGGTTGAGAGTTGAGGGCTGAAGGTTGAGGGTTTGACAGCCTCAAGCTTTGTGCCCTTTGTGTTCTTTGTGGTTCAATCCCGTCAGTTCAGCTTCTGCTGCCCAACCGTCGCTTCCCCGATGTGCACCGGTTTGTAACCGCCCCGGCTCTTGAAATAGAACATCAGGCTCAGGTAACAGGCGAGCATGAACGTGGGGAACAGAGCCATCTTGCCAAGCGCGCTGAACTGCCCGGTGGTCGTCGCCTCCTTGATGGCCGCCTGGGCGGCTTCCTCCGTCACCGCCGCGCTTTTCACGGGATCAATGGCCTGGTATTTGCCCAGCAGATAGTTTTTCTCCACGGTCACCGTCTGATACAGCGCGGGATTCGTGGTTTCCAGTTGCCGGGTGGCGGAGGTTTCCTGCAAATAACCGATGAACGGCGCGCCGAGAATGCCGACCGCCAACATGCCGATACCGCCCATCGCGTTCAACGTCAGCTTTTCTTCGGCAGTGGGACGACCGCAGATTGCAGGCCCATTTGGGCGCAGAGAAAGTAAACCACAGCGCCGACAACGAACGCCACCACGGGCGCGGCGGGAACATCGGGAATTGATGGATTCCAAGCATGGAGATTCGGCAAGATGCCGACGACGAAACCGAGCGCCCACGCGATCCAGCCGGCGGGATTAAACCCGGCGCGCGGCCCGGTCCATTCGCCCTTGCTGAGGAGGTAGTCCACCAACATCGCGCCGCAGATCGGACCGAAACTGGCGCCGATGATGACGAACACGGTGACCGCTTTGGCCACCAGCCCAGTCACGGCCAGCACCACACTGATGGCCGTGCCGATGCCGACCGAAATGAACGGATTCACTTTCGGCAGCGTGGTCTTGAAACTGTTCGCCGCGATGAATGACGAGAAACACGCTGGCGGGAACGCCGCAATCGCCAGCAAGAACATCACCCATTTCGCGGTGTCCTTGCCGAGAATGGCCGGAATCAGATCGAACGAACTCAAGCTGGTGACCACGCCTTTTGCGCCGCCCGCCACACCCGCGACAATGACCAGCGAAAACCCGGCGGTCAGAAGAATGGCGAGCGCAATGCCGATGAGACCCCCCATTTGCACATCCTTGCTGTCCCGGCTGTTGGTGCCGAAATCCACGCCCGCCGCGCCGGCGGTGGCAAAGAATCCGACGACATAAGTAAGCATGGCGGCCAGCACGCCGAGGTGTCCCAAGGGCGCGGCAGTCGTGGCGGAGGCGGTTCGCTCCGCGGCAATCATCGTTGCCGCGTCAAACTGACCGACGTCGCCGGCGGTTTTGGAAAACAGCCACAGCAGCACCACCAGCGGAATCAGCGGCAGATAGGTGGCAACCTTGGCGACGTATTGAATGCCTTTCAGTCCGACGAACGCCGCCAGCGCGCCCCAGACGACCATGATGATTTTCGCATCCACCGGAATTACGGCGCTCAATGCGAGCGAAGAGAAATAGACATTGACGCCGACCCAGCCAAATTGCAACACGCCCATGAGGAAGCCTGGCATGAGAAAGCCGCCGGTGGCGCCAAAAGTGGAGGTGCCGACAATGTAGAGCGGCAGCCCGGTGCGCATGCCAAAGAGTCCGGGCACGAGGTAGAACAACGCGTGGCAAATCATGGCCGCGACAGCGAGGCTCAACAACGCCCAGCCGAGTCCTTGCGCGAGCGTGCCGCCGGGCGCACCGGCTTTGGCGGCATCCTGCCAGAATACAAACCATAGGAAGATGCCGGCGTAGGCTGGCGCGGTGTTTTTATACCACGGTGCGCGATTGGCTGCGGGATTGGGCGTGGCACTGATGATGTAATCGGGGAGTTGGTTGGAGGCGTCCATAAGATGGTGCTATTTATGATGAATTCCCGCGTTTCCAGCAAGTGAAACTTCCGTGCCTAATTGCTGGCTTCGGAGACAGGCTCGTCTGTTGCAGCAGCTACGCTGGTGGGATCGAGTGCGGAAATGATGCTCACGCCAAACGGCCAGATGCCCGCGCCCTGAAGTTCCCCCACCGCAACTTTGTCCAGTCCAAAGTCGGCGACAAACTGTCCGCCGCACAAAATCATGCGACTGATGAAGGCGTAACTGGTGGTGATGAGGGCGATGAAACAGCCCCAGAATAGAATTTTTTCGTGCCGGTTGTTCATGGAATGAACGAATGCTCGCCAGAGACACAAAGGAGTCAATCATAAACTCAAGTCAGGCTGCCCATTCGGCGCAGGCGCAAGGCCGGTTCGCCCTGCTTCCGTGACCTGCCCAGGTCCACGCCGAATTCAACAAGCCAGTCGTTGTGCTCCTCCGGATCCACAACCCTTTGCTGTACCCGCCAGGTCTGTTTGTCTTCCGATGGGGTGATGTAGGTGTGACGGACATTTCGAGCGTTCGGTTCCAGGCAGATGCGCTCGTGGTCGGCGTGGTAAGCCTCCAGCGCCTGTTTCAGTCGCTCCACCGTCCATGGCTGGCCGTCCGCATCAATAGGGACGCGCGGCGGCGTGTCCGGGCCAACGGGCAGTCCGACTCCACCGGAACCAACAAACATCGCCAGTACCGATTCGAAATCGTTCCGGCGGCGCCGCCACCAGCCGGTTGAACGTGTTTTTGTCCCAGTTGACAAAATTTTTCTCCGGTGGCGGGCGCTTCACGGTTTTCTTGCCGTCCCGCGCCGACTTTTCCGCCAGCTTGAGGTTCTCGATGACATGTTCCGGCGCCTGCGCCACCACCCAACCGCGGTCGTCAAAGCCCTTCCGCCCCGCCCGCCCGCCGATTTGGAAGCTGACCTTGAAAGGCTATGACTATCACCGAACGCCAACAGATTGCCGATGCCAACGCCCGCCGCGAAAAATCCGAGCGCGCCAAAGATAGTCAAATTTGGTTTCTGCAATGGGGTTCAACGCTGGCGCAGCGTGGCGGTAGCGCAGCGGCGGCGGTGGACGAGAAGTGCAGTGACGCCGACGGCCAGCAACCCCAAAGCCGAGGGTTCAGGCACGGGCTGGAAGGCCAGTCCTGTAATATAATCGAACCCGGAGGCAAAGGTGCTTTCAACTCCGTCCGGCGTGAATTCATAGATGTAGCTCGGGATGCCAGAAAAGCCATCATCCGTGTCAAACAGATCGCCCGCGCTGTTAAAGGCCAGTCCATAAGGTAGAGACAACCCGGAGGCAAAAGTGCTTTGAGCGCCACTTGGTGTGAATTCAATAATGTTGCCGTCTGCGTAATTTGCCACAAACAGATTGCCGGCGCTGTTAAAAGCCAGCCCTACAGGATTATTTAACCCGCTGGCAAAGATGCTTCGCGCTCCGCCCGTCGTGAACTCATAGATGTTGCCGCCCTGTTCCGACACAAACAGATTGCCCGCGCTGTTAAAGGCCAGTCCTTGAGGATAGGACAACCCGGAGGCAAAAGTGCTTTGAACTCCACTTGGTGTAATTTCAGTGATGTTGCCGCTGAAGAAATCCGACACAAACAGATAGCCTGCGCTGTTAAAGGCCAGCCCAAAAGGATCGTTCAACCCGGAGGCAAAGGTGCTTCGCGCTCCGCCCGTCGTGAACTCATAGATGTTGCCGCTGCCACCATCCGCCTCAAACAGATTACCCGCGCTGTTAAAGGCCAGTCCTTGAGGATAGGACAACCCGGAGGCAAAAGTGCTTTGAACTCCACTTGGTGTGAATTCAATAATGTTGTCGCTGCCGTAATCCGACACAAACAGATTCTGCGCCTGCACACAGGCACACGTTGAAATAAGGCTGATAATTACAATTTGTTTTTTCATAGTTGATTTAAGGTTAAGTTTTTTATTTTGACTGAACTACCGTTGGATCGAAATCGGCAAAATTTCCATCGTTCTGTTTATGCTTGCGCAATTCCGCCGCCTGCGCCTGATCGCGTTGAATGAACCAAGTGCAGAGCAGGAAACAGGGCCGCGTTCTACTTCACCTTGCGACAGCGAATGAGGAGTGCGGTGGCGCCGACGGCCACCAACCCCGAAACCGAGGGTTCAGGCACAGGCGTGAGTTGCCATGAAGAAATGTACGGAGTCCCGAATTGGGCTGAAATGGGCACAAATGCCAGAGTGCCGGACGAGTCGGCCGTTACGGTATGAATATCATATTGGCTTCCCGCAGTCAGAGAATTGACACTGCCAGAGTGGATTCCGGAAGTCGTAAAATCGATGCCGTTTACGCTGATTTCTTCGCTCCAAACGGCACTAAACAGGTATAGATTGTACTGTCGGTTTGGAGTCAAGCCGGTGATGGTTGCGGAATAGAATGCAACACTGACGTCGAACAGTCTCCCGTAAGTTCCTCCGATGGCGTTTCCTTGACTGCCACCGCTGGAAAGGGACCATATGACGCTCGTTGAGGTGCCGTCGGTGTTGTAAAGATTTAGCGGATTGTTTTGCTGCCCGTCTGCCGAGATCGTATTCCAAAGATCGCCAGCAGAGCCGATTGCCGCAGCACCAGGCCCGTACGCGGGATAGCCGCTTTCGGTCCAATTGTAGTCGAAATCGATAATTCCAGAATTAAACCCGGCCGCTGACACTCTGGTGCTGGCAAGCGTTGCCAGCCATAGGACGGTAAACAGAATTGCCAGACGAGTTCGACCGGCGAATGAATGACACGCGACACGAATGATGGAATGGCTTTTCGTTTTCATAGGGTTTCACAGATCCGAGTTTTTCCCGACTGATTGATTACAATCCTACGCCGACCTCCTTTCCTGTCCAGAATAAGTTATTCACATCCAACGAAGGCATTCTTTATTGAGAGTTTGATTGATTGACTGAGAAGTAAGCTTCCCCCGATAGGGTGGGCAAATCTTGCGGAAGGAAAAGCTGACGGTTGCGACCGCGTGAGCAATGGCGGGCCGGGTGTTTTTTCATCGCGCCGATGACTCATCCGTGCTAATCAGTTTCCATCCGTGGTCAAAATTCTCAACGACAGCGCGCGCGAATTTCTTAACGCCACCGCCTGGAGCAACGCCACCAGTGAACCCCTCACCGGCGATGCCTCCGCCCGAAAATATTTCCGCCTGCAAAAGGATGAACAAAGCGCGGTTCTGATGGATGCCTCATCGGTCCTGGAGAGCGTGGCCCCCTTCATCCAGATCAGCCAGCATCTCCATCAACTCGGTTTCAGCGTGCCGGCCATCCTTGCCCGGGATGAGAAAAAAGGCCTCCTGCTGCTGGAAGATTTCGGTGATGCAACCTTTACCCGCCTGCTGGATGGTCAACCCGATGCCATTTCCCAACGGCAACGGGAACAAACATCAGGTAGGGCGGGCAGCCTGCTCGCGATTCATCGGAGTCCTCTGCCCGCCGCCCATCAACCTGACAATTGCGGCGCGCACGGAGTGACGCGCCCTACCAATGCGCCGAATCTCTTTAAGAAATCGTTTGAACCGGAAAAGCTTTATACGCTGGCCACCGATGTCTTGATTGCCCTGCACCGGCATCCCGAGGCAATCCCAACCGGCCTGCGGACGTATCATCCGGAAAAAATGCTGGAAGACATCGGGCTGTTTTTGGAATGGCGCACCCCCACGATTTCAGAAGCCGGCAAGGCGGAATTCAAAACCGTCTGGCGGGAAGTGTTGTCTGTCGCCCACCAAGTCCCCGCTTCGCTCCTGTTGCGCGATTATCATGTGGCCAATTTGATGTTGCTTCCAGAACGCGAGGGCGTCCGGCAGGCCGGGCTTCTGGATTTTCAGGATGCGTACCAAGGCCCGATCACGTATGACCTGATGTCGCTGCTGGAAGATGCCCGGCGCGATGTTCCGGATGAGCTTAGGGAGAAGATGATAGCGCGTTACCTGGCCCGGTTCCCTGCCCTCGACCGGACAACTTTTGAAACTTCTCTGGCCATCTTGGCGGCGCTGCGGCACACCCGTGTACTGGCCATTTTTGAAAAGTTAAGCCGGCACGAGGGAAAGCATGACTATAAGAAATTTCATTCGCCGCGTGTGGAACGCCTGTTGCAAAGGGCCTTGCACCATCCCATGCTGGCCGGCGTGAAACGATGGATGGATCGCTATGCACGGTAAGATTAAAAAGGCCATGGTTCTGGCCGCCGGATACGGCACGCGGCTGAAGCCATTGACGGACCGGATGCCCAAACCGCTCGTGCCGGTCGCGAGCAAGCCGATGATTGAATATGCGCTCGACAAGCTGCGGGCATACGGGATCAAGGAAGTCATCATCAATGTCTCGCACCTCAAGGACCAATTGACCGCCTATTTGTCTGCCTGCAATGACCTGACCATCAAAATTTCTGAGGAGACCGAACCGCTGGAAACGGGCGGCGGACTGAAAAAGGCGCTTCCACTTCTGGGAAATGAGCCTGTTTTCACCATCAACAGCGACATCATCTGGACAGATGAACAGGAAAGTGCGCTGGATCGTCTGACCCGTTATTGGCATGACACCAAAATGGATTTTCTGCTCCTTACACAACCCAAAGCAAAAGCCATTGGGCATGACAAGGGCGAAGATCATCTTTTCATCAAACCCGGCAACACCTTTGACTGGAACGAGCGGGAAGCGCCTTACATCATTGCCGGCATCGGGATCATGCATCCCCGCATTTTATTGAATGCTCCGGACGGGAAATTCACCGTCAAAATCCTCTGGCACGAAGCGCTCAAGCAAAACCGCCTTGCGTGCCTGCCGCATCACGGCCAATGGTTCCAAACCGGCACCATCCAGGACATCAAAACAGCCGAAAAACATTTGATGAGGCATGGAGGCTGTCCCTAAAATGAGCCGGTTCAGGCGGCCAGGTTCCAGCCTGAATAGCGGAAAAATGGAAACTCAATCATCATTGCCGCAAACATCGGCCGCACCTCCCGCCGGGAAAAACTGGATTCGCCTGTCGGTTCTTGTCCTGTTGCTGAGCTTTGTCACCTTGTGTGTCACCAGCGCCTGGCAAAAATCCGCCACCTATGATGAAACTCATTATCTGGGCGCTGGAAATTACCTGGTGAAAACCCACCGTTGGGACCTTCCCGACAGCCTGCTGCATCCGGTTTTCTGGACCGTATGGCACGACCTGCCGTTGTTAACGGTGTCTTGTCCCAAAAACGTCTGGGTCGAGCCGGACGGAACCATCCGGGGCCAGGAAATCATCGCCTTGCGCCCGGATGACGCGTTGTTGAATGCCTGCCGGTTCACGTTGCTGCCATTCGCCGTCGCGCTCGGCCTCATCGTCTTCTGCTGGTCGCAGAAACTTTATGGGGATGCAGGTGGACTCGTATCCCTCGTGTTTTTTTGTTTTTGTCCGAACCTTCTGGCCCATGCGCCGCTGATCACGCCAGACCTGACGTTGAGCTGTTTTGCCGTGCTGACCGCCTGGCGGTTGTGGAGCCTGGCGAAGAATCCCGGCGTCCGCAATTTGTTGTACGCCGGCTTGGCCCTGGGGCTGATGCTGCTGAGCAAATACACGGCCCTGCTCCTGGTCCCGTTCTTTTTCGCCACCGACTTCGCGTATCGCACCGTGGCCGGTCAGATCCACTTGCATTCCCCGGGAAGTCTTTGGCAGGAATTGCGCCACTGGCCGGTGCTCCTAGGCATGGGTTTCCTCCTGGTCTGGGCCGCATACGGATTCCAAGTTGGGGGTTTTGCGCTGCCATCGGGCCGGTGGCTCACCCTGCCGGCCGCGCCGTACTTTCAAGGGGCGGTCTTTCAGTATCTGCAATCCCGGTCGCCGCATTCGTTTTTCCTGATGGGCATGCATTCCAGCACGGGCTGGTGGTATTACTTTCTGGTCGTTTGCCTCATCAAAATTCCCGTCGCCATTCTCATCCTGCTCGCGGGGCTCGTCCTGGCCCGGCGAAAGCTGGGAATGACATGGCGCCCGAATGAACTGTACCTGGTCATGCCCTTTGTCCTGATGTTCATTTATCTCTCCTTTTTCAACACCATTCAAAATGGGTTCCGCTATCTTCTGCCCGTTTATCCCCTTTTGTTCATCTGGCTCGGCAACTATGGAGCGGCCCTGCG
The DNA here is from genome assembly GCA_002479245.1 of Verrucomicrobia subdivision 3 bacterium UBA7542. GTDB lineage: Bacteria > Verrucomicrobiota > Verrucomicrobiia > Limisphaerales > UBA11358 > UBA11358. The sequence continues at coordinate 1,049 of DLMG01000062.1, read as the reverse complement.
GCGGAGCGTCGTCACGCGAATCGCCGTTGGTTTCCTGGCCTTCTGGACCATTGCCGGCACACTCCGGACCTGGCCCGATTATCTTGCGTATTTTAATGAATTCATTGGCGGGCCTCGGAACGGATACCATTGGCTGGGCGACTCAAATTTGGATTGGGGTCAGGACCTGAAGGAACTGAAATGCTTCATGGTTCAGCACGGCATCGACCGCGTCCAGTTGAGCTACTTCGGAACGGCGGACCCCGCCCACTACGGCATCGATTACGAATATCTTCCCTCGGCCAACAGCGGCTTGCGACCTTCACCAGCCCTGCGCGAAGGCAAATCGCCATCCCGTTTCGTCGCCCTCAGTGCCTATCAGTACCAAGGCATCGATTTTCAAGACAAGGACTTCTACCGGTTCTTCTATCAATACGTTCCCAATGACTTGATTGGCCGTTCGATCCTGTTTTTCGATCTTAAGGCTTTGACTCCCCGCACCCAGGCTCCGCTCCCGCTCAGGGTCCGTCAGCTCGTGGGGCTGGCGACCAATGCCACCCCAATCGTTTCCTGTCCCTGAAACGCGCGGGCCACGGTCGATGGTGCCTCAATTGGGGTTGTAGCGTCGGCGCTGTGCGCCG
>DLMG01000062.1:197-341 GCA_002479245.1 Verrucomicrobia subdivision 3 bacterium UBA7542 | reverse complement strand
GCCACAGGCTCGACGCTACAGCATATCGGGACACTACCGCACAGTTTTCCCGATTGACTCGCCGCTGGAGCGGAATAGCCTTGCCCGGAATGAGCCGGAGCGGTCAGGTCCGACCGAACAGCGGCAAACTTGAGACGATTTTGA
>DLMG01000062.1:0-136 GCA_002479245.1 Verrucomicrobia subdivision 3 bacterium UBA7542 | reverse complement strand
ACTTGAGACGATTTTGAACCAGCTTATTCCTGCTGATGGCAGAAGTTTCCGGTACGCAGCATGGGGAGTCGTGCTGTTGGTGCTGGTTCATCTGTGCTGGTTGCAATTGCGGCCGGAATCGGAACTGCACCAGATC
>DLMG01000187.1:5442-20818 GCA_002479245.1 Verrucomicrobia subdivision 3 bacterium UBA7542 | reverse complement strand
ATCGCCTACAGCCATTGCATCGCGCACGGCATCGCGGTGGACATGGGCGTGGGCGCGCGCCAGCAGAAGCTCGCGGTGGAATCCGGCCAGTGGCTGTTGTATCGCTTTGACCCGAGGCGGGCTGCGGCGGGCGAGAATCCGCTGCAGTTGGATTCACAGGCGGCGAAAACCAAACTGCAGGATTATTTGCTCTCGGAAAACCGTTTCAAGATGCTCACGAAGAGCAAACCCGAAGAGGCGAAAAAGCTCTTCGCCCAGGCCCAGGTGGATGCCGACCACCGTTGGAAATTCTATCATTTTCTGGCGGAACGCGACACCAAGGCCGGCAGTGGCCAGCCCGCGTCGCCCCAAGCCGCGGCCACGGCGGACCAACAACCCTGAATCATTTATGATTGATGATCGATGATTGATGATTTTTTCATCAAACCGATGCCGGAACAAATATGAACCCAACCGAACTTAAAGAAAGGACCATTCGATTCGCCGTCCGGGTTCTTAAATTTGCCGACGCCCTTCCGACTAAACCGTCGGGCAGAACAATTGCCGGTCAAGTGGCGCGCAGTGGCTGTTCGGTAGCGTCGAATTATCGCGCTGCACTTCGCGGGAAATCGCATGCGGACTTCATCAACAAAATTACCACTGTTCTGGAAGAAGCTGACGAGACGGATTTCTGGATTGAAATCGCCAAACGGGCGGCCTTGGTTCCGGCGAAGCAGGTTGCCCAATTGCAAACGGAAGCCGTCGAATTGGTCAAAATTTTCAGCGCCACCCGACGAACAGCCCGTAATCATAAATCGTAAATCTTAAATCATAAATATATTATGCCTATGGATCTGACCACGACTTATCTCGGTTTGAAACTGCGCACGCCGCTGGTGCCGTCGGCCTCGCCGCTATCGGAGGAGATTGACAGCATCAAACGCATGGAAGACGCCGGCGCGTCGGCGGCGGTGCTTTATTCCCTGTTCGAGGAGCAACTGCGCCAGGAGCGCCTGGAGCTGCACCATCACATGGAAAGCGGCACATTCAGCTTCCCGGAGGCGCTGACTTATTTTCCGGAGCCGGAGGAATATCGCCTTGGTCCGGAGGAATACCTCAAACACATTGCCGCGGCGAAGAAAGCCGTGCGCATTCCGATCATTGCCAGCATCAATGCCGGCATGCACAACGGCTCGTCGTCCAGCGGCTGGACGCAATACGCCAAGCTGGTTCAACAGGCGGGCGCCGATGCGCTGGAGTTGAACATCTATTACATCCCCACCAACATGAACCTGCCCGCCGGGGAGGTCGAGCAGACCTATTTTGACATCCTTAAAGCCGTGAAGTCGGAGGTCACGATTCCGGTGGCGGTGAAGCTCAGTCCGTTCTTCACCAACTTCGCCAACATGGCCAAGCGGCTGAGCGAGGCCGGGGCGGATGGGCTGGTGCTGTTCAACCGGTTTTATCAGCCGGACATTGATTTGGACACGCTGGAAGTGAAACCCAACATTTTGTTGAGCACGCCGATGGCCATGCGCGTTCCGTTGCGCTGGATTGCCATCCTTTACGGTCGTCTCAAATGCAGTCTGGCGGCCACCAGCGGCATCCACCGCGCGCCCGACGTTTTGAAAATGCTCATGGCCGGCGCGGACGTGACCATGCTCTGCTCCACGCTCATCCGGCACGGCGTCGGGCACATCAAAATCATCGAGAGCGAACTCGTCGCATGGATGGAGGAGCATGAATATGAATCCGTCACGCAACTCAAGGGCAGCCTGAGCCAGAAAAATTGTCCGGCGCCCAGCGCCTTTGAGCGTGCGCAATACATGCGGGCCATCTCGAAATATTCCTTGCCGTAACGGGATTCGTCCGGCGGAAAAACGCGTATGCGCAATGCGGGACCGATTGGAGCGCCGATTTCCAAATCGGCCCGGCCCGCCGGACGCGGATTCAATCCAGCCGCGAAAGAGCGCCGCCGTTGTCGCGCCAAAGCGGTGCTTTGACACGCCACGCAGGCGGAAGAACGCAAATGGGTAGACCTAATAGAAAATATCCGCCTGTGTGATGCTGTTGTCAGCGTAGAAAATTTGGCTTCGTCGACGTTTGTAGTGGGTATCAGCCATGGTATGGAATCTCCAGCTTGCCAGCTACAAAGTAGAGCATGGCGATCTGGTGTTCGGTGGACCGGTAGCCGCGAGCTTTGCGTTTGGTTGCCGAGAATAAACTGTTGAGTCCTTCCAGGAACGCCGTGGTCAATCCCTGCTTCCAGTGTCCCAGACTGACCATAGCATCACTGACGATCTGTACAACCCGATCGCTTGTCTTTTATGCTGTTCACGTGGCATCGCCGTGTTCGACAGAGCGGAGCAGGGTCAAGAATTCAATCCGAACGCAGCTTATGAACTCGGCAGGCTTCACCTGCTTGGACGGTCGTGCCTGATTTTGAAGCCCAGAACGTTGAGAACGCTACAGACTGATATTCTGATGAAGCTTTACCAACCATTCACAGGCCCGGCTGCAATTACCAATCATACAACTGAATGGGTTCGGAAGCTTGCAGAAAGAACAATCAATTTCGGGGTAAGCGGGCGGAAATTTTCACCTCCGCCTGCGCTGCTGCCTCGTTGGCGTTCAATCGTTCGCTATTCGCGAACAAAATCCCCGGTTACTCTTCCGCGTCGCCGTTCCTCTGAGGAAACTTTGAACCTGTTTGAAGGGCCAAAGATCTTTAATTGATGGCGCTGCGGAGGACGTCGAACATCTTTTTGCCGGTATCCGGAGCCACCGGTTTTTTGTCCCGGGCGGCATCGTCCTCCACCAGTTCGGGCGGCAGTTCCTTGAGAAATCGCGACGGGTGGCAGGGCATCAACTGGCCGTAGCGCATCCGGCCCGCGCAATGGCTGAGGGTGAGCGATTGCATCGCGCGTGTCACGGCCACGTAAAACAGCCGCCGTTCCTCGTCGAGCGTGCCTTCCGCTGCCGAGCGCGCATGCGGCAACAGGCCTTCCTCCAGGCCCACGATATAGACGCGCGGGAATTCCAGTCCCTTGCAACTGTGCATGGTGATGAGCGTCACGGCGTCGCCGGCTTCCTTTTCCTCCTCGCGTTCGCTGTCGAGAGTGATGTCCTCCAGAAAGGATTGAAGTTGATCCGCGAGGCAGGTAGGGCGCGTCACTTCCGCCGTCGCATGGCTATGGCGGGACAAGCCGTGCGCGCCGTCAGCGGCGGGCAGGGGACTGCCCGCCCTACCTTGGTCGAGCGTGGCGGTCAGCTCGCGCAGATTGCGGATGCGGTCTTCGGCGTTTTCGGAATTTTTTTCCAAACGCTTGAGTTCGGCAAAATAACCGGTCTCGTCCAGAAAATGTTCGGCCCAGGATTGAAGACTAAAGGTAGGGCGCGTCACTCCGTGCGCGCCGGCTGCGGCGGGCAAGGGACTGCCCGCCCTACCACCCAATTGCGCGCGGGTCTTTTCGATGAAGGCCACAAACGCTTCAATGCTTTCGCGCGCCTTGGTTTGAAATGTCACCTGCACCGCCGGATTTTTCATCGCAGCGAACACGGAACCCTTCCGTTCGTGACTCGCGGCGAGCAGGCGTTCCATGGTCACATCGCTCAGCCCCCGCGCCGGCACGTTCGCAATGCGCAACAGGCTGACGTCATCATGCGGGTTGATGAAGACCTTCAGGTAGGCAAGAAAATCGCGGACTTCCGCCCGGTCAAAGAAACTCTGGCCGCCGATGAGATGATACCGGACGCCAGCCGTGCGGAACGCGGTTTCGAGCGGACGCGACTGCACATTCGTCCGGAACAAAACGGCGTGGTGCAACCAGGGGACCCCGTGCGCGCGGCGCGCAAATTCAATCTGTTCGACCAGGTTGCGCGCTTCATTGTCATCATTCGTGTAGGTGCGCAAAACAATCTTGTCGCCCCGGCCCTTGCCCGACCAGAGCTGTTTGGGGCGGCGGCGCACGTTGTTTTTGATGATGGCGTTGGCGGCATCAAGGATGGTGTTTGTCGAACGGTAATTCTGTTCGAGCTTGATGATTTTCACCTCCGGAAAATGTTTTTCCAGGTCGAGCAGGTTGCCGATTTCGGCGCCGCGCCAGCCGTAAATGCTCTGGTCGTCGTCGCCCACGACGCAGAAATTCCGGTGTTTGGCGGTGAGGGCATGGACGAGCTGAAACTGCGTGGCGTTGGTGTCCTGATATTCGTCCGCCATGATGTAACGATATTTGGCGCGAAAGGCTTCGAGCACGGCCGGATGTTTGTCGAACAGCCGCAGCGTGAGCAGAATCAAATCGTCAAAGTCCACGGCATTGCAGGCGTGCAGGGCGGTTTCGTAGCGCGACCGGATGTGCTGGGCCAGCGCGCGAACGCTCTCGTCGGCAAAGACGGCGGCGCGTTCGCCCCCGTTTTTGAACCGGCTCAACAGGGCCAGGACCGCCGCCGGGTCCGTTTTCTCCCCCTTCGCCGAAATCTGAGCGAGAATCTTTTTGACGGCGCCGAGCTGTTCCGATTCGTTGTAAATGACAAAATTCCGTTTATAACCGAGCCGTTCAATGTGCTGGCGCAAAATCCGGACGCAAAGAGAATGGAACGTGCAGATGGTCGGCCTGTCGTCAGTCCTCAGTCCACTGTCCTCAGTCTTCCGACTGCGCTTTGGCAGAAGTTTGTGGACGCGCTCCTGCATTTCGCGCGCCGCCTTGTTGGTGAAGGTGACGGCAAGGATGTTGGCCGGTGCAACGCCTTTGGCGATCAAGTGCGCGATGCGGAACGTGATGACGCGCGTCTTGCCGGTGCCGGCCCCGGCCAGGATCAAAACCGGGCCGTTCAAGGTTTCGACGGCCTGGCGTTGCTGGGGATTGAGTGAATTCAGGTTCAACACGCGCGCGGAGTTTAATTTCCGTTCCGCTCAATGCAATGTTGTTGAGATATTTTTTTGTCTCTTTTCTTTCTCGGTGACTTGTGAATAACTCGTGCTGGAATTTCGGGAGCGGTGTGTTATAAATTGACTTGCGCGACGAACAGCTCGCATCCAAATACCGGCTTTGAGATCTTGTGCCGGGGCGTGGATTGCTCTTCGGAGCAGGTTTCCGCTTGCGGAAAGCGCCCATCTCATTTGAGCGTTCGTCGCGCGTTTTCCTTTTCACCATGACCTCGTAGCAGCGGACATGAGTCCGCTCCATCTTATCCAAAGCAATGTCAGAGCCGACTCACGTCGGCTGCTACGGTTCAGAGGTTCAAAGCGCGAAATTTTCTTACGGCGAAATCTCACCCGAACGTGTCGCCGTTCCAGCCCCAGTTGCCGCCGGGGACGTCGGTGAAGTTCAGGTAAATTCGGTCCGGCGGCACGCCGAGGGATTCTTTCAACAAGCTGCCGATCTTCTGCGCGAGCTGTTGATTCACGCTGCCGCCCAGGCCGCCGATGCTGCGGATGTCCACGAAGGCGGCGGGACCGGGTTTGCCGGACATGAGGATGGCCGCGGGGTTGACGACGACCATGACGTATTGTTCCGGTTTGCCAATCGTCCCGGCCACGATTTTGGAGAGAGACGCAAGCAACGCCTGCTTTTTGTCATCAGCAAGCGCGACGGTGGTTTCGAGTTTTAACAATGGCATAATGGCTTTCGGTTTGGGTCCGGCTTTGTCATCCGGTGTTTAGTCTATCCACTCGAGGTGTTTTTTCAATACCCGGTTGGATTTTTACACGGACGTTCGCGCAACTTCCACGTTTCATCCGTGGCCAGATTAACCACGTGAAAATCGTTGGTATTATTCCCGCGCGGTTGCGACGTGGTCAAGCCGCGCAGCCTGGCCCAGAGCGTGACGGTGGAGTGAATTGCGGATTATGCAGATGGGTTGCGAACAATGGCCGCGACCGGCGAACAATAACGTGGCCGGCCCAAAGATCGGCCGTTTTGCCCTCCACATGCCGTTTTTTCCTTCTCCTGGCTTTGTGTTTCCATTTATTAAAACGCCCCTGCGGATATTTATAAGATGGCTTCTAGGGTTTCTGGAGACGAAAAAATCTCGTGATCACGTCTGGCGATAAGGTCACGACATATTGCCCGCTGTTGGTCTGAATCGTTGCCGCCGCAATTGTCCAACTTTCAGGCGCGGTCAGGTCGGTTGAGGAATAAAGCGTGTAACCGGTTCCGTTGGCAACCGGCCAGGTAAGAAAAATGTTGTTGCCCGCGGACGCGATGGAGAGAGAGGGCGAAAAGCAACCCGTGCCAATCAGTTCCATGTCAAAGCCGAGGGAGGTTCTGTTGGCTAAGTATAGATGAACTTCCACCGCGACCAGGTTTGTTCCCGCGGGCAAATTCGACACCGCGATGTTTGTCGGGTAGAAAGTGTACGGCGTGTCCTGGACAATCGTCCACATCGACGCCAAGGTCGTGTAGGTGATCGGTCCGGTTGGCATGTTGGTGCGAAAAGCTTCCTGGCCGTTGAGCCATACCACGGCGCCGTCCACCCGCGAGAGGCGGAAATTGAGATTGGTAAAGGCTACGTCGCCCGGCACGACAAACGAGTCACGGAAATAGGTTGTGATGTGTTTGCTGGATGCATTCGTCCCAAAACTGACAGTGGTGAACACCGCCGGGTCGCCATAGCCCAGTCTCGCCGCTCCGCTGGCCCAGCCGCTGTCGTCGTAATTGGGCTGTGACCAATTCGTCCCCAGGTCCTGGCCCGTGTCGGAGTATTTCCAAACATCTCCGCCATGGATCAGCGTGGATGTCACCTGGTTGGTTGTGATGGTGATGGCTTGGATGCGGGTGAACCATTCCTGCGCGATGGCCTGCAAGCCCAGCGTATTCGGATGCAGATGATCGCTGTTGAACATCGTGGCTCCATCCACGACGGACAACATGTCGGCCAGGGACACATTTTGTCCGAGGGCCCGCCGCTGGTTGACCATCGCTTGCAGGGCGTCATTGTAAATGTAAACGTTGGTCGCGTAGTTGCCGTAGTTGAGGGTGGTCACGTTCTGGAGTGACGTGATCTTGGCGAGGATGACGTTGGCATTGGGAGCGTTTGAAAAAATTATGTCCAGCAGGTTCGGCATGTCATTCGTTGCGACCTGATAGGGATTGCGTCCCCGGCCAATGTCGTTTGCCCCGATCAGCACCAGCACCAGATCGGGGGTCGCATTGGTAAGGGCGTCAGCGACGATTCTCAGGAGATAAACATTAGTGCCGGCGTAGCCATGCACTGGACTGGTGAGAACGCCGGGCGGGGCCACAACGGCTCCGCAATACCCTTCATGCTGCGTTTTGGTGAAACTCCCGGATGGCACTGACTGGTTCCGGCCCACAAAAGTGAAGGGATAACCATTGGTATCGAGCAGCGGTTGCAGATACTGGCGCCAGGCACCGTTGTAGACGCAGTCATCGGTGATCGAATCGCCGATGGCCATGATCTTGACCGGTTGGGCGGCACTGAAATTGGCAAGCACCAACTCCCCACGTGCGGACATCAACGTGCCCAACAGCAACAGGCAAAACAGTTCCCGTTGGTAATTACGCAGCATCATGAATCAAAGTATCCGCCACAATTGCCATCATCACAATCCAAATTCCGGGTTTGAAATGGAATCCCGAGCTGGAATGGACTTCCCAAGTCTTGCAAGTTGGGTGCCCCAAATCGGGTTGCGCGGACCGTCCCGCTTTGCGGGACGGGATGCCGAACGGTGACCGAGTCCGGCAATTCCTTCCAGTTTTCGGGAAAAGATTTTTTTGGCAAATGGGCGGAAACAGGTTAAGCAAGCAGGGTGATACGGCAAAGGTTGTGTTGGTTGCTCCTGCCCGTCCTGCTGGTTTTGAGCACGGCGGGTTGCGACACGTTCATGGCCCATCGGATGGCGCAGGCGCCGAACACGTATCCCGAGTGGTTCGCGCCCAAGGCGCCCGTGGCGGTGGCATTCAGTCCGAAATTTCTCACGAACTTTCCCAAACAATTTGTGGAAGTGGGACCGCCGGCGGCGCGGCTGTGTTATCGCATTGTCGAGCCGGCGGATTATCACCTGGAAATTTCCTCAACCAACTGGCTGGAGGACGGCCGGAAACAGTTCAAGTTCACCTTCCATGCCGACCTGCCCGGCGGATCGAATGTCTGGACTTCGGCGCCGCGCGGCACGGTCGTGTTGCTGCACGGCTACGGGCTGGCCCAGTTTTCGATGGCGCCCTGGGCGTTGCGGCTGGCGCAGGCAGGCTGGCGGTGTGTGCTGGTGGACCTGCGCGGACACGGCAAATCCACGGGCAAGCGGATTTATTTTGGCGTCCAGGAGGCGCACGACCTTAGCCAGCTCCTCGACGAACTGGCGCATGACGGTCGGCTGGACGAACCGGTGGCGGCGTTCGGTGAATCCTACGGTGCGTCGCTGGCGTTGCGCTGGAAGACAGTCGAGCCGCGCGTTCGCACGGTGGTGGCCATCACGCCCTACGCAGGGTTGTCCAATGCCGTCCTGAACCTTTGCCATGAATACGCCGGCTGGATGCCGAAAACGTTTGTCAAAGCTGGCTTGAAAAAATTGCCATCCGTTTTGGAGATACCCGCCGATGAACTCGATACCACGACCGAATTGGCCCGGCGTCCGGTCACCGCGCTTTTTGTGGCCGGAGCGGAGGACAAAATCACGCCGGCAACCGACGTGGAACAATTGCGCGCGCTGGCGGCGCCCGGAAGCGAATTGATTGTGGTGCCCGATGCCACGCACGAGGCGGTGACGTATTTTTTTGCCGAACTGGTCCCGCCGGTGTTGACCTGGCTGTCGGGAGCGGGCGGGCAGGGGAATTCCATTGATTCGCATGCCGGCGCCGATACTCCAATCTCCTCCCAGTGACAAATCCGGCCCGATGAACGGCCGGCATCAATCTGTGAGTGCGATTTTTTTGCCGTGCCGTTTGTGGTGGCATTGACCTTTGCCTTGCTCACCTTCCGTCAAGAAATGCGTTGAACGACTGTCGTTTGCTTCCGCCGCCCTTTTAGGAGCGGGTTAAATATTTTACCGGAAACCCAAGGCTTGGCCTTGGGTTGATTTATGTCATCCCTTTGGATTTTCGACATTGATGTTCGCGCAACTTCCACGTTTCATCTGTGTTTCATCCGTGGCTGACATATCGTTATGACCCGAGGGACAAAAAACTGGCGCGGCCTGATTTTGGTCGCGGCTTTGTTGTTGATCGGCGGCCAATCCACTTTTGCGCGGTCCGAGCCGGCGGCGTGGCAGCCGCAGCCCATGAAGTGCCCGCCCGCCGTCACGAATTCGGCCAAATGGCACAGCGTCAGAGTCACACCGCGGCCGGGGTTGCCCAAAATGCACACCTACAACAAGCTCAACCCGGTGTGGTGGGTGGAAAACAGCGATGAGCCGGTCCCGCCAAACTGGTACAAGCCGGATGACAAGCACCGGGTGATGAAGTGGCACTTCCGCAATCCGTTCCACAACTTTGGCAATTACGTCATCGGTGTCGCCGACAAGAAATTTGTGCGGAGCGGCAAATACCCGGAACGAAATTCCAGACCGCGCGGCGGCTGGGACTTTGCGGTGGCCCGGCGCAGGTTGGTTTTGCTGCCGTTCATTTCCTACCAGCGAGGCAGTTTTAATTTCTACTTCGGGTGGCGCGAACACGGCAATTTTGGAATAAAGCTCAATGTTTCCGCTCCTCCCGACAACGCCACCAATGAAGTCAGCGAACCCAAACCGGAAGTTGATTGCCAGTCCGAATCTGGGAAATTACGGTGAATCATGCCTGCTCCAAAACCTTTTGCCTGGCAATGGCTCTGCGGGGGACAGGAAATTTTTCCGGCCATGTTGGAGGCCATGGCGGCGGCGCAAAAATCCATCCGGCTGGAAACTTATATTTATTCCGACGGAAAGCTGGGGCGGCAGTTTTTGGGAGCATTGCTGGCGGCGGCGCGGCGCGGCGTGCGCGTCCAAATCCTGGTGGATGCGCTCGGTTCGTGGCTGTTGTCGGATGATTTTTTTGAGCCGCTCGTTGCCGCCGGCGGGGAAGTCCGCCGCTTCAATCCCCTCCATCTCTGGCGGTTCGGGGTGCGCAATCACCGCAAGCTGCTGATTTGCGATGACGCCACGATATTCATTGGCGGATTCAATGTGGCGGATGAATACGATGGCGACGGCGTGACGCGCGGCTGGTGCGATGTGGGCGTCCGGATTAAAAATCCCACCCTGGCCGTGGAGTTGGCGGCATCCTTCGATGAACTGTTCGCGCTGTCGGATTTTCGCCGCAACCCGCTGATGCGATTGCGCGCATTCAAACGCAAACGCAAACCTCTCAAACAACCGGCGGGGGAATTGTTGCTGAGTCATCCCGGTCGCGGGGCAAGCCCTTTTCAAACCACGTTGCACCAGGATTTGGCCAAAGCCCGCGAGGTGCGGATCGTGAGCGCGTATTTTCTGCCGACCCGGCGGTTACGACGGGATTTGATGCGCGTGGCGCGGCGCGGCGGACGCGTGCAACTGATTCTGGCCGGCCAATCCGACATCCTGGTTTCGCAACTGGCGGGCAGGAGTTTGTATCGTCGCCTGTTGAAAGCCGGCGTGGAGATTTACGAGTATCAACCGCAGATTCTGCATGCCAAACTGATTCTCAGCGACGGGGCGGTTTACGCCGGCTCTTCCAATCTCGACATTCGCAGCCTCAATTTGAATTACGAACTAATGCTGCGCCTCGAAGACGAGGCGGTTGCCGTTGAAGCGCGGGGAATTTTTGAGCGCCTGCTGAAACACTCTCGGAGAATCCAGCCCCGGCAATGGCGGAAGTCACAGACCTTCTGGCAGCGTTGGGAAAATCACTGGGCGCATTTTCTGCTGACCCGAATCGATCCCTTGGTCGCCTTGCGCCAGTTTCGCACGATGAAAGGATGAATCACTTTCAATGATATCAAAGCCTTCAAATCCAAGCGTTGAATTTGGAGGCGAGGATCGGAATCAAACGAAAATTGCGGCTTTTTCAAAACTCACTAATCGCCCACTACCACTGCACTCGACATTACGGGTGCAATACCAATCCAGTATTGACCAACTACCCATTTACTACAGGTTCACTGGCACTTTCACTGGATGCGTTTCGACTGCGAGGCGAGAGTCGATTCGCAACACTCGCCTTTCGTCCGGAGCAGTCCTGCTCTCCCGGAGCGGAGGCGAAGAGAGCAGTCCCGCTCCTTCAAAACGAAACGCAAAACATGGACACAACGGAAAACCTCATCTCCACGGATACCCCGCAACCGCTGCGCAGCCCATAATAGGCGACAAAAAGGCATAAAAATAGCTTCGTTGTGGGGGATGAATTCAGCCGAAGAAAAAAAAGTTGGCGCCAACAATGGCGGGATTGCCGTTTGGAAGACGCTCGTTGTAGAACTGTCCCAAAAATGGGCACGGCGATACTCCGCAGGTAGAATTTTGTGGGGAGCCGGCTTCGTTTTGGCAATCTTGAGTTTGGTGGCGGTCGTCGCCATTTCGTGTCGGTCTGGGAAGCAGCTCCAGGAAGCCACGCGGGCGGTTACGCACACCCGCGAAGTCTTGGAAAAACTGGGGGACATCGCGGCCCGATTAAGTGAAGTGGAAAGCGCCGCCCGCAGCTTCGCCATCTCCGGCAAACAGTCGCATCTGAGTCCATTTTACACCGCCGCCGAAGCCGTGCCTCCTCAAGTGGATGAACTCAAGCTCCTCCTCCGAGACGACCCCAGTCAACTTCGATCCGTTACCGAGATTGAACCCGTGATTGCCAGGCACCTCAAGGTTATGAAGGACATGGTGGAGCTGGGTGATAAGAACCTGTTTCGAGGGTACGGCCAACGGAGTCTAACCGACGAAGGGAATAATCTGATGGAGCAGATCCGGATCGCTTTCAGCACGATGGATAAGGAGCAACGTGCGCGGCTGGACCAGGAACAAACGGCCGTGGCGGCGAAGGCGGAACGCGTCACCATGATCAGCTGGGCCGGAAGTGTGCTGGCCGGCATGCTGGTTCTGGCGTGCGGCGCGTGCGCACTGCGCGCCATGCACGGCCGCGGAAAGGCAGAGGAAAAACTGGGCCGATTGCTGGGTTCGATGCCGGACGCCCTGGTCATCGTCAATGCGGAAGGCAAGATTGCCGGCACCAACGCGCAGACGGGAAAACTATTTGGTTATAGCGACCGGGAACTGGAAGGGGAAAGCATGGCCCTGCTGGTCCCGGAACGCTTTCGAAAAACCCAACGGCAATATTATGCGGCGCACTTCTCGCCGCGCGGCGGCCGGGTTCCGGAAACGACGATGGAGCTTTGCGGCTTGCACAAGGACGGCCGGGAATTTCCGATCGAGGTGAGCACCAAGCCGTTGGCCGCCGAAAAAGGACTGGTGGTCACCAGCGCGATTCGCGACATCACCGACCGCAAACGGGTGGAACAACAAATCTCCAAACTGAACAAAGAACTGGAACGCCGCGCGATGGAGCTGGAAAACGCCAATAAAGAATTGGAAGCATTCAGTTACTCGGTTTCGCATGATTTACGTTCGCCGCTTCAGAACATCGACAGCTTCAGCCTCATCCTGATGGAAGATTACGCCAACCAGCTCGATGCCGAGGGCCTGGATTACGTTCAGCGACTGCGGGGGAGTTGCCAACACATGCAGGACATCATTGATGCCCTGCTGGCGTTGTCCAATATGATGCGTAAAGAGTTGCTGGTGGATCATTTCGATCTTACCGCCCTGGCGAATGCCGTGGCCGCTGATTTGAAACAAAAAAACCCGGACCGTCTGGTGGACTGGGTCATTGCCGAGGGGCTGACCGCCGAGGGCGACGCCCAGTTGTTGCGAGTGGTACTGGAGAATTTGTTCGGCAATGCGTGGAAGTTCACGGCGAATCGTCCGCGCGCACGCATTGAATTTGGGGCGCTGCCGCAATCCAACGGCGCCCGAACCTATTTCGTGCGCGACGACGGCGCGGGTTTTGACATGGCGCACGCGGGTCATTTGTTCAAGCCATTCAAGCGTCTGCATGATCAGAGCGAGTTTCGTGGCACGGGTATCGGGTTGGCGACCGTGCAGCGGGTCATTCACCGCCATCAGGGTAAAATCTGGGCCGAGGGCGTTGTCAATCACGGCGCAACATTTTGCTTCACCCTGACGGGCGAAGCCGGAGAATCAAATGGACAAGATTATCATCCCGCCCAGCCAAAGTAATTCATCCGAACCGGGCGTCACGAACAAGGCCTTGCGGGCTTTGATTGCGGAAGACTCGGAAGACGATGTTCTGCTTCTGTTGCGCGTATTACGGAAGGCCGGCTATGAGCCGGTTTACGAGCGCGTCTGGACCGCACCGGCCATGCAGGCGGCGCTCCAACGGCAGGCCTGGGACATTGTCATTTCGGATTACGAGATGCCCAACTTTGGCGGGTTCGAGGCGTTGCAACTGTTGAAGGAAAGCGGACACGACCTGCCATTCATCCTGGTATCAGCCGTGATCAGCGAGGAAACGGCCGTGGCGGCGATGAAGGCTGGCGCGCATGACTACATCATGAAGCGCAACCTGGCGCGGCTCGTGCCCGCGATTGAACGTGAGTTGCGCGAGGCCCAGACGCGCAGGGCACGCAAAGCGGCAGAAGCGGCTTTACGCCAAAGCGAGGAGCAACTGCGTCAGGTCCAAAAAATCGAGGCCGTGGGCCGGCTCGCCGCCGGTGTGGCCCATGACTTCAACAATATTCTGACCGCCATTATGGGTCATAGCGAACTCTTGTTAAGACAACTGGACGCCGATGATCCGCGCCGTAAAAACGCCGAACAAATCGAGAAGGTCGCACACCTGGCCGCGGGACTGACGAGGCAACTGCTGATTTTCAGCCGCAAACAAGTGATTGAACCCCGCGTGCTGAATCTCAATGCTGTCATCCTTGACATAAAAAAAATGTTGCGCCGGCTCATCGGGGAAGACATCGAGTTTTGCACGTTACTCGACCCGGCAGCAGGGCACATCAAGGCCGACCCTGGCCAAATCGAACAGGTTATCATGAACCTTGCGGTGAACGCCCGCGATGCCATGCCCAACGGCGGCAAACTGACCGTCACGACTGCCAACATCACACCGGACAAAAACCACCTGAAAAATTTCCCCGATATGGATGCGGGTGACTACGTCATGCTGGCCATTGCGGACACCGGTACCGGGATGAGTGAAGAAGTCAAAGCGCACCTGTTTGAACCCTTTTTTACCACCAAACCTTCGGGCAAAGGCACGGGCCTGGGTCTGGCGACTTGCTTCGGGATCGTCAAACAAAACACCGGCCACATTAACGTGCATAGCGAGTTGGGAAGCGGCACGACGTTCAAGATTTACTTCCCTCAGGTGCAATCGGCGCTTGAATCACCCCGCGTTCGCATCACGCCGACAGAGGTGGCCGGAGGCAACGAAACGGTGCTTTTGGTCGAGGACGAACCCGTGGTGCGCGAATTGGCCGTGGCCACATTACGGGAGAAAGGCTACACCGTGGTTGAAGCGGTCAACGGCGAGGAAGGCCTTCGCCTGGCACGGCAGCACGATGGAAAAATTGACCTGGTGCTGACGGATGTCGTCATGCCCGTCATGGGCGGCAAAGAAATGGCCGATGCCCTTCGCACGTCTCATCCGGACACGAAGGTTCTATTTACCTCGGGATACACCGAGGATGCCTTGGGGCATCACGGCGTGCTGCGGCCGGGCATTTTATTCCTCCCAAAACCTTACCTGACGGCCACTTTGGCGCGCAAGGTGCGCGAAGTCTTGGATGAAGGTCTGATTCAAAACCGCTAAGACATCAACGGAAATCTCCTTCCTCTTCGCGGATTACGAACTGATGCTGCGCCTCGAAGACGAGGCGGTTGCCGTTGAAGCGCGGGGAATTTTTGAGCGCCGGCTGAAACACTCTCGGAGAATCCAGCCCCGGCAATGGCGGAAGTCACAGACCTTCTGGCAGCGTTGGGAAAATCACCGGGTGCATTTTTACTGACCCGAATCGATCCCTTCGTCGCCTTGCGCCAGTTTCGCACGATGAAAGGATGAACCGCTTTTAATGATAGCAGCCGGCTGCGGGTTGGCCTTGAGCTGGAACCCGCCGGCCAACGGATGGGGCAGCGGCAAAAGGATTTGGCTTGCAGGTCTTAATGGCCAAAGCGTAGGTTTCAACTCAATGAGAAGATTTCTAAGCGCCGTCTTCAATTACGGCACTCGCCTGCGTTCGACCCGCGCCGCCGCACCGAAAGGCGTCGCAGTTCCTGGCAAATTTCAAGAATATAAAGCCAGCGCTGAGCAGGGAGATGCTGAGGCTCAATTCAATCTGGGCTGGTGCTACGATGATGGCCGAGGCGTGGCGAAGGATTATGTTGAGGCGGTGAAGTGGTATCGCAAGGCCGCCG
>DLMG01000187.1:0-5307 GCA_002479245.1 Verrucomicrobia subdivision 3 bacterium UBA7542 | reverse complement strand
TGCTACGCCAATGGCCAGGGCGTCGGGAAGGATATAGTGGAGGCGGCGAAGTGGTATCGCAAGGCCGCCGAACAGAATTACGCCCCCGCTCAATCCAATCTGGGCTGGTGCTACGACAATGGCAGCGGCGTGGCGAAGGATTATGTTGAGGCGGTGAAGTGGTATCGCCAGGCCGCCGAGCAGGGTCACGCCGAGGCTCAATTCAATCTGGGCTGCTGCTATGCCAATGGCCAGGGCGTGGTGAAGGATAAAGTGGAGGCGTATGCGTGGTTTAGCTGGGCGGCCAAGGCAGATTCAGATGCAGCCGGGAGCCGCGATCTACTGAGAAAGGAGCTGACTCCTCAACAATTCACCGATGCTCAAAAGCGGATGAAAGAGATGCGCTGGCAAATCGCGGCCAAGTCCAAACCTTCCACTCCCTGAGCGCAGTGGTCGAGCCGCAAGTTTTGCGAAGCGGGCGGGCGATTTCAACGCGGCGAAACGCCAATGCTTTTAATGACGCCGTGACGGCCACAACAATCAACAGCACAAAAACAACCCGGTCAAAAGTTTGCCGGTGTGCTGGCGAAAATCTCATCGGCTGGTCAAAAGGAAACAGGGAAGACGGGGATTCTTGAACGACACCAAATTATTAATACCTCAAAAAAACCTTTATAAATTGGGCGCATTGCCGGTATTTGCCCGGTGATTGCCCCGGCTGGCATCGCCGTTGCTAAACGGGTGTGGTACAGCCAAACGCAAGTGCAGTTAAAGGATGGAATGACACTCTGGAAAAAGTATGAAAAAAATTGAAGCAATTATTCAGCTTTCCAAATTGGAGGAAGTCCAGGACGCCTTGGGCGAGATCGGCATTGATGGGATGACCGTTTGTGAAGTGAAGGGATTTGGCCGGCAGAACCGGCATACGGAAACCTACCGCAGCGGCGAATACACGTTGGATTTTTTGCCGAAGCTAAAAATTGATCTGGTGGTCGGAGACCAAAACGCCGAACGAGCGGTGAACGCCATCATCAGGTCGGCGAGGACGGGCAAAATGGGAGATGAGAAGGTTTTAATCTCGGATGTCAAAGAAGCCGGATGCGCGTTGGCGACATGAATGCGAGAAACACATATGGCGGCATCGCCGCCGGTCAAATGAATTTACAGTTATCCTGCCAGTAACCTACCGCAGCTTCATTATTCCAGTCCCGACCGGCGGATCAACCTACCCGGCTGGGGCTTGTCATTTTGGGACGCTGTTGCAGCGTTGGAAAAATCACTGGACGCATTTTTTACTGACCCGAATCGATCCCTGGCTGCCCTGCGCCAGTTTCGCACGATGAAACGAATGCAGTTGATTGATTTCGTTCTGAGGCTTAGAACATTCGGTGAGATGAGCTTGGTCACGACAAAAGATGCTGCTAGGATCCTGGGTGTAACACCAGTAAGAGTTCGGCAGTTGATAAAACAGAATCGTTTGGTAGCGGTGAAGCACGGGCGGGATCACCTGCTACAGGATTGCGATGTAGAGCGGTTCAAACGGCATGGGCGCCGAAGCGGACCAAAGGGTGGAAGGCCGCTATGGAGGTGTGGAAGTCGAGTTCTGAAGTTGAGGCATGGTTCTGTGCCCCCCGCTCGCTGTTGTCTGATTGTCTGTCCGGTGAACTTTTGAACGATGGTTAGAAGCTATGAAAAGGCCAGAGTTTGATCTTTATGAAATCGCTGACGTGTCAATGAAGCACATAACCAAGGAAGACGGGAGGTTGATTGGACGGCAAGATGCTCCCGGCCACGTTGCTTGTGTCGATCCGGAGGACGCACAGAGCGGATCACCGGGCGATGTGTTTGCCGTCTTGCTGGACAGTCGCCTTCACAGGAGGCAGATAGCCGACCTGAGGGAGTTCGGGTTCTCCAGCGCGTTCGTCCGTATCTTCCGAGCGCTTTATCAGCGACGGGTTCCTTACGTGCGTTTTGATGCCGGTGGTGGCGAGGTTGAGGGTTTAGCGGAATTCGAGTGGTGAGCGTGACCGGTGCGGGTGGTGCTGAGGGCCACTGTGGGCACACCTTGCCGGCGGCTCCCTGGCTTCCGTTGGCAGCTTTTCCCGCTGTCCTCCTGAACTGAAATATCCCAATTTGGGTTTTTTGGGGCATGGCGGCTAAACTGCGCCCGTGTCGAAGAGTGCTTTCACTAAGTCAAACGACGAGTTCTGCGCGCTGCTGAAAGAACTGCGTGTGAGTAAGGGGCTCACGCAGGCTGACGTGGCGGAGAGGCTGCGCCTGCCGCAGAGTTATGTCAGCAAGGTGGAGACTGGTGAGAGAAGGATCGACTTCGTGGAGACTGCGGCGTTTTGCGGGGCCATTGGGGTTGACCTTGCCGCCTTTGCGAAATTGTTTTCCAAGCGCGCGTCGAGGGGCGGTGTGCCTGACCGTAGGGACAGCAAACAGGGAGACTCCTAAATGGCTGACGAATTCATATCTGGCCAGTCCACGGCCCGCAGGGCAGCGGCCATCTTGGTAGCCAAGAATACTGGATTCTGGATCCCTACCGCGCGGCAGAAACAGAATCTTGCCGTGGCGTTTGCCAAGCGAGGCATGGTTGTGTACGGGAAGGCTTTTGACATCGTCCGCACTTCCGGCAAAGTGAACCTTGACGACCTTACCGAAGTGGAACAGCACCTTAACAAGATTACGATCTTCGAGATCAAGTCCACGCGGAAGAAGTTGAAGCCGGATTTCTCAAAGTATTTTTTTGCCCTGACTGCCGCCGAGGTGCTGGTTGCACAGAGCCTGAAAAAGAATTTCAAGTTCGTGTTTGTGAACACAACCACGGGCGACTTTCTCGAACTCGACCTGGTGGGGATTTTCGCCAAAGCGAGGGGAATCTACCCGACTTGGAGCATTTGTTTCTGATGGAGAGCGAAGGCGCGTAGTCGCGACGGTTTTTCGGCCTGAGGGCAGCCTGACGAGTTTTGCGTCAGTCGGCTTCGAGAATCATTCGGAAACGGGTCGGAAACGGGTCAGTCCCACACTTTCATACTTTTCACGGAGCAGTAGGAACAAATCCCGCAACGGCGTTCCGTGAAATGGTTCTTCCGACAGGGATTTCCCTTGAGTGGTTGAACGGTTTGCCGCGATTTGATAAAAGGGGGGCATGAGTGGGTTGGTGCTGGCGGGTTGGCGCGAGCTGGTCCGAAAGCCGGCTGGAAACCGGCGTTCCTACCGGCAGGGGTGGTTTGGCGTTTGCAACAGAGGTTTCTATCCCGGAGAATGTCTTGGTTCAAATCAAAGGATGTTTATGAACTTCATGCTAAACTTGTTTCTCATTGGTGCGGTGAGCGGTGAACCGGTGGGGCGCTTGTCCCGCGTCAAGCGGTCAAGATGGTTCATCCTGGCGGGCGTGATCGCGGCGGCGGCATTGGCGGCAGTGCTGTTGGCGCCGGTGGAACAAAAAACGTTCCGTGGTGGTGAACGCCTGGCGCAGGTCGAAACGCCCAAGGCCGTCGCAAAACAACTGGTACGGGAGCCGGCCGTGGCGGGGCTGTTTTATCCGAAAGACCCGGCCGAATTGTCACGAATGATTGACCGCCTGCTCGCCGCCGCGCCCGTCGAGCCGGTTGGGGACCTTAAAGCCATCGTTTGTCCCCATGCCGGCTACGAGTTTTCCGGTCCGGTCGCGGCCTACTCCTTCAAGAACTTGGTTGGACGCCGGTTCGACACGGTCATCATTCTGGGGCCGAGCCATTACGCGCTTTTTGACGGGGCGTCGGTCCCGGCGGTGGATGCCTATCGCACGCCGCTCGGGCTGGTGCCAATCTCGCCCAAAGCCCGGGCACTGGCGAAAATCAGTCCCTGCCTCAGCGAGCCTTTCTGTCCGGTGCAACGTCCACCGTGGTGGCCGCAGTCATCCAAGCCGGCGCCCGACCCGGGCAAAGACACGCCGGATACCTGGGAACATTCTGTTGAAGTCGAGGTCCCATTTTTGCAAAAGGTTTTGACGAATTTCGCCATTTTGCCGGTGGTGTTCGGCAACGTGGATCCCGCGCAGGTGGCGCAGGCCGTGGCGACACAACTCGACGACAAAACCCTGATCGTGGTGAGTTCGGATTTGAGCCACTACCATCCCTATGACGATGCCAAAGAACTCGATACCCGTTGCGTCAAGGCGATGTGCAGTCTGGACATCGAGGCCATGGAGTCCCAGGAGGCCTGCGGCAAACTGCCCATTCTGGCGCTGCTGCACCTGGCACACCAGAATGGATGGCAGGCGCGGTTGCTGGATTATCGCAACAGCGGCGATACCTCGGGCGACAAGAGCCACGGTGTTGTTGGTTACGCGGCGATCGCGTTCTACGCGCCCGCGCAGGAAAACTACGCGGCACCGGAAAGAAAGTTACTGCTGGACCTGGCCCGCCGAACCCTGACCTGTGTGGTGACCAATCCGGACTTGTCGGGATTTGCGGTCAACGCCAGGGGCATGTCGCCCCAATTATCGGAAACCAAGGCCTGTTTCGTGACGTTGACGGAAAATGGCGAGTTGCGGGGCTGCATCGGCCACATTTCGCCGCAGGAACCGCTTTACCAGGCCGTGGTGGACAACGCGCGGAACGCGGCCACCCGCGACCCGCGCTTCCTGCCGGTGCAGCCCGGTGAAGCGGGCAAAATCAAAATCGAAATCAGCGTGTTGACCGAGCCGAAACCGTTGCCGTTCACTTCGCCGGAAGATTTGCTGGACAAATTGCAACCCAACAAGGATGGCGTGGTGCTCAAAATTGACGGTCGGGGCGCGACATTTCTGCCCCAGGTCTGGGAGCAACTGCCGGACAAGGTTGAGTTCCTGAATCGCCTTTCCGAAAAGGCGGGCTGCGCGCCCGGGGATTGGCGCAAACCCGGCACGTCGGTCCTCATTTATCGGGTCGAAGCGTTCAAGGAATCGGAAAAGTAAAAGGAATGTTTGATGGCCGCTGACACCCCGAATCTCCCGCCTGCTGACAGCGGCAGGCCCCGTAAAGTTTCAACACGTGACAGGCCGCGTAAAGTTTCACCACGCGACAGGCCGTGTAAAGTTTCACCACGCGGCAGGCTGCCGGTGCTTTGGGCGCTCGCCGGGTTGGGAATGGCCTCGGTGATGACGCAGTTGGCGCTGATGCGCGAGTTGCTCTGTGCCTTTGCGGGCAATGAAATGGTGCTGGGCATCACGCTCGGCCTCTGGCTGCTGCTTACGGGTCTGGGAACTTCGCTGGGCCGGATGGCTGACAAACTCCGGAATCCTCTGGCCGTCCTGTTCACCGCGCAAATTTTCATCGCTGTAATTCCATTGGCGCAGGTGTT
>DLMG01000317.1 GCA_002479245.1 Verrucomicrobia subdivision 3 bacterium UBA7542 | reverse complement strand
CTCTTGCAACTACATCGTTCCGGATAAGGTGGGGCGAGCGTCCTCGCGAGCCGGCTCGTCAGTAGCCTCGCCCCACCAAAATGAGTCACTACCCGCAAAACTTCCAACTCGCCTTGTCCGGCGGCTTGGGGCTAATCTCCCCGCCTCAATTTTACAATGATGACCAGCACGCAAATCCGCCAGTCGTTTCTCGACTTCTTCAAATCGAAGCAGCACACCATCGTGCTGTCTTCGAGCCTCATGCCGGACAGCCCCAACCTGCTGTTCACCAACGCGGGCATGAACCAGTTCGTGCCCATCTTTCTCGGCCAAGTCCAATGCCCCTACAAACCCGGTCGCGCCGCCGACACCCAGAAATGCATCCGCGCCGGCGGCAAACACAACGACCTCGAAGACGTCGGCCTCGACACCTATCACCACACGTTTTTTGAAATGTTGGGGAACTGGAGTTTTGGGGATTATTTCAAAAAAGAGGCCATCGAGTGGGCATGGGAACTCGTCACGTCAAAGAAATGGTTCGGATTTCCGCCGGAACGCCTCTACGCCACCGTCTATAAACCCGGTCCCGGCGAGCCATCCGAATTTGACCAGGAAGCCTATGGCCATTGGGAAAAACTTTTCAAAGCCGCCGGGCTCGACCCCAAGGTCCACGTTTGCACCGGCGGCAAGCAGGACAACTTTTGGATGATGGGCGATACCGGCCCGTGCGGCCCATGCTCCGAAATCCACGTTGACCTCACGCCCAAGGGAGACACCAAAGGTTCGCTCGTCAACAAAGGCGACGCCCGCTGCATCGAAATCTGGAACCTCGTCTTCATCCAGTTCAACGCCAATCCCGACGGCACGTTCAGTCCACTGCCCGCAAAGCACGTGGACACCGGCATGGGGTTCGAGCGCGTCACGAGCATCATCCAATGCACGAAAGGCTTCAAAGATTTCGCCAACGCAAAGATTTCGAACTACGAGACCGACATCTTCCGCCCGATTTTCGACGCATTGGAGAAACTGAGTGGCAAGAAATACGGCAGCACATTGCCGAATCAAAGCAGTGGCACAGGCCTCCGGCCTGTGTGCTCCGAACACAGACCAGAGGTCTGTGCCACATCCGATCAGGAAAAAATTGACATCGCCTTCCGCGTCATTGCTGACCACATCCGCACATTGGGCTTTGCGATTGCCGACGGCATCCAGCCCGGGAACAACGACCGCAACTACGTCCTGCGCCGCATCCTGCGCCGCGCCGTGCGGTACGGCCGCACGCTTGGTTTCCACGAACCGTTCTTCTACAAACTCGTGGACGTGCTCGCCGACACGATGGGCGGCGTTTTCCCAGAGATCCGCGCCCGGAAGAAGCAAGTGCAGGATGTCATCCGCACCGAGGAAGAGGCGTTTAACAAGACGTTGGATAAAGGAATCTCAATATTTGAACAACGAGTTAAGGTTCAACCTGACATTGATGAAATCGTAAAAGAACTTCATGAAAGTTCATTCGTTACTCTCACTAGGGATGATTTGAAATCAATTCCTGACGCATACGAAGCAGCTAAGCCAATGATTAAACGTATTCGAGACCGTTCGCATCGTTTGATGTTTGGCCCAAAGTATTCTCTCGAAGGCGCGTTCGCCAAAGTGTTGACGATGGCCGGAGATGCTTTGATGCCGCAGGACGTAATTCTTTTCAAGGGAATCGCTAAGTTGGATACGAAAAGCAAAGAGATTCTTAATTCGTCTGGAGAAACATCCGCACGAGCCTTTCAAGAGTTTTTATCCATCGCGCCAGAAGTCTTGTTGAACATTGAAAAGGCGTTTATTGAAGCGCGCGTCAACATTAAGCCAGGCATTATAGCTGGTGCATTCGCATTTCAGCTTTACGACACCTACGGCTTCCCTCTCGACCTCACCGAGTTGATGGCGCGCGAACGCGGTTTGACCGTGGACACCGCAGGTTTTGAAAAGTTGATGGAAGAACAGCGCGCCCGCGCCCGCGCCGCGCAGAAGAAGGAAGTCATTTCGCTTTCGCAAATCGAGACCACCACGCCCACGAAGTTCGTCGGCTACGAGAAACTGGAGACGCCCGCCAAAGTTTTGGAGGTCGTATCGCTCAAGGACAAGACCGCTGTCATCCTCGACACCAGCGCTTGCTACGCTGAGATGGGCGGCCAGGTCGGCGACACCGGGGAAATCATTCTCAATCCCGTAGCCGACGACGTCAGTCGGCGCACTTCATCAGATGGCGCGGACTCATCCCGCAATGCGGGACGGCTACAAGTCACGAATACTCAGAAATCCGGCAACACCTGGCTGCATTTCGTGACGGGTGAGAACCTTCCCGCGATTGGCGATAAAGTCGTTCTTCAGGTTGAGGCTCCTCGCCGCAACGCCATCCAGCGCCACCACACCGTCACGCATCTTTTGCACTGGGCGTTGCACGAAGTCGTGAGCAAGGAAGCCTCGCAGAAAGGTTCATTCGTCGGCCCGGACAAGTTGACCTTCGACTTCAACAGCGCGCCGCTTACGCTACAGCAGGTCGCCGATGTCGAGAGACTCGTCAATGAACGCATTGTCGAGAACGCGCCGGTGAGCTGGATCGAATTGCCCTATTCCGAAGTGAAGCGCCGCGATGACATCCGGCAATTTTTCGGAGAGAAATATGGTGACACGGTTCGCGTGCTGCAAATCGGCGGTGAACGGGGCAGGTTGAACGGTTACTCGATGGAACTCTGCGGTGGCACGCACACGCGCGCGACGGGCGAGATTGGCCTGTTCCGCATCGTGGGGGAGAACGCGATTGCCGCCGGCGTCCGGCGCATTGAAGCCGTCGCCGGGCTGGAAGCCTATCGCAAAGCCACCGACGAACTCGCGCTCATCAAATTGCTGGCGGGCAAGGTGAACTCGCCCGCGCACGAGCTGGAAAAGAAGATCGAGTCGTTGCTGGAACATCAAAAAGCGATGGAGAAGCAGCTCAAAGTTGCGCAACAGCGCGAAGCCTCCAACGCCGCGAGCAACCTGCTTGAGGAAATCAAGACCATCAACGGTGTGCCCGCAATCATTCACAATCTCGGTTCCGCCAATGGCGATTTCCTTCAATCCATCGCCGACTCGTTGAAAGGCCGTTTCAAAGGCGTGATTGTTCTCGGTGGCGTGGCGAACGGCGCAGTTGCGCTCGTCGCCGCCGTTTCGCCTGATTTCACGGCGAAAGTTCAGGCCGGAAAAATTATCCAGACGATCGCGCCGATTGTCGGCGGCAAAGGCGGCGGCAAGCCCGACAACGCCCGCGGCGGCGGCAAAGACGCGAGCAAGCTGGACGAGGCGCTGGCCAAAGCCCGTCAATTGCTTTAATCACTCCAAATCCTTTTGGCGGACGTGATACAATTAATGAAATAGCTATTTCATTAATTGTTCTGTTTGTTCTGTTTGAGCAAAGCTCCGCTCAAGATGGAGAAGGTGATTTGCCGTTCGCGAACGGCTCTTTGTCCAAGATAATCCCTCGGCAACAACACTTCCGGCAATAGCGGATCGCAGGTAATGGCTTCCATCCAGGCTGTGCGCTCATCAGCCAGCCACTTCCGCATTTCGACCGGCTTGCCTCCACGGACAAATCTGCGCCCGACGGTCGCAAGTTCAATGGCCGTCTTGTAATGGCGGTTAATGAGAGCAAAGTCCCATGCGCTTTGAACAATGCCTTCATTCGTGTCAGGTGGTGTGGGCGCACCGTCAATGACCGTCAATGACTCCGGTGTGAGTTTAAGCTGGCGCAATGGGATACTGGTCTCGTTTATCGTATCTGGAATAATCCACACGCTTTGTTGCAAATAACCGAAACGCTCCCGTCGCAACCAACGCCAAAGGGACAAGCGTAGCCGTTGCTGTCGGGCCGGAAGATCGAACAACAACAATCGCCACCGCCCATCCCACTTGCGTGACCATTGAGACGCGGGGTCAATCCCGCCAAAGGCCACGAGACGGCCCGACTCTGAAAGTCGCCACTTTGACTCGTTGCGCACCTTCCGACATTCAACCATTCCGCTGCGGCCAAGCTGTTTCAGATCGGCTCGTAGATGATTTCGGTAATTCCAGGACTCGAACGATTCCAAGAGCGTCTGTGTGTTTGGATTCATAAGGATATCGAGTCCCCAAAGGAACAAGCCTAGCCAATCGTTGGATTTTACGCGGGGTTTCATATTGGCACAATTTCTGTAATAGCTATTTCAATAATTGTGACAGAACCTTTAAAGCCGAGTTTCGGAATGGGATTGGCTTAATGGCCCATGGGTGGCATGCCCATGCCTCCGCCCATGCGTTTCATCATTTCCTGCTGCATCAACTGCTGGATATTGTCGTATTTCTTAAAGTCGGCGGGCGGATCAAACAGGCTG
This sequence comes from Verrucomicrobia subdivision 3 bacterium UBA7542, assembly GCA_002479245.1. GTDB lineage: Bacteria > Verrucomicrobiota > Verrucomicrobiia > Limisphaerales > UBA11358 > UBA11358. The sequence goes on along the minus strand of DLMG01000317.1, from coordinate 7,199 downwards.
GCGGCAGGTTTGGCGAGCGAGACGTTTTTGAACAGCATGGTTACAGTGTCGCCCTGCTCGATGGTCTGAATTTTGACCGGAAATTTTTTCAAGTCCGTCGCGTTCCAAACGGTGGATTCATGCTTGACGCCTTCGTTGTCGGTGACGATGTACTTGTTTTTCACGCACGGATGGCCGTCCACGGTGTCCGGGCCGATTTCGGTGATTTCCACCTTGTAGTCGCTGTTGGTCGGGGCGCTATCGGCATTCGACAGGTGAATTTCGGCGTAACTCTGCATTCCCGGATAAATGAGGCAGGCGGTTTTTTGGTCCGGGCGCGCGATGGTCACCATTTGGTCCATGCCCATGGATTTCATTTGCGCGGCGGCGTTGGTGGGCAACTGGCCGCCCTTCATGTCGGCCAGGTTGACCTCGAAGCGCTGCTTGCCCGCATCAAAGGAAATTTTGCCGGGCATGGTTATGGGTTTCCCGGATTTGTCGGTGACTTGCATTTCGAGTCCGGCGGAAAAGGCCTGGTTATCGCCAAACAGTTTGCTCATTGCGCCGCCCAAATGCGGTCCGCCCGGAGCCCCGGGTTGTGAATACGCCGGAAGGAGTCCCAGGCAAATAATGGTTGAAGCAAGTATTGAGAATTGTTTTTTCATCGTTCGTGAATGGGTTTTTGCCAGATTCAATTCCAAATTGCCTGAAATGCAAGTTTTATCCGAGCCGCTTCCGCAAGCGGTCAAGTTGGTCGTTCAGCGCTTTCGGCAAATGACTGCCCAGCGTGGCGTAATTCGCCGCCACGCCTTCAACCTCTTTTTTCCAGGCCGCAACGTCCACCGCGAGCAGTTGCTTGAGGCTGTCGGCGGACAGATTCAGGCCGGATAAATCAAGCGCGTCGGCTGTCGGCAGATTCCCGATGGGTGTTTTTTGCGCCTTGCCCGTGCCTTCGGCGCGTTCGCAAATCCATTTAAGCACACGGCTGTTTTCGCCGTAACCGGGCCAGAGCCATTTGCCACCGCCGTTCTTGCGGAACCAGTTCACGAAATAAATTTTGGGCAGCTTGGCGCGGTCGGTGCGTTGCGCGAACGAAAGCCAGTGCGCGAAATAATCGCCCATGTTGTAACCGCAGAACGGCAGCATGGCGAACGGATCGTGGCGCACCACCCCGGCCTGGCCGAGCATGGCGGCGGTGGTTTCCGAACCGCAGGCTGACCCCATGAACACGCCGTGTTCCCAATCAAACGATTCGTTCACCAGCGGAATCGTGCCGGGGCGGCGTCCGCCGAATAGAATCGCCGAGAGCGGCACGCCTTCGGGATTTTGCCAGTCGGGGTCAATGACCGGGCATTGCGACGCGGGCGAGGTGAAGCGCGAGTTCGGGTGCGCGGCCTTGCGTCCGGAATCCGGCGTCCATGCCTGGCCCTCCCAATCAATCGCTTTCACGGGTGCGGGCACGCCCATGTCTTCCCACCAAACGTCGCCGTCCGGGGTCAGCGCGACGTTGGTAAAAATGGTATTTTTGGCGGCGGTAATCATCGCGTTCGGATTCGATTTCATCGAAGTGCCGGGCGCGACACCGAAGAAGCCATTTTCCGGATTCATCGCGTAAAGCCGCCCGTCCTTGCCGACGCGAATCCAGGCGATGTCGTCGCCGAGCGCCGTGACCTTCCAGCCGGGCAACGTCGGTTGCATCATCACCAGATTGGTTTTGCCGCAGGCGCTCGGGAATGCGGCGGCGAGGTAATGCTTTTTGCTCCCGCCACTGCGGGGCGAGGTGAGGCAAAGGATGAGCATGTGTTCCGCCATCCAGCCTTCTTTTTTGGCGACGGTGGAGGCAATGCGGAGCGCGAGGCATTTTTTGCCGAGCAACGCGTTGCCGCCATAACCGGAGCCGTAAGACCAGACCAAAGGCTCGTCGGGAAAATGAACGATGTATTTGTTCTTGGGATCGGGTTCGCATGGCCACGAAACGTCGGCCTGGCCCGGCTTGAGCGGCGCCCCCACGGAGTGCAGGCACGGGATGAACGGACCGTTCGCGCCGAGCTGGTCGAGCACAGCCTGGCCCATGCGCGTCATGATGCGCATGCTGACGACAACATAAGGTGAATCGGAAATTTCAATGCCGATTTTGCAAATGGGCGAGCCGAAGGGTCCCATGGCAAACGGAATCACATACATTGTCCGGCCCTTCATGCAGCCCTTGAACAGGCTGAGCAATTTTTGCTTCATCTTGGCGGGGTCAGCCCAATTGTTCGTGGGGCCGGCTTCGTCCCTGGTCTTGGAACAGATAAAGGTCCGGTCTTCGACGCGCGCCACGTCGCTGGGATGCGAGCGGGCCAGGTAACAGCCCGGACGTTTTTTGGCGTTGAGTTTGATGAAGGTGCCGCTCTTCACCATCAGGTCGCAGAGCGCCTGATTTTCCGCGTCCGAACCGTCGCACCAGTGAATGCGCTCCGGGCGGCAGAGTTCGGCCATTTGCTTGACCCAGGTGAGAACCTTTCGGTTTGCAGTCGGTGCGGTGTCCATTGTGTTTGTCAGATTGTGCGTCATTTATGCCAAATAATGGGGAGAGAAATTGCCAGAAGCCTGATGGTTTGAACAGACCAAATTTGCATTTTTGCGCGACGCGGACACAGCCAAAAAGAAAACGGCTGAACCGAAGTCCAGCCCTTCGCCAATCACAAAAAACCGGGGTCATCCGATTATTTTGACAAAATCCGTTAATTTCTTCCCGGTATAGAAATTTATCCATTTGCCGGTCGCGTCCAAATAGGCCAAACACCTATATTCTTTGCATCGAACCCAGACCAAGTCCTTGAAATTTGGAACCAGCTCGTTGGTTTGGCTGTTTTTCATGTCTGATTGGTGGCAATTTTCCATTAAAAGTAATCGTTTGGTATCATGGACGCGGTATTTCACTGAAAGGTAACACGCCATTATTCCTCGTTATGACGGCGGCGACGGCGGCATTGACGCGAATAAATCTTCGGCGCACACTCGCTCCCACCATGCCAGCCGGGTTCTGCCTTCATCCGCTTGTATCTGATTCTAGCGCGACGAGTCAGATTTCGGCGCGACAAGTTGATGCAGCCCGCCCCGTGGCGCAGCTTTACGGGGCTTTTGCAAAGGTTAAAGCGCTTGTGGCGGATTTTCGGGCCAACGAGAAATTCTACCGTTCCCCGGCCTACTCCGATGAATCGCGAGCAGGTCAGGAATAGGAGGCGCGCCGCGATTTCATAGACAAATTCTGGCTCGCCCTTGGTTGGGACGTGAACCACGAGACCCAAAAGAACCTTTGTCGCACGGCCTGAAATAAAATTGCTCGCATGAAACGAAAAATATACGCGCCGGTCACGGATTTTGAACGGGCCACCAGTTATTATCCACGTAAAGCTACGCCACGTGGCAAGCCGCTGTATCTGGCCTGGCGCATCCTCGACGAGGCGCGCGATTATTTCCGGACACCCATTCCGGGTCAGCCGTTTTGAACCGCGTCAATTTCGTTCTGAATAGCCCTTGTTTTGCAACCCGGTGACGATCGCATTTGCTGCTTCGTCGCTGCTTAAATTTTCATCGTTGTCGGATTTTGTCCGGCTTGCGAAAAAAGTCATTGTTTCACCCCAGGTTTCCAACCAGTCGTTGCCATTGACATCGGGATATATGTCACGGTTATTGCTGCCGGTGAAACGCTTTGGAAACACAAACGTGGCGTTGGTTGCAATTTGCAAGGTGTCATTCTGACCGCTGATCATATAATCGTCCAAATGATAAAACCCATTGGTGTCTGTTCCTGATGCGGATCCTGTTATGACCGTATAGGTTTTTGATTTTAGTCCCGTTACCGTGGTGAAATGCAAGTTTGTGTCCGTGCTGACGTGATAAGTTTTATCTTTCCGCCAACTAACATCGGTCACGTTGGATGACACGGTGTCGTAAATCATTATTCCCGTATAGGTGAGAGTCTCCTGATTGCCATCACCGGTGTATGTCTCTTTTCCCGTATAAGAATATTCAACCAATGCCGCATGAATTCTAAATACAAACAGCAAAGCAGCCAAAATTGTTAATTTTTGTTTCACAAGATTACTTATTATTGAACCAAATTAATTTCCGATGCAAGATTTTAATCTTTTTTATCTCCCACTGTCGCACCGGTTGAAATAAAATTGCCCGCATGAAACGTAAAATTTTCGCGCCGGTCACGGATTGCACTGGTTGAAAGTTGAGAGTTGAGAGTTGAGGGTTAAGAAAAAGAATGCATGAATTCCTTGAACCGAAAAAAGTATGTTCCGGTTGGCCGGTTTGAGCAAAAGACCAGTTATTGTCCGCTGTATCTGGCCTGGCGCATCCTCGACGAGGCGCGCGATTATTTCCGGACAAGCTGGGTTCCCTCACCCGGCTCCGCCACCCTCTCCCATCAGATGGGCGAGGGACTGGCGGACAAACTTGCCCACCGCGCCGAGGCCGTGTTTGCCCGGCATCCCTTTGCTTATGCGTAGCAACCGACTACTTCAAGCTGCTTGTGCCGTGGCTGCCGGGGCATTGGCCCTGTGCGCCACACCGCTGCGGGGCGGTGATGTTACAGTCGTCGTGACCAAAGTGGACGACGGCGATGCCAAGCATGTCCAGAACGGCATCCACCAGGATGACAACTTCACACTGCTTCGGCAGGGTTCCATCCCCTTGACGGCGGCGGACCCGGGCCGCCCGGTGAAGATTGCCGTGGATGGGACCAGGACTTTCCAGACAATGTACGGCTATGGGGCGGCCATGACGGATTCGTCCGCCTGGGTGCTCATGAATCTGAAGCGGAGGAACCCGCAACTATACGAGTACATCATGAAGAAACTGTTCTCGCCGACCGAAGGCGCGGGCTTCAGCTTCCTGCGGCTGCCCATGGGCGCCTCCGACTACACGGCCAGCGCCACTTATTACACTTACTGCGATGTGCAATCGCCAGATCTGACCCGCTTCTCAATCGCTCACGACCGGCCATACATCATTCCCGTGCTCAAGGACGCGCTGCGGCTGAATCCCGAGATTCGGATTCTCGGCTCGCCGTGGAGCGCCCCGGCGTGGATGAAAACCAATGGCAAACTGACGGGAATCTCGGAGGTGGACAAAGCCGCCGGCGCCACCTGCAAACTCAAACCCGAATGTTTCGAGGCGTACGCCGACTACTTCGTGAAATTCATCGAACAATACCAGGCGGAAGGCATTGAAATCTGGGGCGTCACGTTGCAGAACGAACCACAGTTCGATGCCGCCGCGTACCCTTGCATGCGTATGAACGAGGACGATCAAATCAGACTCGTCAGTCTTCTGGGTCCCAAACTCGCGGCCGAGGGATTGAAAACGAAAATCTTCGTCCACGACCACAACTGGGGACTGCACCCCGGCGACCAGAAGGTCATTCGAGGTGACGCCAAAATGGATCCCTTGGAGAGCGTGACCAAAATCTTCTCGAATCCCACGGCGGGCAAGTATGTTGCCGGAAGCGCCTGGCACTGTTACTACGGCGACGCCAGCCTCATGGCCAAGACCTACAACACCCTCCATCAAAGGTTTCCCGACAAGGAAATCCTTTGTACCGAACATGGTGGCTGGGGCAAGAACCGGGGCGGCTGGTGGGGTGATGTGGACTGGGGCATGGCCCACAGTTGGATGGGCGGTCCGAAGAACTGGTGTCAGGCGAGTGTGGAGTGGAACCTTGCGCTCAACGGCAAGTTCGGGCCGACTCCGCGCCCCGATTCCGAAGCCGCGGGATTGGTGGTGATTCAGACCGACAACTACCAGGAAGCGAAGTTCGAGCGCGAGTTCTATGGGATAGCCCAAATGTCCCGCGCCGCCCGGCCCGACTCGAAGCACATCGCGGCCTCCTTCAAAGGCGCCGACCCCGGCGGCATGGACATCGTCGCCTTCGCCCTGTCCAACGGCCAGACCTCGCTGGTCGTGTTCAACAAGAACAGAACGGAAAAGACATTCCAGGTCGAGGCCGACGGCAAATTCTTCGATTACATCGCCCCCGGACACAGCATCGTCACGTTCATATGGTGAATATTACTTGCCAATCTGCACATGAATCACGTCCTTTGGAAAAAGAGGCTTGGACAGCCGTTGTCGCACCGGATGAAATAATATTGAGCGCATGAAACGAAAAATTTACGCGCCGGTCACGGATTACACTGGTTGAAAGTTGAGAGTTGAGGGTTAAGAAAAAAAATGCATGAATTCCTTGAACCGAAAAAAGTATGTTCCGGTTGGCCGGTTTGAGCAAAAGACCAGTTATTGTCCGCGTCAAGCTGTGCCACGTGGCGGGCCGCTGTATCTGGCCTGGCGCATTTTGGAATGGCTTTTCGTCGCTCTGGGCATGACGGTCATCGTTTCGGGATGTTCAACCTCCATTCCTGCGGAGAAACGGACGGGCAAGACATTTGAGATCGTCCAAAGCAACTTCCTCGGCTCGCTTTGGAACGAGTCGCACGCCAGGGCTTCGGTTGTTTCCCAGGATGGCGGGCAGTCGTTCGCGGTCCCGGGCGGGGCGATGTGGGCTTTCGGCGACACTTTCAAAGGCTCCCGGTCCGCCGATGGAGTCCCACACTTTGCCGGAGGAGCAGTATCCTGTTCCATCGCTTTTCTTGGGGAGAATGCCAGAAGCGATCCGCCTGCGTTCAACTATCTTGTGTCCAGCAATGGCGATGTCGTCTCGCCATTTGCGTATTTCCCGGACGAACCGGCGGAGCGTTATCGGATCTGGCCGCTGGGCGGAATCCACGTGAACGGCCAATGTTATCTGTTTTATTCCCTGATCGAGATTTTTGGGAAGGGCGAATGGGATTTTCGCGGCGTCGGTTCCGGTCTTGGCCGGTCAACGACAGCGCTCGGGCCTTATGAGCGGCTGCGCCCGCACGGAGACTGGCGCTTTCCGGTAGCAGCATCCCAGGTTCTGGAAGCGGACGGGTGGATTTATCTTTACGAGATCAAGGATGCCAAAGGGAAGCAGGGTGTCGCCCTGGCCCGGGTGCGCCCGGAGAAAATCGAGGACCCCGCTGCCTATGAATTCTACGCGGGCGCCGGTCCGAAATTCTCGTCCCGGAAAGAGGCCGCAACGTTTCTGGTCAAAAACGTTCCCGGACAGGTCTCCGTGGCTTGGAATCCGTATCTGGAAAAGTATGTGATGGCTTCGTCGAGTTAGGACACGTCTTTTCATTTTT
>DLMG01000310.1:862-3944 GCA_002479245.1 Verrucomicrobia subdivision 3 bacterium UBA7542 | reverse complement strand
GCTCGCGATAACGCCCCACCGTTTCCCGTTCGTTTTCCAGATCTGCGCACAGCATGGCAACCGGGTCATTTGAAGTTTTGACCGGCTTGGGCGTCACGCCCGGCATGCCGCCCAGATAATCAATCTGTTTGGCAATTTTTATGGCATGCGCCAGTTCTTCCCCGGCATGCGCTTCCAACTCCCGCGCAATGTCTGTGTACGCGGCACCCTTCAGCACCTGGCTGTACACGGTGTAGGCAATGATCGCCTGGTATTCCCCCGCCAGATCCTCGTTCAGCAGTTGGATCATCTGTTCGCGAGTGATATTCAATCCTGATTTCATTTCTTCTTTAGCCATAATATATTTTAAGCTGGCAGCCGGCTTTCCCACCCGGCTGCGTCTGGTTATGTCCATGCGAGCCAATGGCCCGCCCGCGCTCAACCTTCCACGGTGAAGCCGACTTTGATGGTCACCTGCCAGTGATACACCTTTCCCTTGGCGATGTTGCCGCGCGTTTCGACCACCTGGAACCAGCACAGGTTCTTGATGGTTTTGTGCGCGCGTTGAATGGCCTTGTCAACGGCATCCTCGATGGAAGTGGTGGAGGTGCCGGTAAGTTCGATGAGTTTATAGACTGGGTCTTTCATATTCGGTTTTTTGTGTTTAGTCGCCGCCAATGGGTTCTGCCATTCAGCCTTTCGGCTCACAAATTACGGGCCGGGCCGATCCTTCGCTATGGGGTGTAACCCTACCGCAGTTCGAGGCCCGGTTCAGCCGGGACGGATCAAACTGTTTTTGGTGACGTACGCGCGCGTGAGATAACGTGGCGATGGTTTGATGACCGGGCGCATTTCAGGACTGGCCCTTTTTTTGTTCAACTTCGAGCCGCTGCGCTTTGCGCCCGCCCCGCGCGAGTTTTCCCGAACCGCAATTTCCCTTGAGCAACGTGCGGGCGGTTTCCACCGCGCGTTCGACGAGCGCCCGCGTGCCTTCACGCAATTCCTCGCTCTGCTGCACCGCAGCGACGTTTTGCTCCATGTCCTCCGCCGTCCAGCCGCGCGAATGGGCGACGAACGGAAATTGCGGCAGATAGAAACCCAGCTCCGAGAAAAACCCCAACAACTGTCCGGCCACGCCCTGGATGTTGTCCTGTCCGCCGGTGATGATGAAGCTGACGACTTTCTTGTTGAGAAGCACGCGGTCTTTGAGGGTGATCTGGTTCTGCACGCAATTCAGCCGCTCGGCCATCCGGAAGTAAAGCGAACCCGCCTGCCCCCAGCGGATGGGCGTGGCCAGCAGCACCACGTCCGCCCAATGCACCAGCGCCTCGTAAACTTCCGTCAACTCGTCGGTGTTGTCCATTTGCGTGATGGAACACGGCCAGGTGCAGGCTTGCGCACTCTTGGAGTAATACCCTTCGCAAGCGCGAAACTTCAACTCCGCCAATTTGATCAGCTTCGTCGGGCACTTGAGTTTTTTGCGCGCGTGCGCCAGCGCGACTTCCAGCAACGCCTCGGACGTGGAATAACGCGGGTTCGCCGGGTCCTGGGCCGTGGCCGAGATGCCCACCACGCGCACCGGTCCCGATTTGCGCCGGATGGGCCGCGCCAGCGGATGCGGCGCATGTGGCTTGTGCTTGCGCGGCGTTGCCGGCGTCATCCGCACGAGCACGCGACCGCTCTTCACCTTCACTTTGTAGCTGGGCACAGCGTCATCCTCCGAGCCGGGCTCGCCGAGGCCGGTAACCCGATGGAATTTCCAATTGTGCCAGGGGCACACCACATAATTGCCGTCCAGTTTGCCTTGACCGAGCGGGCCACCGACGTGATTGCAGACGCCGGAGATGACGCCGAACACGCCGTTACGATGCGAGAGGGCGAGTTTGGTGCGACCGAGGGTGATTTCGGTCACAGGACGAGACTCAAAGTCTGCTGCGGCTCCGACATCCTGCCAGTCTGTGTCAGTCATGATGCATTTTATTTTGTGGGTTGGATGCAATCTTCCGTCACGAGTTTCTTCGTGTCGGGATAGTTTTTTGGAACGCCGGGAGAAATAACTGTTTCACCTTTTTCAATCTTCGCGGCAACTTCCTGATTCAAGGCGAGGAATTGGCCCGCGCAGCGGACAGCCTATTTGCAGCAGCAGGTGGAGCAGGATTCCTTGACGGCCTTTTCAACTGCTTCGCGGGTTTCGCCCGTGCGCTTCTGAATCCGGCCAACCAGTTCTTCCTGCTTGCCTTCGACGAATTGCAGATCGCTATCCGTGAGCTTGGCCCATTTCTGTTTCAGCTTGCCCTTGGTGATGTTCCAGTCGCCTTTGATTTCGAGTGTAGTCATAATAGTTTGTTATTTGTTATTTTTCGTTTTGATTCGCCGCCAACGTGACGACAAAAGTGTTCCCGCGCCCTCGTGCTGGCCCTGCCGGCTAATCCACCATCAGCTTGACGGAAGAAGCGTCGCCGCGCAGGGCTTTGGAATACGGGCAGGTTTTGTGCGCTTCGGCCATGATGCGCTGAGCCTGGGCGCGGTCGGTTCCAGGGAGTTGCGCATGCAGCTCCACCGCCAGGCGGTAGCCACCCTGGTCATCCTCAATCAGGCTCACCAGCGCCCGCACCGTGGAATCCTTGACCGTTGTGCCGAGCTTTTTGGCCGCGTTGTTCAAGGCGCCGTGGTAACAGGCGGAATACGCGCCTGCAAACAACAGCTCGGGATTGGGACCGCGTTTCTCGATGCCTTTCTCCAAAGGATTTCCCAACGTGACATCCAGCAGCCCGTCCGGTGTGTGAATGGTTCCCGAACGTCCGCCCTTGGAAATCGCTTCGGCTGTGAACAAGGTTTTCAAAATGGCATTAAGTTGCTCAGTCACATGGTCGGGTGAAGTCTTCGGCGAAACGGTTCAACGGTTAGCGGCGAAGCACCAGAACGATAACAACGATTAGGAGAACAAGACCGAGCGAGCCTCCGCCAATCCAGATGCCACTGGCAAGAACCGGCGATAATAATAGATGCATAGTTTGTCTTTCTTTTTTGATGGCAATTCGTTTGCCGTCATTTTCTGGAGTTACGCTACGCGATGGGCTGGTCTTTAGCTATGGGGTGTAAC
>DLMG01000310.1:0-787 GCA_002479245.1 Verrucomicrobia subdivision 3 bacterium UBA7542 | reverse complement strand
GTGTAACCCTACCGTGCATCATTCGAGGTGCTCACCCGAAAGCTGATCCAGCCGTCCGCCGCGCTCGTTGCCGCGGAGTGGTCACCACACGAGCAAACTGAATGTCCCGGAGGTGCTGTCCAAGTTCCCGCGCCCCGTCCTCGCCGCGCGCGGTCATCGGAATGTCCGTGCGACTGGTGTGCTGGCCGGAGAGCGACCACTCGGTTTCGCCGTGTCGAATGAGGTAAAGGCGCGCGAGCCTGTTCTGCCTGTCGATTACTTGTTTGCGCCCCATTTCCAATTCCGGATTTCCGGCAGGTCTTCGCCGTTCTTGTCAATGTATTGCTTGTGCTCGATCAGCTTGTCCTTGAACTGTTGCTTCAGTATTGGTCATGATTTTCTCCGGTTTCTACCGGCTGCCGGGGAAAATTTCACCTTGAACTGACCGCGAGCAGGCGAGAGACTTTCGTTTTTTTGATATGGAGATCCTGGTCCGTCACCTCCAAAGGCTGCCAAAACAGTCCCGCGCCGTGTTGCAGACGTGCCTGTACGGCCTGGGCGCCGGCGCGTCGGCGGTGTTTTTTCAATTGGGCATCAACTGGCTCTATCGGCTGGGGCTGGTCGGCCTGTCCCACCAGTCAACGTCCACTTTCCTCATCGGCAGCCTGGCAATCATCGTCGTTTCGTCCCTGCTGATGGGCTGGTTGCTGAACTCTTTTTGCCGCGAGGCGGCCGGGAGCAGCATTCCGCAGCTCAAGCTCGCCTTCTGGAAGGATTTCGGGACGGTGCCGTGGCGCGTGGCCTGGGT
>DLMG01000254.1 GCA_002479245.1 Verrucomicrobia subdivision 3 bacterium UBA7542 | reverse complement strand
AGTTGTGCGAATTTCATTCGCATGGTTGAAAATGCGCTGACGGAGTTGCAGGATGAATTGCAAAATTACAATCGGGCGGAATGGAACTGTTTTAACCGAAGTCACAAGCGCGATTTGAAATGAAGACACCAACGCACCAAAATCAAATGGTCCACCGCCCGTTCATTTTTGCGGTGCTGCTCGCTGGAATTTTTTTGGTTCCGGCGGGGCGGTCGCAACCGGCGATGCGGAATGGGGACAACCGTTTTCTGCTCATTTTTGACACGTCGTCGGACATGAAGCGGCGCTTGCCGGCGGTGCAAAAGGCGCTCAACGACATCCTGGCAGCCAGCACGAACGGGCTGTTATATCTCGGCGACAGCATTGGCGTGTGGACGTTCGACCAGGATTTGCGCCGGGGGCAGTTTCCGCTGCAACACTGGGATTCGGACAACGGGGCAGGGATTGCGTCGGACATCAACGCATTCATCGGCAAACAGCGTTACGCAAAAACAACGAGCTTTGATGCGTTGCTGCCGTTGCTGAACCGGGTTGTGCAGGATTCCGAGCGGTTGACGGCGCTGATTTTCTTCGACGGCAAAGGAGAAATCCACGGAACACCCTACGACGTTGGGATCAATCAAGCAATTTTCCAACAACGTCAGAGCGAACGGGAGAAGGCGCGATTGCCAATCATCATCGGGTTGCGCTCGCAACGCGGCCAATACATCGGTTGCATGGTGAGCTTCCCGCCCCAGCCGGTGAGCCTTCCCCAGTTCCCGCCGTTGCCGCCGCCGCCCGCGCCGCCGGTTCCGCCGCCCGCGCCGCCGCCACCTGTGCGGTCCGTTGCAGTTCCGCCGCTCATTATTGTCGGCACAACCATCACCAACCATGTGCCGCCATCCGCGCCGAAACCAGTGCCGGCCAAGCCGCCGCCGATGGTCATAACCTCAACGCCAGCACCCGTGGTCACCAACGAGGTGAAACCACCGATCGTTGTGCCATTGATGCAAACCAGCGCCGTTCCCGCTCAACCCCAAATCGCCGTTGTGCCACTGACAACGACGAATGCCATCGCCGCCCCCATCGCCCCGCCGCTTGAAAGTTCCAACACCGGCCATAAAGATGCTTTGGCCATTGGTGTGGCATTTCTGGCGGGCGGTTTGGTGGTTTTCATGTTCCGCCGCGCCCGCAAGACCGGCGGCGACAAACCCGGCGACGGTTCGATGAAAACGGATTGATTCCGCCCGTGACTTTTGACCACGCGTCTGGAAAATTCCCGTTTATGAAAGCATGGATTTATATTTACGCCATCGTCTTTGCCGCTGGAATGCTGACGGTTTTGGCTGACGAAACCGAAACCAACCCGCCAGCCGGCGCAACCACGAGCATTCCCGCCAACACCAACGAAGTTGCCGTCCCACCGCCAATGACCGCAACGTCGGCGCCCGCGCCCGCGGTTGTCCACAAGATGAAACCACCGGCCGTTGTGCCATTGACGCAAACCAGCGCTGTTCCCGCTCAATCCAATATTACCGCTGCGTCCCTGACAGCGACGAATGCCATCGCCCCGTCGCCGATAACCACATCAACGTCCGCACCCGTGGTTGCCGGCGAAGAGAGACCGGCGAAAGACATGTCATTGATGCAAACCGGGGCCGTTCCCGCTCAATCCAACATCACTGCTGCGCCACCGCCCGAAAGTTCCGGGATCGGCCGGAAAGGTGTTTTGGCCATAAGCGTGGCATTTCTGGTGGTGGTGGGCGGTCTGACGGTTTTCATGCTGCGTCGCTCGCGCAACGCCGACCACGCCAGCCTCATCACGCGCGCGATGAGCGAGAACAAAGACGAACACAAAGACACGGGCAAGCACGAGGATAAGAAAGAGGATAAAAAATCTCCGCCGCCGATGACTTGAAATGTCCAATTCCGCGCGTGACTTTTGGCCGCGGGTCTGGAAAAGTTTGCGCCCATGAAAACAATTCATTTACTGTGTGCGCTCGGCCTTTTTGCCGCCGTTGCGATAGTTCAGGCCGAAGATGCCAGGAAGGAGGAGAAACCTTCGACCGCTTCGCCAGGCTTCACCGATCCCGCCAAACTCACCGAGAAGGCGCCCGAAACCTTCAAGGCGCAGTTCGACACGACCAAGGGGAAGTTCACCATCGAAGTCACCCGGTCGCTCTCGCCCAACGGCGCGGACCGCTTTTACAATCTCGTTCGTTCCGGCTACTTCAAGGACATCGCCTTCTTCCGCGTGATTCCCGGCTTCATGTGCCAGTTCGGCATCCACGGCGACCCGAACGTCTCCGCGAAGTGGCGCGCGGCGGCGATTCCCGACGACCCCGTCAAGGGCAGCAACACGCGCGGCACGATTACCTTCGCCACCGCCGGGCCCAACACGCGTACCACGCAGTTGTTCATAAACTTCGCCGACAACAGCAACCTTGATGGCATGGGGTTCTCACCCTTCGGCAAAGTGACCGAGGGAATGGACGTGGTGGACAAAATAAACGGCGAGTATGGCGAAGGCGCTCCCCGTGGTCGCGGGCCGGATCAGGGCCGCGTGCAGGGTGAAGGCAACACTTACTTGAAAAAAGATTTTCCGAACCTCGATTACATCAAATCCGCGACCATATTGTCGGTAGAATTGCCTGCAAAGAACGACCTAATCAGATAATTATTTATGAACGAAGTTGCTCAAATCAGCACCACCGAAGGCGAAATGGTCATCGAATTCTGGCCCGATGTCGCGCCCAAGACCGTCGAAAATTTCAAAACGCTCGCCAAAAAAGGCTTTTACGACGGCACCTGTTTTCACCGCGTCATCAAAGGGTTCATGATCCAGGGCGGCGACCCGCTGACCAAGGACCCGAGCAAGGAAGACCTGTGGGGCACGGGCGGGCCCGGCTACCAGATCAAGGCCGAGTTCAATGACCGCTCGCACGTGCGCGGCGTCATTTCCATGGCGCGCTCGAACAATCCCGATTCCGCCGGCAGCCAGTTTTTCATCTGCCATGGCGATCCGACGTTCCTCGACCATCAATACACCGCGTTCGGCAAGCTGATCAAAGGCGACGACGTTTTGGAAAAAATCGGCACCACGCCCACGCATCCGCAGGACCGCCCCGACAAACGCATGGGCATCATCAGCATCAAAATCGTTCCGCGCGACGCGGTGAAGTGATTTGTGGCCGGAACGGAGTGCGCCCGTCCTCGGGCGCAGCAACCGGCTTCATTCAAGCCACGGAAAATTTCCCCGCCGCCCGCCCATCCCACCTGGCTGCGGCCGGGACGGCCGCACTCCGCCAACGCAGAAAGTCAACTCCGGGGTCCGGGTCAGATTCCGTCGCGCCAGTGACGGTTACGAGCCAAACCGGCTCTGCGAATCCGATTCGACAACCGGCGTCCTTTTCTCAATAAATTCTTGTAACGGAAAAAAAATTTGGACAAAGTGCCGCGCTAAAACAATTTTGCCATGCTGGAATTTAAAAACAAAATTCTGTTCGTCGGTTACGGGGCCGTGGCGCAATGTGCCCTCCCCATCCTGGTCAAACACCTCAAGACGCCCTGCTCCAACATCACCGTCATGGATTTCGAAGACCGCCGTGGCGTGCTGGCGCCCTGGCTGAAGCGCGGCGTGAAGTTCGCGCGCAAACAGGTGACGCGCGAGAACATGGGTGCGCTGCTGGGCAAATATCTGGCGGCGGGCGACCTCCTGATTGACCTGGCCTGGAACATTGACTGCTGCGAAATCCTCCAGTGGTGTCACGACCGCGGCGTGCTCTACGTGAACACGTCGGTCGAGTTGTGGGACCCCTACGAAAACGCCCAGGGCGCGCCACCGCAGAAGATGACGCTCTATTGGCGGCACATGAACATCCGCCGCATGGCCGGCAAGTGGGCCAAGCCCGGCCCAACGGCAGTCATCGAGCACGGCGCGAACCCCGGCCTCATCTCGCATTTCACCAAGCAGGGCCTGATTGACATCGGCAACCGCGCCATCAAGGACAAGAAGGTCACCGGCAAGGCCGCCGACGAAATCCGGCAGCTTATCGCGGAACAAAAATTCAACCGCCTGGCGATGAAACTCGGGGTGAAGGTGATTCATTGCAGCGAACGCGACACCCAAATCACCAACCGACCGAAGCAGGTGGACGAATTCGTCAACACCTGGAGCGTCGAGGGCTTCCGCGAGGAGGGCACGACCACTGCCGAGATGGGCTGGGGCACACACGAGAAAGAGCTGCCGCCGCTGGCCTACGAGCACGCCGAAGGCCCGCGCAACCAAATTTGCCTCGCCCGCATGGGCATCAACACCTGGGTTTCCTCGTGGGTGCCGGACTACTGCATCCACGGCATGATCGTGCGCCACGGCGAAGCGTTCACCATTTCCGACCGGCTGACGGTCTGGGAAAACGGCAAGGCCATCTACCGGCCCACGGTGCATTACGCCTACTGCCCGGCCGATGTGGCCATCGCGTCGCTAAACGAGTTGCGCGGCTCCGACTACAAGCTCCCGGAGAACCAGCGCATCCTCGGCGACGAAATCACCAGCGGCTCCGACATCCTTGGCGCGCTGTTGATGGGCCACGCCTACAATGCATGGTGGACGGGCAGCGATCTCAGCATCGGCGAATCGCGCCGGCTGGTGCCGCACCAGAACGCCACCACCATGCAGGTCGCCATTTCGGTCATCGCGGCGGCCATGTGGATGATTGAGAACCCGGCCAAGGGCGTCTGCGTGCCGGATGACCTGCCGCACGAGTACATCTTGAAGATTTCCAGGCCGTATCTGGGCAAATGGATTTCCAAGCCGTCCGACTGGACGCCGCTCAAACACTACACCAATGCGTTCAACGGCCACAACAACCCGCAGATTGACCGGGATGATCCGTGGCAGTTCAAAAACTTCCTGATCACCGACGGAGACTGAGATGATACCGCGCCGCACACTGAAGAAACTGGCCGAACAACACGGCACGCCGCTGTTCGTGGTGGACCACGACGAATTGCGCCGCAACTACGCCACGTTCAAAAAACACCTGCCGCGCATCCAGGCCTACTATGCCGTCAAGGCCAATCCCGATCCCGCCATTGTCAAGACGCTGTTCGATGCCGGCGCGAGCTTCGACGTGGCCTCGATGCCGGAATTCCGCATCGTTTATGAATACATCAAGGACATGCCGGACAAGCAGCGGCAGGACTGGATTTGGGACAAGATCATCTACGCCAACCCCATCAAAGCCAACGAGACGCTGCAGGAACTGAACCCGTACAAGCCGCTGGTCACCTACGACAATTACGAGGAAATCCGCAAAATCAAGAAGCATGCCCCGCAGGCCGGTCTCGCGTTGCGGCTGAAGGTGCCCAACACCGGCGCCATGGTCGAGTTGTCATCGAAGTTCGGCGCCGCGCCCGGCGAAGCGGTGGATTTGATTCTCGCGGCGTACAAGGTGGGGCTGACCGTGGAAGGCATCAGTTTCCACGTTGGCAGTCAGACCACCAACTTCAAGAATTACGTCGCCGCCATCAACCTGGCCGCCAACATCTTCAAGGAAGCCAGGGACCGCGGCTACACCAAGATGAACCTGCTCGACATCGGCGGCGGGTTTCCGGCGCCCTACGACGACACGGTGAAGCCGTTCCGCGAGCTGGCCAGCATCATCAACCGCGAACTCAACCGGCTCTTTCCAAAGAACATCCAGATTCTCGCCGAGCCGGGGCGGTTCCTCTGCGCCACCGCCGCCACCGCCGTCTCAAAAATCATCGGCAAGGCCATGCGCGAGGGCAAACTCTGCTACTACATCAACGATGGCGTCTATCACACCTTCTCCGGCGTCATCTTCGACCATTGCCATTACCACATGAAATCGTTCAAACGCGGGCCGACCCAGATCTGCTCGGTGTTCGGCCCGACGTGTGACGCGCTGGACGTGGTTTCGATGGCGGAGGAACTGCCGGGCGACCTGCAACTGGGCGACCTGCTTTACAGCGAGCAAATCGGCGCCTACAGCCACGCGTCCTCGACCTGGTTCAACGGCTTCCCGCCCGCGACCGTGGTGCACATCAACCAGTGAAGGCTTAAGAAACGGTTTTGACACGAATTGCACGAATTGACACGAATTTCGGAGGGCGGAGCTCTGCGACGCCCAAATTTTTAGCCGCATCCGCCTACGCCGAAGGCTTTGGTGGACAGGAAGAACGCAAAGACCGCAAAGCATCGGAGTGCCGATTTCCAAATCGGCATCTGCGAGCTGTTTTAACGCTCAACCCTCAATCCTCAACCAACCACCAACCGTTTATCTCCGCTTATCAGCGCTGACGGGTGAAGATGAGCGGTTCAAAGCCTTTGAAATCAGTTTCAGGATCCGCCCCGCGTTTCGCAGTTCACATTCCCAAGTCCGCACCACCCGCCGGTCAGCCAGCCCCGGCTCGTGTCGGGGTTCACCACCCGCCCTCAGCTGCGTGGCGGCCACGCCGCTATACGCGGTTCCCCGCCAGTTTGCGCCGCCAGAAGGCGCGAATTGAGATTTACACTTGTAGGTATATTATCCTCCAGCCGCTCCCATTCAGCATTTGTTCCTGGTCGCCGACCCGTTCCGTAAAACCATCCATTAAACTGGCTGGACAGCGTTGAAACCGTGAAGTAAAATGAGTTTTGTTACTTGTGAACGCAGACCAACAACCTGCGTCTAAAAATCAACTCAACAGCTCAAACGCCATGAACAAAATTCAGCAAAAACTGCGATACCTGCTTGCCACAGCTCTCATGGGTTGGCTGGCGATTAATTCTGCCGCCGGTTCAGAGGCAGATTCATCCAATCCGAGCACCCGCAAATCACCCGACTGGCTCCGGAGTGCGGTCGTGTATGAAATCTCTCCACGAAACTTCTCCAAGGAAGGGGATTTCAATGCGATTACTGCCCGATTGGATGAATTAAAGGATCTGGGTGTGGATATTCTCTGGCTCATGCCGATCCACCCGATCGGCGAAAAGATGAAGAAAGGCTCCATCGGAAGCCCTTTCGCGGTGCGCGACTTTTACGCCATCAACCCCGACTATGGCACAACCAACGACTTCAAGCGACTGATCGCGGAAGCCCACAAGCGCGACATGAAAGTGGTTATGGACATCGTAGCCGGTCAAACCGCCTGGGATAGCGTGCTCATGGAAGAACATCCGCAGTTTTACCAGAAGGATGCGAATGGCAGCATCATCCCGCCCGATCCCGCTTGGACGGATGTGGCCGGGTTGAATTATACGAATCAAGATGTGCGCCGCTACATGATTGGAATGATGAAATACTGGTTGAAGGACTTCGGCGTGGACGGGTTCCGTTGCGATGTGTCCTCTACGGTGCCCCTTGATTTTTGGGAAGCCGTCCGGGCTGAACTTGAGAAGATCAATCCTCAGGTCATCATTCTCGCTGACGCTGGCGCCAAGCCGGCACTGCTTTATAAGGCGTTCGACGTGGATTCCTCCTGGGCCATGGTCTCCGCGCTGAACATGGTCATGAGCAGCGTATTACCGGTCTATCGCATGAAACAATCGTGGGAACACACCCAGCAGCAGTTCCCCAAGGGCGCGTTGCACCTGCGCTTTACAGACAACCACGAGGAAAACCGGGCGGTGGTGCGTTACGGCGTGAATGGCGCGCTCGCCGCCCAGGTGTTGATGTTGACGCTCGATGGCGTGCCGCTCTTTTACAATGGCATGGAAGTGGGTGATGCCACCGAGTCCACCGACCCGGCCTTGTTTGAAAAAATGCCGGTTTTTTGGAACCCCGGCGGACGCCCTCCGCTGCGCGACATTTACCGGGATCTGATCAAGCTTCGCAAGCAATACGCCGCGTTTTACAACGGGGACGTTGTCTGGCTTGAGAACACGACCCCGGGAGAAGTCGTTAGCCTCCTGCGACGGGATGCGAAGGATGAGTTCCTTGTCTTAATCAATTTTTCAAGCCGCCGCGTGACCGGGTCGGTTGAATTGTCAAATGCAGATGGCTTTGAGCTGGTGAAAATCAGCAGCAGGCCCAAACCTCAGGTTGACACCCGCCTCCCTGACTTTAGCCTCAGCGGCTACGAGTGGTTCATTTATCATCGGACCGTTTCCAAATAAAACCGTGGAGAAACCAGAACGGGCGCGATGGATCGCCCTGTGAGAACGGTCCCTTCGAATCGGGGTTGTCGAAAAAGCATTTCGTGGCCATGTGGCGAGATGCTTTCAGCGCTCCTCATTCAACCCGCACTGCGTCTCTGTGCTCCGCGATTCCCATCTTTAACCACGGCGTAAAGCCGCGTGGCGGCCACGCCGCCATACGCGGATGGACACGGATTGAAACCGTAAAAGGTGGGGCGAGCGTACCCACGAGCCATTCTCTCAACCTTCAACTCCTTGGCGCGGCGAGGCGGAGTGAAGACGGCTCAACTTTTCCAGAATCTGCTGCATGACCTTGTTCGGTTCGTCCTCTCCGCCTCGATCGGGGAGAGAATGGCCGGAGGTCAGGTGAGGGGTCGAACGCTTCTTGGCTTTCTGCAATTCACACTCCCAAATCCGCACCACCCGCCTGTCAGCCAGCCCCGACTCGTGTCGGGGTTCACCACCCGCCCTCAGCCGCGTGGCGGCCACGCCGCTATACGCGGTTCCCCGCCAGTTTGTTTTTCCAGAAAGCAGGTTCGTCAAATAGGTTGATTGCGCGAACGCGAACTTATAATTTTCAGGCCGAGCCGCGACATCATGAAGCTGCCAAAAATTGCATGGATCAGCGTGGGGGTGCTTTTTGCGCTGGCGAGCATAGCCATCCATTATGAGGTAAAAATTGGCTTGCACCAGCAACGTGGCGGCTCGGTGCCTGAGATGGGGAATGTCAAGGTTGGCCAGCCGGCGCCGGATTTTTCATTGCCTGATTTGTCCAGCAACTCTGTCACGTTAAGCTCGTATCGGGGACAAAAGGTCGTCTTGATGGATTTCTGGGCCACCTGGTGCGGGCCCTGCCGGATGGCGATGCCCGGTTTGCAGGAGTTGCAGGATAAATTCAAAGACCGTGGATTGGAAATCCTCAGCATTAATCAGGGAGAAACTGCCGAACCGGTCCGCAATTTCATCCAACGCAAGAAATACTCCTTCCACGTGGTACTCGACCAGGACGGGGCTGTCGGCGGCAACTATGGCGTGCGGGGCATTCCCACTTTGGTGCTGGTGGATAAAAAGGGAGTGGTGCAATGGCTGCGCGTCGGCTATTCGGGTAATGACGATGCGTTGCGGCAATTGCTGGAACGATTAACCAGGGAATAGTCTGCATGACCGCCATCCGCACTGAAAATCTCAGCAAGACGTACGGCCACGGTTGGAACCAAGAGGCAACCCCTGCGGTACGGATGCTGAACCTGGAGGTCAAGGAAGGCGAAATCTTCGGCTTCCTGGGACCGAACGGAGCCGGCAAAACCAGCACGATCCATCTGCTGCTCAATTTAATCCGCCCGACCAGCGGGTCGGCTTATTTGTTTGATCGGCCCGTGGCCGAAACGGAAGTTCACCGGCGATTGGGTTATTTGCCGGAATCAATCATCCTGCACGACTATTACCGGGGCAAAGGGTTGCTCGACTTCTACGCCGCGCTTTGCGGCGTGTCACCCAAGGCACGTCCGGCACGGGTGGCGGAATTGTTGAAGTTGCTGAACCTGGAAGATGCGGCCGGAAAAGTTGTTTCCAAATACTCCAAAGGCATGGTGCAACGAATTGGTTTCGCCCAGGCCATGTTGCACGACCCCGATTTGTTGATCCTGGATGAACCAACCGCCAGTCTTGACCCGGTCGGGCGAAAAGAGTTCCGCGACATCCTGCTTGAGTTAAAGCGGCGCGGTAAGACCGTTTTCATCAGTTCGCATATCCTTTCGGAAGTGGAAACGGTGTGTGATCGGGTGGCCATCCTGCAAAATGGCGAACTCAAGCGCGTGGGAACCTTGCAGGAACTGTCCGCCGGCCGAAGCACGCGGTTTGTGGTTAAAAGCCTTCCGGCTCCGCTGATGGAGGCGCTCGCGACCACGGCGGCCCAGGTGACTTTGGTGCAGGGACAGGCGACGATCAGTTGCCCGGACGAGGCGCTCCGGAAAACGGTCGAACAGTTGCTGCAACAGCACGGCGTCGAAATTGTGCGGACGGAGACCGAGACGCAATCACTGGAAGAAATTTTCTTTGCCACCATCGCCGCACCGCCCAGATTATGAAGACCATTTTCCTGATCGCCACCGACAGCATTCGCGCGTTGCTCCATCAGCGTTTGTTGCTCGGCCTGATGCTGGCGTCGCTGGCGTTGACCATCTTCTTCTCCATCACCATGTCGTCGGCGCGCAAAAACATAACGAAATCATTCAGCGACGATCAAATGACCAACAATTCGTTCATGGGAACCAATCAGATGAGCGAAGTGGACCGGCGTAAATTCCGGGAATCAATGGAAAGCGCCTCAACGACCCTTCAGGCGATGTTCTATCAGGTGGCTTCGTTTGGCGGCAGCATCGTGGCCTTGTTCATCTTCAGCACCGCGGTTGCTTCCGAGATTCGCAAAGGCACCATCCGTTTGACGCTTTCGAAACCGGTCTCGCGCACCCAATTTCTGCTCGGCAAATACCTGGGCGGGGTTGTGGTCATGGCGGCTTTCGCCCTGCTTACGTCGCTTGCCATCCTTATCTTCGCGCAAACCCAGAGCCTGGAATTGAGTCCTGTCATCAAATGGGCGCCGTGGCTGATGTTCTGCCGGCAGCTCATGCTGGGTTCGCTGGCCATGTTGCTGTCCCTCTTCATGCATCCCATCATCGCCTCGGTGCTGGCTTTCGTTGCCGGCAACGGCTTTTATTCATCGCCCAATCCCCTTTATTTCATCCTGCCCAGCTACAAGGATTTCAACGTCTTTTTCCAGGTCCTTCAGGGCAGCCTGTTGAACGTGAAGGATGTCGCCTGCTTGAGCCTGTACGCCGCGGATTTTGTAGTGATCATGTTATTGCTCGCCCTGTGGCGGTTTCGCACAAAGGAATTGGTGTAGCGGCGGTCTTTCGCGAAACTTTTTTAACCGCATCCGCCTACGCCGAAGGCTTTGGTGGACAGGAAGAACGCAAGGAACCCAAAGCAGGGATGTCCATTTCCACAGAAGGGAACGAAGGGAACAAAGACTGGAAACAGCCCTCGTTTCGTCGTTCACTTCGTTTGCTTCTGTTGGTTTCCATTTCTTGCCGCCCGTCCTCCGTAGCAAGGTATTGCGGAGGGTGGACAAAAAGGCGCAGAAGACGCAAATCTTTAACCACGGATGAACACAGATGGACCCAGCGCGGCCTTTGGCCGCAACCACAGATTTTGGACTGCGGCGGGAAGCGAAGCGCCACGCCGCTTTTGGAAGCAACCGGCAGTGCGGAAAGCGGTGTCGCCGCTGCGCTCCAGTCTTCGCTGCGCTTCGCCTCGGCAGGCTGCCACCGCAGTCCAAATCTTTGTCGTCCGTGCGCGAAGTTACAGGATTGTATTACAGA
>DLMG01000007.1 GCA_002479245.1 Verrucomicrobia subdivision 3 bacterium UBA7542 | reverse complement strand
AATTTCTCACCCGACCCCAAGACGGGGCGGCGGCGGCGGATCATGATGCTTCTGTTCCGCGGCAATGACGCCGTGCGAAAGGTTCGTTCCGTCGTCGGCAATCTCAGTCCGGAACGTCGCGTGGGGGAAACCATTCGTGACACGTACGGCGACCTGATCACGGATGATAACGGGCAGATTCGCTACTTTGAACCGGCGGTGCTCGCCGCGCCCAACCCGGAAGAGGTTGATGCGAAACTCAAATTGTGGGCGCGCTTTTCCGACAAAGAAGGCGGCGTCCTGGAAAATGTCATTGTTTACCAATCCGGCGAAACCAGCCAGCGCACGCTCGTGCTCATCAAACCGGACAATTTCCGTTTTGCCACCGGTCGCCCCGGCAATGTCATCGACTTTTTCTCCCGCGCCGGGTTGTTCATTGTGGGCGCCAAGGTGCATCGCATGAGTGTGGCCCAGGCGATGGAATTTTACGGTCCTGTCCGCGAAGTTCTTCGCACCAAGCTCAAGGACTTGGTCGGGGCCAGGGCCAAAGCCGCGCTGGAAAAGGAATTCGGCTTCAAAATTCCCGCCACCGAGGAAAAACAGCTTGGAGAAACCCTCGGCGCGACCTTCGGCGACAATCAATTCGAGAATATCATCCGTTTCATGTCCGGCCATGCGTCGTCTGAATTGCCGCGCGAGGACTGGAACAAGCCCGGCACGGAAAAGTGCATCGCCCTGGTCTATGAAGGCGTGAATGCGGTCGCCAAAATCCGCGATGTGCTGGGACCGACCGATCCGTCCAAGGCGCCGCCTGGCTCCATCCGCCGCGAATTTGGCTCGACCATCATGGTCAACGCCGCGCATGCCAGCGACTCGCCGGAAAACGCCAAACGCGAAATGGGTATCGTCAACATTGGCGAAAACAACTTCAGCCAGATAATCGAAGAGACTTGCGGCAAGGTGTGAAGCGCCGGGGATCTGCCGCAAAGGTGTGGGGCAAATGGGAACATCTCCGTGCCTTTGTAATTTTTAGCGTTCGTCGGTGGAACCAATGACCAAGTCCTAATGACGAATGACGAAGGAATGACCAAGCCCGAATGACCCGATGGAGCGCTCCATAAAATCGGCCAACCGTCTTCCCAAATGCAGCGTTTTTGGACATTTGTCATTGCAACATTCCTTCGTCATTCGGTTTTCGTCGTTAGTCATTCCGGGTTGCTGAAAACATCCAAGAACCAATCGGGTGGCAAATTTACGCCCACAATTCCGGCGAGTTTTGCAGCTTTTGGAGCAACCGCGTGTCCGCCGCTGGAAACTGGCAAGTGTCCAATTCCGACACGCTGATCCACTTGAACGCCGCGCAGCCGAGCCTCTGCGGTTCCCCGCGTTCCAACCGGCAGACGAAAAATTTCAGGTGAACGGTTTTCTCCGGATAAGCGTGAGTGACGGATTCAAAAAGTTTGCCGACGGAGATTTCCACGCCGAGTTCCTCGCGGATTTCACGCACCAGGCATTGCTCGAAGGTTTCGTCCGGTTCGCGCTTGCCACCGGGAAATTCCCACAGCCCGCCGAGATGCGCATTGGAGTGGCGCCGGCTAATGAGCAGTTTGCCGCCGCGGAAAATCAAGGCGGCAGAAACTTCCGTGACGTGTCGAGAGCCGGGTATCAAGGGTCGAGCGCCAGACGCGACGGCGTTCGACTTTCGTCCCTCGACTTTCGACTGCCGTTTCACCGCCCGACGCTTTTGTAAATCCAGCCCAGCCGTTCCATTTCCACGCGGTCGAAAAGGTTGCGGCCATCGAACATGATGGGATGCGAGAGCGACTTGCGGGCGCGTTCGAGATCGAGCTTTTTGAACTCGTCCCATTCCGTCGCGATGACAATCGCGTCACAGCCTTCGGCGACAGCATTCATGTCATCCACGTAGGTCGCGTCCGCGAGCGCGGCTTTGGCCTTGTCCATCGCCTTTGGGTCATGCACCCGCAACTTTGCGCCTTCTTTTTGCAAGCGCTGGCAAAGGTCAATCGCCGGCGACGAGCGCACGTCGTCGGTGTTTTGCTTGAAGGCGAGGCCGAGCACGCCGATTTTTTTGTCCTTTAATACCCAGAGCGTGTCGGTGATTTTTTTGACGAACCGGTTCATCTGATCGGCATTGATGCGCTGGACTTCCTTGAGCAACCGGAAATCGTAGCCCATTTGCTCGGCGATTTTGATGAACGCGCTCAAATCCTTCGGGAAACAACTGCCGCCGAAGCCGATGCCGGCGTTCAAAAACCGGCGACCGATGCGCTCGTCCAGACCGATGCCTTGGGCCACCTCCTGCACGTTCGCGCCCGTCGCTTCGCAAATGGCGGCGATGGCGTTGATGTAGGAAATTTTCAGCGCCAGAAAGGAATTGGCGGCGTGCTTGATGAGTTCGGCGGAATTGATGTCGGTAACGATGATGGGCGCATTGAATGGCGTGTAAATTTCCTTCATCGCGGCGACCGGCCTCTGGGAGCGGACGCCGATGACAACGCGGTCGGGCTTCATCAAATCGCCGACGGCGAAACCTTCGCGCAGGAACTCGGGATTGCTCACCACGTCGAAGTCCACTTTTGCCGGGCAATAGCGTTTGATGGTTTCGGTGACCTTTTCGCCGGTCCTGACCGGCACGGTGCTTTTGTCCACGACGATTTTATAAGTCGTCATGGCGGCGGCGATGTCGCGTGCGACTTTTTCGATGAAGCTCAGATCCACCGAACCGTCTGGTTGTGGCGGCGTTGGCACGGCGATGAAAATCACGTCGGATTTTTGGACGCCTTCAGCGGTGCTGTTGGTGAACGTAAGCCGTCCGGCAGCCACGTTTTTCTTCACAAGTTCTTCGAGTCCCGGCTCATAAATCGGAATGCCGCCGGATT
Organism: Verrucomicrobia subdivision 3 bacterium UBA7542; assembly: GCA_002479245.1. Lineage (GTDB taxonomy): Bacteria > Verrucomicrobiota > Verrucomicrobiia > Limisphaerales > UBA11358 > UBA11358. The sequence continues at coordinate 1,485 of DLMG01000007.1, read as the reverse complement.
GGAGCAGTTTGACCTTGGCCGCGTCGTTGTCCACGCACACGACCTGATGGCCGACTTCGGCGAAGCAAGTGCCGGTGACCAGACCGACGTAACCCGTGCCGATGAGGGTGAGTTTCATGGCTCAGTGGTTTGGCTTGAACGGATCCGCCGGGACGGTTGAAGGCGAAGTGGATTGCACCTTCATTTTCAATTCCATCAAGCGCAACCCGGCTTCCGAACCCAGCGAGCCGTTGGGGTTGTAATGCACGATGGCTCCGTAAAGATTTATCGCTTCAGTAAGTTTGCCCTGACGTTCGTTAATTTGCGCCAGGGCGAATCTTGCGGAGTCCACCGCTACCGCGTCGGAAGAACTGTTGATGATCCGCTGGTAACCGCCGGCGGCCAAAGCCGTTTTGCCCTGGGCATCCAGACTGGTCGCCACGCCAAGCGCAGCCTGGGCGGCAAAGAAACTGCCCGGGTAGGCATCGAGAAACTTTTGGAACTGCGCTTGCGCGTCTGCATGTCGTCCCGCCGCAAACAACATCGCAGCGCCTTGCAACAAGGCCCGTTGCCCGGCGGACGTGCCACGATAATCCGCGTTGATTTTCAAATAAAGGTCGGCCTCCTGGCTGGGGGTGGCGTTGTGCGGAATGGAACTCATCATTTGCGTCAGCGCCTTGCCCGCCGTGATCTCCTTTTGATCCCGCTGCCAGGAATAAAACGAAATCAGCCCGGCGGCAACAAGGATAACGCCGCCGCCCCAAATAATCCGAATCCGGTTGGCTTCAAACCAAGGCCACAGTTTAAAAAGATAAGTCGCCGGTGCGTCATGTAATTCCATAATGGATGAATAGTTTTTCGTCCGAACCCCAAAAACACAAGCCTGAAATCAACTGCAGTTAAAAAAGGCCGCAGCCTGGCACTGCCACCAAGCGTGCGGGGGGCAGGCTTCGGTTTGGAGTTCCGCCTTCAGGCGGCTCCTCCCCGGCGGGACTTTCGCCCGCTGCCCGCCTAAAGGCGGAACTCCGAACGGTGGGGGCGCATTCGGGACACTGCCCCCGTAGCGGCAGCCATCCCTGGCTGCTGTAGCGCCCGGCTTCCAGCCGGGGGGTCTGATGTGGGAGCGAGGTCATGACGTGGGTTCGGTTTTGTGGCCCGGGCGGCAAGGGATGCCGCTGGCTACGGCAGGCCAGGAGGCTGCTACAGATCGGTGGCAGTGTCCGTATGCGCCCGAACGGTGGCGGGGCCAAATTGCGCCCTTGAACGAATGATCCCGGGACCAGCAACGCTAGAACCCTCTCAGGTCGGTGCTGGAGCGTTTGGGCAGACCGGGCGCGGGTGTGCGCTTGAGCACCAGATATTGAATGCCATTTTTTTTACAGTATTCGCGCTTGCCGCCCTTGTCGCCGTCCTCGTTCACCACATAAATGTCCGGCTTCAAACGCTGGATTTCCGGATCGGCATCCATCCAGCCGTCGCCACTGGAAATCAGCGCCTGCTTGACGT
>DLMG01000005.1 GCA_002479245.1 Verrucomicrobia subdivision 3 bacterium UBA7542 | reverse complement strand
TGACGCGTATGCGCATTGCGGGATTTGGGCCCTCGGTTTTCGGTTTTCGGATCCAGCAACTCCCGCCTCGACTCGTATTGCACGTTCCCTTTAACTTCCCGTCCACATGGAGCACGGGTTAGTCACCGACATTGCCATTTGCATCATCGCCGCCTGGATTCTGGCGGTGTTGTCGCAAGTCGCGCGCCAGCCGGTGCTGCTCGCCTACCTCGTCGCCGGCTTCATCATCGGGCCGCACGGTTTCGAGTGGATCACCAACATCCAGAACATTCGGACCATCTCCGAAATCGGATTGTCGCTGCTGTTGTTCATGATTGGGCTGGAGATTGACCTGAAAAAAATGCTGAGCGCGGGCCGGGTCATCATGCTCACGGCGGCGGCGCAAATTCTCGGCTGTGTCCTGCTTGGCTGGATCGTTTTCGGTCTGATCGGTCCGGCGGAGAACCGGCTGGAAGCGCTCTATCTTGGTGTCGCAGCGGCGATGAGCAGCACGGTCATCATCATCAAAATCCTTTACGACAAGCGCGAACTCGAAACGCTCGCCGGCCGCGTCACGCTCGGCGTGCTCGTGCTGCAGGACATCGCGACGATTCTGTTCCTGGCCATCCAGCCGAACCTGAAAAATCCCGCCGTGGGCGTGCTGACGTTGGCGATGGGCAAGGTGATTCTGCTCGTGGCGGTGGCGTTTTTGGCCGGCCGGTTTGTGTTGCCGCCGGTTTTTAAATTGGTTGCGCGCCTGCCGGAACTCGTGCTCGTTGGCGCGGTGGCGTGGTGCTTTACGATGGCGGGGTTCGCCAACTGGCTCGGCCTGTCCACCGCGATGGGCGCACTCATCGCCGGCGTCATGGTGTCCACGTTTCCTTACACGCTCGACGTCGTGGCCAAGGTCACGAGCATCCGTGATTTTTTTGTGACGCTGTTTTTTGTCGGGCTGGGCATGGAAATTCCAATGCCGACGTGGAGTTACGTGCTTTGGACTGTTTTCTTTTGCCTGTTTCTCGTCGGCAGCCGGCTCCTCACGGTTTTTCCCGCGCTCTACTCCATGCGACAGGGTTATCGCATCAGCCTGTTGCCGGCCATCAATCTTTGCCAGATGAGCGAGCTTTCCCTCGTGCTGCTCGCGCTCGGCAAAGCCAATGGCGACGTCTCGGACAATATCATCGGCATCGCCGCGTTCTCCTTCGCGCTGCTCGCGGTGGATTCAACCTACGCCATCTTCAAGAACGATTATATCCTCCAAAAAACCATCCCCTGGCTGAATAAAATCGGCTTCCGCGACCTCGACCAGGCCGCGCCCACGGATGGCATCGGCGAAAAACCCAAACGCATCTGCCTGCTGGGTTTCTCGTGGACCGCCAGTTCGTTGATTGAAGAAATCAGCCGTGACCAATCCGCGCTCTTGCCGGACATTGTCGTGGTGGATTTCAACCCGCAGGTTTACGAACAACTTCGCAAACGCGGCGTGCAGGTCATTTACGGCGACATCACGCAACGCGACGTGGTGCACCATGCCGGCGTGGCGGAATGCGAAATCATCATCTGCTCGCTGCCCAACATGGTGCTCAAGGGCGCGGACAACCTGAAAATGCTGCGGCAACTCCGCGAATTGAACCTGGAGGCGAAAATCATCGTCCACGCCGAATTGCTCGCCGACATCCCGGTCCTTTACGCCGCCGGCGCGAGTTTCGTCATCGCGCCACGCCTGCTGGAAGCCGCCGATTTGCTCCACGCCATCGAAGCCGCCGAAAAAAATCTGCTCGACCAGAAACGCGGCGAACAATTGAAGCAGTTGGAAGGCCGCAACGAGGTGATTCCGTAATCGGAGCGCCGGACTCCGATCCGGCCGGTTGCCAGTCAACATCCAACATCCAACATTCAACATCGAACTTCCAATTCTTGCCTTCGAACCATTCATTGGATGTTGGGTGTTCGATGTTGGATGTTCGGTGTTTTCCCGCTGCTTCGTGCCGGGTCGGAGACCGGCGCTCCGTTCCAGCCTTTCAACCGGAGAAAATTTGATTTGCCTTCACGTCCGGGAGCGATAAGCCTCTCCGCCAGAGTGCAACGAATCTTTTCATTCTTGCTTCTCCTGTTCCTGCCGATGGCGGCACTGGCCGACGGCATGGTGGTTCCGACCATCGCCTATCCCGCCAAAATCACGATTCCCGACCAGCGGGCGCTGATTTGCTACACCAACGGTGCCGAGCGGCTCGTGATCGAAACACGCTTCAACGGCGCGGGCACCAACTTCGCGTGGGTCGTACCGCTGCCGAGCCAGCCGGTCATCGAAGAAGCGACCACCGGATTATTTCCGACGCTGCAATATCTTTTCCGGCCACAGATTATCCACAACGTTCCGCGATATTACATTGGGATCCTGTTCGCGCTTGGATTCGTTTATTTGCTCCGGTTGGCCGCAAAATCCGTATCAAACGCTTTTACAATCGCCCTTGTTCTTCTGTTGCTTGTAATACTTGCAGCGCTGTTGCTCACCGCAACCAAATCCAGATCCGCGGGAATGAGTTCTGAGACTTCCAGCCAAGCAGTCACCATTCTCGACCGCAAGCTCGTTGGCATATTTGAAACCACAACCATCGCTTCGCGTGACGCAAGAGCATTGCAAACCTGGCTGTCTGAAAACAGATTTGCGATGCCGACCAATGCGGAACCGGTGATCGCCAGCTATGTCAAGGACGGCTGGGTTTTTGTGGCCACGAAAGTCCGGCGCGACAAGCCGGACAACGAAACCAGCACACCGCATCCGTTGTCGTTCACCTTCAAAACCGACAAGCCCGTTTATCCAATGCGGCTGACGGGTGTGGACAATGGGCCGTTGAACGTTGAACTTTATGTGTTTGGCCCGTCGCGAGCGGAAGCGTCGCACTTCAAAGTCGAACGATGTACTCAACCCGCTTACCCGGTGTCGTCAGACGAGTGGCCGCGTCAGTCGCCGGAACCCCTCAACATCGTTCACCCGCTTCTGCGCGAATGGGTTGTCGGTTCCTCGGTGGCGACCAAACTTACTGCGACACTTTCGAGCAACGATATGCGAAACGATGTCTGGATTAATTGGACGCCGTTTTGGGAGAAAAGAAATATTTTGTTCAGCCGGCAGGGGGCATTGACCTCGGCGTTAAATTGGGGAACGGGACTTTTGGCCGCCGGCCTGCTCGTGGTTTGCCTTGCGGCCTTCTCCAACGAAAGGCACAAACCTAAACTTCCGCGACGAATTGGAATTGTGATGGCTGCCAGCATCGTTCTTGTCGGATTGTTTTATCTCGCTGTGGGCAAAACCGAGGTGAAGTTGATCAAGGGTGAGTATTATTATTTTGCACCGCATGAGGTGCCTCCAACTCTTGGCATGATTCTGACAGAGGTGAACTATCAGACCACGGCTGAAGCTCGCGCCAAACTTCAAAACATCGTTTCAAATCCAACCAACGCCGCATTTTGGGGGCTGAAAGGCTGGGATAATTGGAATAATTTTCTCATTGGTGGACACATTCACGAGGAAGACTCTCCCGGTAATTATGTGCTGCGCGAGACTAATAATCAGCTAGAGCTTGTGATCTTTGACGTGGAGGGCGGAGAACACGTTGAAGGCCGATGGGATTTGCCCAAGCGGTATTGAAACTCCCGCCGCATTCCAAATAATCTCGACCGCGAGTCCTTCTGCTGGCATCAACTCTGGCGTGAATTTGATTGAAGCACAAAAAGCCGCCGTCCAAGCCGCGCGCGCCGCCGGGCGCGTCATGCGCGCCAACTGGCACAAGCCCAAACGCGTCAACCTCGCCGACGCCCACGACATCAAGCTCGAATTGGATGTGCGCTGCCAGAAACTCATCGAGAAAACCCTGCGCGCCGCGTTTCCCAAGATTCCCCTGCTCGGCGAGGAGGGCGATTCCGGGAATGTGAACGCCGAATACCGCTGGGTGGTGGATCCGATTGACGGCACGGTCAATTACGCCTTCGGCATCCCGCACGCGGCGGTTTCCATCGCCTTGCAGGCGAGGAGTGACAAGTGGCAGGTGACAGGTGACAAGAAAAGCGTCCGAAGCCGCAGACAAGATCATGTCACTTGTCACGCGTCACATGTCACGGTACTGGGAGTGATTTATGGTCCGTTCACAGACGAGCTTTGGACGGCAATTCGCGGCGGCCCGACGCGGCTCAACGGACGCATCGTCCGGGTCAGCCAACGCGCGAACGTGAGCGATGCCATCATCGCCATGGGATTTTCCAAGAGCAAAATCAACCTGGAGAAAAGCCTGCCGCACGTGAACCGGCTTTCCCGGCGCGCGTTAAAAATCCGGATCATGGGATCGGCGGCGCTCGAACTTGCCTATGTGGCTTGCGGGCGGCTGGACGCCTATGTCGAGCGCACCATCAATTTGTGGGACATCGCGGCGGGCGCGTTGCTGGTGGAATGTGCCGGCGGCGAATTTTACACGCGGCCCGCGCCGGGCGGGAAGTTCCGCATGGTTGCCGACAACGGCCGGCTGCGCCGGAAACTGCAACTAGGCAGCTTGCTGAAGTGATTTTGGCAGGGACGCGCTGCCGCGCGTCCCAAATTTCAAGGCTGCGCGGCAGAGACTGTCTCAAAA
>DLMG01000063.1:11119-18610 GCA_002479245.1 Verrucomicrobia subdivision 3 bacterium UBA7542 | reverse complement strand
ATAACTTCCGTCTGCGGCTCGGCAGCGGCGTTGCGCTCCGGCTGCAATTCGCTAAACGCTTCTCTCCGCTCTCCGCTCCACTTTCCCCGCTCGCCGACCACAGACCGAAGCTAAAGTCCGAACTCAATGTGGGGTCAAAATTGGCTTGTTTTTGTCACAAAAACTAGGCAGTGTTTGTGACAGTAATGAATGAAAACACCAGCCCAACCCATTGACGTTTCGATACTCCGGTTCATGCGGTCAAACCGGGGCGCTTCAGTATTCTCGCCCAGGAACTTTGCCGGATTGGGCAGCCCAGACGCCATCAGGCAGACGCTAAGCCGGCTGGTTAAAGCGGGCAAAATTCGCCGGATTCGCCGAGGACTCTATGATTTGCCGCGCCAGCATCCCATCATCGGCCAGACCGCGCCGGACATCATGGCAACCGTCCGCGCGTTGATGGAAGGCAGTCACGCGCAGTGGCAGTTCACCGGCGCTTACGCAGCAAACGCACTTGGCTTGTCGGATCAGGTGCCGGCCAAGATTGTCATCCTCACGGACGGCGCCCCGCGCCGGGTATCATTGGGGAAGTTGACACTCTTGTTCCGCCGCGCCTCGCCGCGCAATCTGTTCGGAGCAGGCAAGCCAGCAGGCTTAATCATTCAAGCGATTCGCCATCTACGAAATGACCCGGACATTTCCCGGCACATCGTGCGATTAAGAAAACGGTTGGACACAAAGACAAAATCAGATTTGAAATCGTTCGTGCCAAAAACGCCCGTGTGGATGCGGTCCATCTTGCAGCAGATCATTCAGGACTAATATATGAACCCCCTCGAAAAACTTCGCACCGCCGCCAACGCCAAGCCAGGCACGCGGGTCATCGGCATTGATCTTGGCACGACCAACTCCACAGTCGCCCAAGTGCGGTTGCCGCTGCCCGAAAGTTCCTCCGCCGAGTTCGCGTGCGAGTGCGTGCCGCTGGAGCAGGCCACACAAATGAGCCCGTTCACCGGCGCGCTCGTTCCTTCGGTCGTGGCCATCGACAAGGCCGGCAAGGTCTGGATCGGTGAAGGCGCAAAACGGATGCGAGCCGAGCCACAGAAGCACGGACTGAGCCTGGAAAAAAACCTGTTCTACGAAACCAAGAATGACATGGGCCTGCAAAAGCGGTATCACCGGGCCGCCGAGGATTTCGATCATGCCCGCAAGATTGCGGGCCATCTCCTCAAGTTCCTGATGAACGGCGCGCGCCAGGCGACCGGTTCACCTCCCGGTCGCACTGTAGTCACCGTCCCCGCCTCGTTCCAGATCAATCAACGGGCGGACACGCTCGCCGCCGCCAAGCTTGGCGGACTTGTCCTCTCGGACTTCGACCTCCTCGATGAACCCGTGGCGGCGCTTACGGATTATCTTTTCACCTACGCTGGCGCGGAGGTTTGGGACAAGCTACAGAATGTTGTCGTGTTCGATTTCGGCGGCGGCACGTGCGATGTGTTTGTGGCCCGTCTTTCCCCTGCCGCCACCGGCGCGGCCTTTGCCATCGAGACTCGCTCCGTCTCCCGCTATCACCGGCTCGGCGGTGGCGATTTTGATGCAGCCATCATTCACAACGTGTTGCTCCCGCAGTTGCTCAAGGAGAACGAACTAACGGCGCGTCACTTTGAGTGGACTGACCGCAAGAAAATCATTGAACCCGCCTTGCGTGGCTGCGCCGAGGCACTCAAGGAAGGTCTTTGCCGCGAAATCTCGCAACTTCACTTGCACGGTCGTTACGAGAGCGCGGACAAGACCCAGATTGTAGCCCGGCAAGCTCCGACGAAGGTAAACGTCGGCGGCAGGGACTACCTGCTCGCCCATCCCGAACTCAGCGCGGCCCAATGGGAGGAAATCCTGAAGCCGTTTCTGGATCTGGAAATGATGCACGCCCGCGAAACGGACTACGTGCTGGCGCTTTCCATCTTCGCACCGCTCACCGACGCGCTCGACCGCGCGAAACTGCGGACGAAGGATGTGGACCTAGTGTTGCTCGCCGGTGGCAGTTCGCTCGTGCCGCAAGTCCAGTGGGCCATCGACAAATTCTTTGCGCAGAGCCGCGTGATCCGTTTCCCGGACAGCACCGCCGCGCAGACCGCCATCGCCCGAGGCGCTGCGTGGACCGCCGCGTGGCTGGAGACGTTCCAGCAACCGTTAGTTTGCCCAGTCGTTTCTCAGACCATTGCACTCCGCGTCCAGGGACGCAACCCCATCCCGCTCGTTCAAGCGGGCACATCCATTCCTTATCCGCCCGATGGCGATTTCAAAATGGTGACCGGTTTGGCCCTGCCCAAACCCTTCGGCGGCACGTTGCGGATCGAAGTCGTGACCTTGCCCGAGGAGCACGTCGTGTTAAACCTGCCCGTCGAGGTCGATCCCAGTGAAGCAGGCGAAGCACTGAATTTTGAGTTTCGGTTCAGCTCAGGTCGCTCCTTTGATTGCGCCGTCGCCCTACGCAAACGCCCTGATGCACGAGTTGAAATCGCGGCGGAGAACCCGCTCATCAATGTTTCCAACCCCGGAGCGGTCCGTGTCGAGATCGAAGAAATCGAAGAGGATTTGCGCGACGCCGGCGGCCTCAGCGCCCGCCATCACGACAAGCTAATGCGCCTGGCCGAACTTTACCGCGAACTCCGCATGCTGGAGAAGGCGGTCGAGGTGCTCAAGAGCGCTTCCCGCGCCGTCGGCCGCCCGGATGCCGAAATCCTAAATCGTCTCGGCATGTTCTACGATGAACTCGGCGACCTCAACCGGATGGAGGCGCACTACGCCGAAGGCGCGCGTGTGTCCGGCAATTGGGGCGGTCCATTGTTCAATTGGGCACTCCACCACAAGCGCCGCCGCAATTTTTCCGTCGCGCTCGAAAAAGTGGACGAGGGAATTGTGCGCGAGCCGGATTCCGCACCCTATTACATCCTGCGGGCGCGCATTCTCGAAGGCTTGGGCCAGACGGCCGCTGCCAAGGAGGCAGCGCAAGAGGGCTTTCGTCGCTTCCCGCCTATCGAGATTCAAAGTCCCTGGCAATTGGGCTGGTATGAAGACGCGGCGGAGTTCCTTGGCCGTGCCGACGACGTGAAATCGGCACGGAAAGCTCGCGAACGTGCGCGCGGCCAGAGCAAGACCACCAAGGCCGGTGAGAACGATCTCCCGGTCCTTTCTCAACCGTAGCGTAAACAACGCCATGCCCTCTGTCCTCCATGACAGCCAACTGACCCGCGAGCAGCGCGCCATTGTCGAATTGCGCCCTGACCGCCATCACCTTGTCATGGGGCCGCCCGGCTCCGGCAAAACCCAGGTGCTGCTGCATCGCGCCCGCTGGCTGCGTCAGACCTACAAAATCCCGCCCGAGGGTTTTTGCGTGCTCGTTTACACCAACGTGCTCACCTACTTTCTGCGCCAGTCTTTGGACTTCCTCGGTATTCCCAAGGAGAACGTGCGGACCTTCGATGATTGGTGCGCCGAATTGTGGGATCAATTTGTCCGCAAGCCCAAGCCTCGCACGCTGCCGGACCGGCGCGGCAAGTCATTCATTGATTTTGCAGCCGTGCGGACTGGCGTGCTCCAGAGCCTGCAAGCCATCGTGGCTTCGAGTGCGAGCGCCAGCCAACCCAAACCCAACCTCGATTTCGTGCTCGTGGATGAAGGACAGGACTTGGATGCCACTGCCTACGGTATCCTCCGCCTGGCCACGAAGCACCTGACGGTTTTTGCCGACGCCCGGCAGCAAATCTTCGAGGGCGGGGCTTCCGTGCAGGAAATGCAAAAGCATCTCAGCTTGACCGGCCAATCCGCTTCCCTCTTGCCCGCGTATCGCAATTCCCCGGACATCGCCAAACTCGCCTCCTATTTCGGCAACGCCTACGACGGCCTCAACTATCTGGCCATGGAACGGCAGAAGCCCTGCCTCTACGTTGCGAACGATTGGGATGACGAGATCGACAAGCTCGCGGACGTTCTGCGCGAACGGCGGCTCCTGAATCACAAGTGCGGCATCATTGTCCCCACCAACCGCGACCTGTTCAGCGTCGCCAACAAACTTGGGGAACGCGGCGTTGAAGTTCACAAGGCCATCGCTGCCCGCCGGGGCGGCACGCCGCCGGACTTCGATTCCCTCACGCCGACGATCGCATCCTACCATAACGCCAAGGGACTCACCTTTGATTGCGTCCTCATGCCCAAGTTGGTCGAAAACAACTTCCAGCGCGTGGAGGGGGAGCGTCGCCATCGCCTGCTCCTCGTCGGCATCACCCGGGCCACGCAATGGGTTTATCTGAGCACCGTTCGCGGTTGGGAACTACGGGACTTGGACCTCTTCCGTCAGGCATCCGCCAACGGCGATTTGTTCATCAAGGAAAACGCCAACCCCGTCCCGGTTTCCGCCACCCCGACGGCCCCGGTTTCCGGCGACGATGACAACGAAGCTTCGTTCCTATGAGCACCACCACCACACCATATTAGCTAGAAAGATTCGATGCCCATCATCTTCCATCGCGAAGCCTACGAAGCGGCTGCTGGCCGTGCCCCGGACGTTGCGGCATTCGAGACGTGGGAACAACTGGCGAAGGCACTGGACAAGCTGACACCCGAACACCGATGCGACGCGGTATATGCCGACTGGCTGCTGCAACTCCACAGCCCGGCGCATCAAGCACTGCTCCAGATTCGCAACCTACTCATCGGCCAAGGCGCGCTGGCGGCTAACTACCTCGCCGAACTCGCGCAGAACGCCGACGACGCTGCGGTTGGTGATGGTGCAGAAATTCGCATCGTGCTTAATGATGACTGGCTGTTTGTTGCCAACAACGGGCGCAGAGTGACCTCAATGAATCTGCTCGGTCTGAGTCGGTTCTTTGTCCACGCCGCAGGGAAAGTTCGAGAGTTGAGCGAGGAAACCATCGGACGGTTCGGCATTGGATTCAAATCCAGCTACCGCATCGCCTCTGAAGTCTTGGTTCACACTTGGGAGGGGAACGATGCGTTTGCCTTTCGCCTGCCGATTTGTCGAGACGACGAACTTGCGTCTCATCCGAACCCAGAGCGGCTGAACCGCCTGCGAACACGTTTGATGGAGGTCGGGATCAAAGGCTTGGAGAATGCGTTCAACGACGTGAACAACCTGGGCTACTGCACACCGGAATTTGTTTCGGCGTTGCCAGCCGATTTGAGCGAACGCACAACCGCACTTCGGCAGTCTAAGCAGGGCACTCTCTTTTGTTTCCACCTACGTCCCGACCAACTCGTCAAAGTGCAGCAAAGGATCACGGGACAAGCGCACGAGGTCTATGAACTATGCCCGTTGTTCCTACCAAAGGTCCGCGTTGTTCAGCTTGGGCCGAATACTCTTAAAATGCGAGTTGGCCAGCATGACCAAGCTAACGACCTTGCAAACGTCGTCGAGGCCGACAAGATTACTCTGACGACGAGCACGCCGAATCAACGAGATTCCCATTCCCGATTTTGGCGGCTGAGCGAGCCGGGCGAGAAGCCAATCTGGCAAATGGCTTTGCATGCTGACAGTGAGCACCGACTCAAGCTCGACAAGGAGGACGACGAGCGAGGCGTCTCCTTGAAAGACGGGGCTGCCTACGCGTTCTTTCCACTAAATGAGGTGAGTTGGCCTTTCCGCTTCCACCTTCATCTTAGGCTTCCGCCCAATCTTCAGCGCGGCAACTGGAACCCTGCGGACAGTTTAGCAGTCAAAGACCAGATTCGGAGGGCGATGCAAGGCATGGCATCTTGGTTGGAGGCTCGGATGGGCAGCCTGGCTCACGCAGAGTGGGGAGTCGAACGCCTGGTCGAACAGAAGCCCGCACCGGCGAGGAACGAAGAGGATTGGCCGGCCAAATGGGCTACGGTTGTTTTCGACGAACTGCTGAAGGCAGTCGAGGAGCGCGCGTTGCTTCGGTCTGTTTTTGGTCGCATCGTGCGCAAGTCGGAAGCATTGCGCATCGAAGTTCTGCCAAACCAAGCTGCCGCTGAAGCGTGGGCTCAACTCGCTTCCGCAAAGGACTTGGGTGATGAGTTGCCTGCCTTCGTTCCAGCGGAGACAGCGGTCTTCGGAGTTGCGGCGGCAAAGCCCGATGAAATCGGCGAGTCGTTTGAGGGAATCTTGGGCAGCCAAACGGTGTCGGCTGTCAGTCGCCGGGCGGCGATCCTTGCATATCTGTCCACCAGTTGCCACTCCAGCGGCTCATTGGAACGGACTCTCGCGGGCGTTTTGGTTGAACGGGCCGACGGCAAACTCGCGAAGCTGGGCGACCTCATGGCCGAGCCATGCGGAACAGAACTGTCACCGGAGTGGCATTCATGCTTCGCGCGACTGGCAGAATGGGGGCGAGAGGCCATCTGGCAATCCGCGCATGTCTTCGACGGGCGCCTCCCCGAACAGTTTCGCAAACTCTCGCAGCCGATTTTCAACCCGATTTGGGCGGAATTGCCCGCACGATTCGATGGCCTCGAAGTATGGCAAATGCACGGAGAGCAGTTTTGGAAAAACCCTCGCAGTCCTTGCCCGCCCCAACACTTGGCTTTCGCGCTCGCGTGCTTGCGCGTGCCGAGTGGCGATGGCGGCTGGCTGCCGTTGTCTGGGTTGTGGCTTGATGATGACACACCAGTGGATTGTTTCGCAGGACTCCTGACTGCGTGGCCGCTACGCGAAACGGACACAGAACGCAAGCGCATCACCGGTTTGCTCAAGGAATGGGGACTGTTCGCGGAGTGGGAACGAACAACAAAAAAAGCACTGTCGGAAAAGCTGCACGGCGAATTGACCCGACGGCTGACGGAACAGTCGAGCGGAGACGCCTTCGCGCTGGTGTTTAACAAAGCGTTTGAGGAGGCACGCCGACCGCTCGACGGAGGTTGGGCGCATAACTGCGGGGTTGTTCCAGGCAACTGTGGTGGTGGTCCAGGCAACTGCGGCGGTGCTTCGGGTAACTGTGGGGATGTTCCAGGCAACTGTGGCGGTGCTCCGGGCAACTGCGGGGGTGTTCCAGGTAACTGCAGCGGTATTCCCGGTTTTTGCGGGTATGTTCCAGGTTGCTGCGGGAGTGTTCCAGGTGGCTGTGGAGTCGGGGAGACGTAATTGGTAATATGCGATGGCTGCACTGATTGCTGCGGCAGTGCAGGCATTGGTTGCGCAAGGCAAAGGCTGGAAGTCAGGGTCGTTGCCGCAAAAATAAAAGCGAGAGTTTTCATAATTTAATCGGGTTGGTGACGGCGAGAGAAATCAGTGACATATATTATCCTCCAATTTGGATGAGTGTTTTATTATTCATGCTGTGAACATAAGCCAGAGAGCGGAAGGGTGCTATGGGGTATTACCCTACAGCTTCACCAATCCGGCACGTCCATAATATGGTCGGTGGGTGAAAAAGTATTTTGAACTGAATGCAAAAGGCCGACGCAGTCGTTCCGGCCCCCACCACCAATCAGAAACCGAAGGCGTTTTGCGACGAAAGCGGCGTGGCCGGGCGG
>DLMG01000063.1:0-11070 GCA_002479245.1 Verrucomicrobia subdivision 3 bacterium UBA7542 | reverse complement strand
ACGAAAGCGGCGTGGCCGGGCGGGGAATCAGCCGGAGGCGGTTCGGAGAACGATTACGCTGCTTTGGTCGCGCCAATATCGGGCTGGCGCAAAGTCTTTTGGTGTGACTGTGAAACGAGTCAGCCCGGAAAGTCTTTGCACCGGGGGGCAGGCGGTTCCGACGGTCAATCGGCATTTGCGAGTGACGGTCGGTCTTTTTTCAATCGTGACGAAACGAGCCGCCGGAATGGAGCGATAACCGGGGCGAGCGCAGCGGTGGCGGAGTTCGGTCGCGTAGGGGGTCTTGGGGCAAGCCAGTCTGCCGGCCATCTGAATGAAAAAATTAACTGGCCGGCAGTCTGGCTTAGGGCGGGTGGATTTTGACGCGACGGGCGAGCATACAAGCGAAGTCGAGGCCAGGCCGGCGAACCCCTCACCTTTCTCGACCACCGCATCCGCTGCGGCGACTCGCTCGTGGGTGCGTTCGATCTCGGCATTTTTGCGCAGGGTATCTCGGACAAGCCGTGCGACCTCTGGACTGCAGCCTTCTTCCAAACGCTGGCGGCCGATTCTGTTGTCATCACCTCCACCGGGCTCGCCGACCACCTCGGCGGCAGGCCCATTGACGCACGGCTTCATGGCTGCGCTGGGGCGCTCACCCTCCGTCAACCGTTCTGCCACTGACCGCTGGAGCTTTCTGAAGTTTTTGCCCGAGGCGGCTTCGACGTCATGCTCAGCAACCGGCAGCAGGGGGGTATTGGAGTGATGCAACCATCGCCGTTGGGCCACGACCTGGAATCAACAAACATCGCTCTTGGATTCAGACCGCCGGTTCTGTATAATCAGCGGCCAGAGCAAGAATGCGAACTCTCAAGCAATTACGGAAGCAGTCGTTTGTGACATCCGGGCCGTCTTTTCCCCCGGCTCCAGCGAATGATGTCATCAACCACCGGAAAAGGCCGCTCGGCGCGAGAAGCGGACTCCTGCCGCTGACGGTGTTCAACAAAGTCAGAAACTACCGGGCCGCAGCCGAAGTCCGCGCCCTCGGCCTGTATCCATATTTTCGCACCATTTCCTCCGCCCAGGACAGCGAAGTCACCATCAAAGGCAAGAAGGTGCTGATGCTCGGCTCGAACAGTTACCTCGGATTGACGAATCATCCGAAAATCAAGGAGGCGGCCAAAGCCGCGATCGAGAAATACGGCACGGGCTGCGCCGGTTCGCGGTTCCTGAACGGGACGCTGGAGATTCACCTTGAACTGGAACAAGCGCTCGCCCGGCTCGTCAAAAAGGAAGCGGTGCTCCTCTACAGCACGGGTTTCCAGGTCAACCTCGGCGTCATCAGCGCGCTGGTAGGCAAAGGGGAATACGTTCTGGCCGACAAATGCGATCACGCCAGCATTGTGGAAGGCTGCCAACTCTGCCAAGGCGAGTTCGTGCGGTTCGGGCACAAGGACATGGCCGCCTTGGAAAATCGTCTCCGGAACATTGATCCCCAGGCCGGCAAACTCATCGTGGTGGACGGCGTGTTCAGCATGGAAGGCGACATCATTCAACTGCCGGAAGTCTGCCGCCTCGCCGAGCAATATGGTGCCGCCGTGATGGTGGACGACGCGCACGCGATCGGCGTGCTCGGTGAAAGCGGCGCCGGCACCTCCAGCCATTTTGGCCTGACCTATCAAGTGCAACTCAGCATGGGCACGTTCAGCAAATCACTGGCGAGCCTGGGCGGTTTCATCGCGTCGGACGCCGCGACGATTGATTATTTGAAACATCATTCGCGGCCGCTGATTTTCAGCGCCAGCATGAGTCCGGCCAACACGGCGGCCGCATTGGCTGCGCTGCAAATCATGCTTTCCGAGCCGGAACGCATCGCTCAACTCTGGCGCAACACCGAGCGCATGCATCACGGACTGATTTCGCTCGGGTTTGACCTGGGCAATTCCGAGACGCCGATTCTGCCGGTGTATTGCCGCGATTTGGTGGCAACGTTCAAATTCTGCAAACAGCTCGAGGAAGCAGGCGTCTTCGTCAACCCGGTGGTGTCACCAGGGGTGCCGCCCGGCCAGGAAATGATCCGCATCAGCCTCATGGCTACGCACACTGACCGCCAGATTGATTTTGCGCTCGACAAGCTCGGCAAGATAGGCAAGAAACTCGGCCTGTTGTGAATTCGGTTGAACACTCTCACAGAGTCCCCGGCCCGGACGGCGCGGCGCTTTCCCTCCAGGCGAACCAATGAAGGTCCTGCTCACAGGAGCGAACGGGTTTGTCGGCAGTCATATTCTGGACAAACTTTGCGCTCGCGGCCTCGCGACTGAGGTGCTGCTCCGCCCGGCCAGCAACCAGCGATTCATCCAGGCGCATCTGCCGCGCCTGGAAGTGCGCGTCGGCTCCCTCAGCGACCCGCAAAGTCTCGACGCCGCCCTGCAGGATGTCACCCACGTCATCCACTGCGCCGGCTGCACCAAAGCGTTGCGCAAATCCGAATTCTACGAAGTGAATCAAGCCGGCACGCGAAATGTCGTCGAAGCGGTCAACCGCCAGCAGGGGCGGATTCAGCGGCTCGTCCACCTTTCCAGTCTGGCTGCGGGCGGACCGGCATCGCCCGACCAGCCCGCGCGTGAAAACGACCTTCCCCATCCGGTTTCCGAATACGGCAGGAGCAAGCTCGCCGGCGAACGGGAATTGCATGGCGCGTGCAAAACGGAATACGTGATCCTGCGGCCACCGGCCGTGTACGGCCCGCGCGACGAGGCGTTCCTGCCGCTGTTCAAAGCCGTCAAAGCGCACATTCTCCCGCGCTTCGGCGGCGGCAGGCAGACACTGAGTCTGGTTTTCGCCGAAGACCTGGCGGAGGCGGTCACGACGTGCCTGACGCATCCGGCGGCCGCCGGGAAGACCTTTTACGTCGCTTCGGGCGAAGTCACGACCGCACACGCGGTGGCTGGCGAAATCGCCGGACAAATGAAGACCTGGACGCTGCCGTTGTCACTGCCGACGGTGGCGTTATGGCCGCTGTGCTGTTTGCAGGAAACCATTTCCTGGCTGACCCGCAGGCCGGGCGTGTTGAGCCGGCAGAAATATGCCGAGTTGCGCGCGCCGGGCTGGGTGTGCGACCCGACACGGCTGCGGCAGGAAGTCGGTTTCGTGGACGGCACCACGCTCAAGAACGGGATTGCCAAAACGCTGGCCTGGTATCGGCAAGCAGGGTGGCTGTGAAACGACTGACGCATTTTCGAGCGACCAATGGCGATTGAAGATCACAGTCTGAAATCTGAATGCTCGCAACCGCAGGCGCAGACTCCGCATTCGCGGTCGAGAATTTCCCCGCTGATCGGGCACTACACGTTCGTTGACTACGTGACCCAAGGCTACTTGGCACTGGTGGGTTTGATTATCCTCTGCCTGCATGGCCACACCGTTCCGCATTGGCCGCTGTTGCTGGCAGCCCATGGGGTTGGCATCGGGCTGGTGCACGCGCTGATCCAATTTCACGCCTCTTACCCGCGAAACCGGGCACTGGATTTCCTTCGCCACTTCTACCCGGTGCTGTTTTACGCCGGTCTTTACCGTGAGACCGCCGTGCTGAACCACGGGCTTGTCTCAGGGTTCCTTGATCCGTTTTTCATCCGGCTGGAAGGGCGCGTTTTCGGTCTGCAACCGAGTCTGGCGTTTATGGATCGGCTGCCTTACGTGGGTGTGAGCGAACTTTTCTATGCCGCCTACTTTTCCTATTATTTGATGATTGCGGGTGTCGGGCTGGCCCTGTTTGTTCGGAATCGCCGGCACTTTTTTCATTATGTCTCGGTGATTTCGTTTGCATTCTACGTTTGTTACCTCGTCTTCATTTTCATGCCGGTGGTGGGGCCGCCCATTTTCTTCGAGGAAATCTCAGGCTATCGCCTGCCGGCCGATGTTCAGCCGGCGGTGCCGCCGGCCTTTCCGGAGGCAATCACTGCCGGGCCGTTTTACCGGATCATGGCGCTGATCTATCGCATGTTCGAAGGGCCGGGGGCCGCGTTTCCCAGCAGCCACGTCGTGATTGCCATCGCCACCGTGTTTTTCTCCTTCCGGTATCTTCGCCCGATTCGCTGGCCGCACCTCGCCGTGGTAATCCTGCTCTGCCTGGCGACGGTTTATTGCCGCTATCACTACGTCGTGGATGTCGTGGCGGGAGGTCTGACCGCGGCGGTGCTCATTCCTTTGGGCAACTGGCTCTATTTCAAATTCAACACCGATTTTCAAACCTCTCGCTCAAACAACCGATAAGTCTTGTATGGTTTTCCACCGAAGGCTTCGAGCAACCGGCACATCATCAGGTTGTCTTCGAGTATCCACGAAGCTTCCGCGTCCTTGAACCCGACTTTGAAACCCGTTTTGAAACCCTCGGTGAGCATCAGGGCTTCGAGACCGTGGTTACGGTATTTTTCCTTCACACCCAGTGTAATGACCCGGCAACGCGGCGGGCATTTCCACCCGAGCAGGTAGGGCAGAAATCCGAGCAGCCTGGGCGTCAGCAGCCGCCCCCGCAACGGCTTGAGCGCGGTGTTGTAATCCGGCAACGCCAGCATGAACCCGACGGGTTCCCCAGCCGCCTCGGCGACCCAGATCAGTCCGTCCACCAGCAGCGGCTTCAACCGCTTCGCCATGAAATCAATTTCCGCGTCCGTCATCGGAATGAATCCCCAGTTGTCCTGCCAGGCGGCGTTATAGACTTCTTTGACTTTGGCCATGTCGCTTGACAACGTCGCCCGGCGAACCGGCACCAGGGTGATTTCCGGGTGTCGCTGCCGGGTCTTCCCGGCGATGCGCGCGAGGCGGTCGAGCGGGCACTTTTGGAAGTCAATATGGAACGCCAGCAAATCCTTCACCTTTCGAAATCCTTCCGCGGCGACGAGGTCCAGGTAGTAGCGCGGGTTGTAGGTCATCATGAAGGTTGGCGGCGAATCGAAACCATCCACCAGCAAGCCGCACTCGTCGTTCATCGTTGGATTCATCGGCCCCAGCACCCGCCGCGCGCCGCCCTGCCGCGCCCACGCAAACACCGCCTCGAACAATTGGCGGCTGACCGCCGCGTCATCGGGGCACTCGAAAAAACCGAAGAATGCCGCGTTGTCCTTCTGCGCTCGATTGTGGTGCTGGTCGATGATGCCCGCGATGCGTCCCACGTCCTGTCCGTTGCGCGCCGCCACCCACAGCGCCATTTCCGCGTGTTCGAAAAGCGGATTGCTGTTTGTGAAAACCTTCTTCAAGTCCATCAACAGTGGCGCCACCCAATGCGGGTCGTTGCGGTAAACAGCGTAGCTGACGTTCAAGAAGCGGCGCACGTCCCGCGCGGTACGCGACAGTGGAATGATTTTAATGTTGCTGTTCACGCTGGACGCCGGAATTCGCCGGCTTGCAGGAGACAAACAGTGAACAGGAGACGTGTGAACGTCAAGCATCTTGAAATCCTTCATCGCTTGAGCAAGGAACCCCACGCGACCGAACTGCGCCACCGCCGCACTCCGCCCAGGTTGCCGCTCCATTCTGGCAACCAAGTTTCGTCACTCCGCAGAATTGATTGGTCCGACCAAAGTGCCGTTGCCATTCTCCTTTGCTCTCCGAACCGCAACACCGCTTTCGTTGCGCGCGGGCTGGCGCAAAAACGCTTGCCACCCGCCAACGGAGGCATAACATCACCGGAACACATGAAAACCAAGGCTCCAAGGTTTTTTGCCACCGCGACTGTTCTAGTATGGACTGTTTTGCTCTGGGGCTGCGCGAGCAGCCACGTTGACCAGTCTTCGCAGAACGAGTCTCACGAGAACATCAGTCCTGAACAGAAGGAGGCGGTTCTCAAAGCCCTAAGGCTGCATGCAAGCCGAGATCTTTATATCATCCCGAATATCCCTCCAAACAAGTTAGCCAATGCGAGGCAATCCTGTGCTGTCGCAGCAGATGATGAGGTGCTGGCGTTGGTAGATACGAGCGCCATGAGGAGCGCCAAGAGCTGCCTCGTTGTCGCAACCAGCGGAATCTACGTAAAAAACGACTTGATCGCGGATTCTCCAGGACGAAGTTTTCTACCGTATTCAGGGTTTGTGGATGGCGGGATCAAGAGAAATCAAAGGAACGAGGTTTCAATCGGAGGGGTGATCTTTAACATGGCCTGGTGCAGTATTTCGAAGGACGAGATGATCCAGATGCTTTCGGATATTCAGGTCCGCCTTCGCAGATGAACGTAATGACATAAAGGGGTTGGCCTTCCAACACGCCGACGACCGTCGCGATTGCGCGACGTTGATATTCCAAATCTTCGAGTTGAATTTCCATGAGCCGGTTGTGTGGCATCGTATTTCAAAACGGAGGATGGGCAAATCAAAAACCAAACCCGGCGCAGTTCACGCGGCGAAGAGGATGGCGGCGTTGGCCGCCAATTGCTCGCGCATCTGCATGAAGGCCCGGACGACAAAGACGCTCGTGGCGACGGCTTCGGGACTGTTCAACGCCGTCGCCGCCATGATCGCGCCGTGTTCGGTGAAGGCATGGGGCAGGTATTTTATATTTTGCCCCCGCTTCAAGGTCACAAATTGTGACCTTGAATGCAGCACCGCCTCCGCTTCCTCCATCGTCAGTTGAAAACAAAAATCCTCGGGAAAGTCCTTGGGATTCTAGCGGACGGCCGCCTTCCGCAGCGCGGTTTGGCAGCGACAAAACTCATTCATTTCGCGGGAACCAGCTAAAGGATTGACAACGTGGCGTGTATGTGCGGAACTCCATTACCATTATTATGTAATGGTGTCGGTGACAAACTATCGAATAAAATAATCATGTCGTGCACGGAGATTTTGACTGTGGAAGGAGGATCGGAACTAAGGGACTTCATTGACCTCCCATGGAGAATCTATGCCGGCTATCCCAAATGGGTTCCCCCGCTTAAGCAGGAGGTTCGCCGGACGCTGGACCCCCGCAAGCACCCTTTCTGGGAGTTTTCCGAGCGCATCCTTTTTCTTGCCCGACGCGGTTCGGAGACGGTGGGAAGGATCGCGGGCATCATTGACGGCCGTCACAACCAGGTCCACAACGAAAAGACGGGCAGTTGGGGATTTTTTGAATGCGCTGACGATCCCGAGGCGGCGGCGGCGCTCTTCTCTTCCGTGGAGACGTGGGTTCGCCAGAAGGGGATGAACTTCATGAGGGGCCCGCTCAACCCGTCCATGAACAACGAGACGGGATTGCTCATTGAGGGATTCGATTATCCGCCCGGTTTGATGATGCCGTACACCCCGCCGTACTACCCGGGGCTGGTCGAATCGTGCGGTTTCACCAAAGAGAAGGACTTGCTGGCCTTCCTGATCGATGGCGATTACCGGCTTCCCGAGTGGATGGATCGTCTGGCCGAGCGGATCGCCAAAAAAAAAGGCGTCCACATCAGGCGCTTTCGTCCAAAGGAAGAGGACGCTGAGTTCATTCTGATCAAGGAGATATTTAATGATTCCTGGTCTGGCAACTGGGGTTTTGTTCCCCTGACCGACAATGAGATGCGTGACATTCAGAAGAGCGTGAAGCCATTCGCGGATCCGGACCTGGTTTTCTTCATCTACCATGACAGTGAACCCGCAGCGGCCTGCGTGATCCTTCCTGACATCAACCCCATGCTCAAGCGTCTCAACGGGCGGATCGGTTTGATGGGTTTGCTGAAGTTCCTCCTGTATCGGCGGGAGATCAAGGGATTAAGGCTTGTGCTCTTCGGGATCAAGGAGAAGTACCGGCAACTGGGACTTCCCATGCTGGCCTTCCACCACATCTATGAAATCGTGAGGAAGAAAAAGAAATTTCAGTATCTGGAAATGGGCTGGACACTTCAGGACAACGAGTCGATCAACTCACTGGCCGAGGAAGCAGGCGCAAGACCATACAAGAAATATCGCATATTCGGAAAGTCCTTATGATTTACAGAAGTAAACGCATGGCGTTAAAACGGAGGTCTGGACATGATGGCTGAGGCCCGAGTCCCCATCATCGCTTTTGTCTGGCGTCCCGAGGAGACAGGCCCGCCGGTGACCCAAATGGCTCAGCGAACGGGGAGCCGGGCCATCTTCGATTTCTCCGTGATGGGGGCGGAAGCACTGTGTTCTTTCTTACCGAGGGCCAATTCTGCCAGCCACATTGGCGATATCAAAATTTCTGCCCGGACCTTGATGGATCCCTCTTTGGGAAGGTCCCTGAAGGACGCCGGGGTTCAGAACATCTGGGTGGAATGCCAACCCCCGTTTTCCCAGGGGGATCTTTCCGCTTTCCTGCAGCGACTGAGGGTCTTGTCGGAAAACCACCGTTGCTTTCCGATCATCGGAGACTTGGATTTCCTGGCCGCGATCTTGAAGGATGGCTCGGGAATCGGGCGCATCGTCCTGAAAGGCTGCGAGGCCTCTGGATTCGTGAGCGGCGAGACGGCCCTGGTTCTTTATTCGGCGGCCAAGGAAATGTTGCGCGCCGGCTCAAAGTCCATGGACATTCTCATTTGGGGCGGCGTCTGGACCCCTGAGGCGGCAGCGGCATTCCTGTCCACAGGAGCCACCGGCATCGTCTTCGAGAGTGTCCACTGGCTGACGGACCTGGTGGCCATTGATGATCTCCAACGCCAGCAGCTTGCCAAACTCCGCATGGATTCCACCGCCCTGGCTGGCCTGGACTTGAAAGTTCCTTGTCGTCTTTTCAACAAGGGAAACTCGCAGGCGTTCAAGGAGATCAAGACGTTCGAGGATTCGCTGTGCGCAGCAGAGATCACGGACGAAAGCCGTCGTTCCTTCGTCGGCCAGGTGCAGGCCAGAGCGCTCCATCCCTTGAAAAGCCATTTCACCCCGGATGAGGTCATCCCTCTGGGTGTGGAGGCGGCCTTTGCGGCGGCGTTTGCCGAGCGTTTTGGGACTGGAACCGAGAAGGCCGTGAGCGCCTTCATGGAGGAGATTCGAAACTTATGCCGCGCGGCTGAGGCGAAAAAGGATTGCTTCCTGGACAGCCCTGTCGCCAGAGAGATGGGAATCAAGTACCCCTTCATTCAGGGCGCCATGTCCTCCATCACAGATGTTCCGGAGTTTGCCTTAAGGGTTGCCGAAGCCGGCGGATTGCCCACCATCGCCCTCGGCCTGATGGACGCGGAGGCCTGTGACCGTAAGCTGGGACGCTTGCCGGAGATCATGGGCGGACGCCCGTATGCGGTGAATGTTGTGTCTTTGGCCGAGAACCCATTCCGGGAGACGCATCTGGCCTGGATAAAGCAACACCGGCCACGCTTTGTCTGGATCGCCGGAGGGGACCTCTCTCCCATAAGAGAATTGCTGGAATGCCGCATCGAGGTCGCGTACATCGTCCCTGATGGAGACCTGCTCAGGCTCGCTCTGGAAGCGGGCGTCCGGTACGTGGTCTGCGAGGGCTACGAGGCCGGCGGCCACGTGGGGCAACATAGCACACTCACCCTGGCGCAAATGGTGTTGGACCTCAAACGGCGCAAGCCCTCCCTGTTCCAGGGCTGTCGCGTGATCCTTGCCGGAGGCATCTTCAATCGGGAAACTGCATTCATGGCCGCCCTGCTTGGCGCGGACGCCATCCAAATGGGCACGGCTTATCTGGCCACCCGGGAGATCGTTGAAACGGGCGCCCTGACGGCGCTC
Organism: Verrucomicrobia subdivision 3 bacterium UBA7542; assembly: GCA_002479245.1. GTDB lineage: Bacteria > Verrucomicrobiota > Verrucomicrobiia > Limisphaerales > UBA11358 > UBA11358. Next base: position 1,435 of record DLMG01000063.1, on the reverse strand, counting down.
TATCGGCGGATGATCGTGGAATCGCCGCCGGGGGGGACAGTCGTTTCGGGCCAAGGCACTGGACTTCGGGTGCGCTCCTTGAGGACTCCGAGAGTGGCCGCTGCTTTATCTCTGGAGAGGGAGTTTGCCGCGGGCCACCAGGACGAGCGTTCCTTCCGGACGAGAATGGAAGAGATGACTGCGGGGAGCCTCTTCGCCGCGGCCCGAGGTGTGGACAGGCCAAGCGGGATGCTTCTGGATGAGCAGGCCTGTCTGGAACGCGGGCAGTTCATGAGCGGGGCCTGTGGCGGCCTTATCAGCAAGGTCCAAAAGCTACAGGCATTTCACCGCGAGGTGGCCGAAGGCCCTCTCTTGCTGCATCAGCCCTTCGAGGGATCGGCCGAGAAGATTTCCGAACCTCCACCCAGTGCGCCGCTGCACATGGAAACCCCAACCCCCGGAGTTGGCCATGAACGCAAGAGAGTCGCTCCCCACAAGAACGGTCACGAAAGGATTGCCATCACCGGGATGAGCATCCTCAATGCCTTGGGGAAGAGTCCGGAAGAGATCTGGGCCGCAAGCCTGGCCATGAAGAGCGGGATTACATTAGTTCCGCCTTCCCGGTGGGATCATGAGTGCTTTTATGATCCCCGGCCGCGCGTTTCGGACAAGACCTACTGCAAGGTAGGCGCCTTCCTGGACTTTCAGATCTCTCGCAATGAACTCGGGATTCCCCCACAGGATTTCCGGACCATGACCGACGCCACAAAGAACACCCTGTGGCTAGCGGACAGGGCCATCCGGGCTTCCGGCATCCTGGAGTCGGCCATCCCACGCGAGCGAATCGGAGTTCTCATCTCCCAGAACTCGGGCGAGGCGGCGGGAACCCTCACCAATATCATCATCCGGGCATACGTTCACGACGTCCTCGCCGCCGTCAAAAGGGCCGTTCACCTCACACCGGATCAGGCGAGCGCAATCGAACAGGAGGTGAAGGCCGGGCGCATGGCCCCCGACGACACCACACTCCTGGGCAGGCTCAACTGCGCAGCGGCCGGCTTCATCTGCAACCGGTATGGGTTCATGGGGCCAAGCTATTCTGTCTCCGCTGCCTGCGCGACCTCACTGGTCGCGCTTCACAGCGCCATGCAGATGATCCGAAACGGCATCATCGACGCCGCCATCGTCGGCGGGGCCGAGGACAATCTCACCCACCTGCATTTTTTGGAATTCTCCGCCCTGGGCGCACTCTTCGGGCTGTCGGGACGGGAGAGACCCGCTCACGAGACCTCCCGCCCCTTCGATGCTGAAAGAGACGGGATGGTTCTCGGCGAAGGCGGGGGAATGATCGTCATCGAGCGGGAGAGCCTGGCCCGCGCAAGAGGGGCGCGCGTCCACGCCATAATCACCGGCATGGGCGCGAGCAACAACCATCTGGGCATGGTGGAGTCCTCCA
>DLMG01000260.1 GCA_002479245.1 Verrucomicrobia subdivision 3 bacterium UBA7542 | reverse complement strand
ACGATTTACCAGCTCGCCGCCGAGCCCCCTGCGCGCCTGGCCGGCGCGAAGCAGCTTTTGCTCATCGGCGATGCGTTCAATTACTTTTGCTCTGGCGTGGCGAGGAACGAGGTTTCGCTTGCCAGCACCACGCAGCTTTACAATCCGCAGACCAAAATGTGGTCGAAGAAACTTTTCCGCGCGCTGGGTTTGAGCGAGGAATTGTTTGCGCCCATCTGTCCATCCGGCACCCGGCTTGGCCCGCTGAAAAAAAATCTCGCCACCGAGGTCGGCCTGCCGCAGATCGAAGTCGTCGCGTCCTGTTCGCACGACACCGGTTCGGCGGTCGCCGCCGTTCCCGCGAGTGGAGACCATTGGGCCTGTCTCAGTTCCGGCACGTGGTCAGTCATGGGTGTTGAATGGCCGCATCCCGTCATCACCGAACAGGGCCGTGATCTCGGTTTCACCAACGAAATCGGTTTTGGCAACACCGTGCGCCTGCTCAAAAACACCGTCGGACTCTGGCTGGTGCAGGAATGCCGCCGCCAGTGGGTGAAAGAGGGGGAAAAATACGATTTTACCGCGCTCGAACAGCTTGCCGCCACCGCGCCGCCATTTGTCTCGCTCATCAACCCCAGCGATCTGCGCTTTCTCAGCCCGGACGACATGCCGAAAAAGATCGCCGAATTTTGCCGGGAAACCGGGCAGCCCGTGCCCGCTGATCACGGCGCGTTCATGCGCTGTATTTACGAGAGCCTCGCGCTGTCCTATCGCGTCGTCCTGCGGCGGTTGGAACGGCTCATCGGCAGGAAAATTGAGCGATTGCACATCGTCGGGGGCGGCAGCCAGGCCATGATGCTCAATCAATTTGCCGCCAATGCGTTGAAAATCCCCGTGCTGGCCGGCCCGACCGAATGCGCCGCGCTCGGCAACATCCTGGTCCAGGCCATCACGCTCGGTCACCTGCCGTCGCACGCCGCCGCGCGCGAAGTCGTGCGGAATTCATTCGAGTTGAAAACTGTCACGCCGCAGGATGCCGCGCAATGGGACGCCGCCGCCACGCGGTTTGAAAAATTGTTGAGCTGAAAATTATTTTGCCATCTTCAGCGCCGTAGGCGCGGCATATTCCGATTATGTCGCTTCTGACGGAGCTTAAAATTTATTTGCGGAAAATATTCTACAAATATGCCGCCCCTACGGCGCTGCTGCCTCCAGCCGGGCCAATGCAATTTCAACCGTCTTCTCCACGGTTGATTATTCCGCCCGATGGAAGGGATTACGCGGGCTAAAGAAGGGCTGTATTGTGGCCCATAATGTCCGATGGGGCAGGCAATTGGCCCAAAAATCGCTTTGTTTTCAATAATATCATGCAATGGTGGACGTATCAACAACTGCGCGCCAGCAATGCCTCAACGCGCCTGACGGCGGTCGAAAAACTTGCCCAATCGGAAAACGCCGATTCCGTCGGGCCGCTGATTTTTGCCGTCAAGGATGAGGACACCGGCGTGCGTTGCGCGGCCGCGCGGGCGTTGGGACGCTTTAAAGACCGGCGGGCGACGGAACCTTTGATCCAGATGCTCCGCGACGTGGTTCCGCTGGCCCGGGCGGCGGCGGCGGAAGCTTTGGGGAAACTCGGGGACCCGCAGGTGGTGAACTGGCTGGTGGCCATGCTGCGGGACAACGATCCGCAGGTGCGCACCATCGCCTCCCGCAGTCTGGAAAAACTCGACTGGCGGCCCGATACGGATTCCCAGCGGGTGCTGCAAATTCTGGCGACGGGCAAACGACATCAGATTGCGGCGTTGGGGGCTGAAGCCATCGAACCGCTGTTGGAAATGCTGGACACCGGCCCGCCGAACAAACAACTCGAAGCGGTCAAAACCCTGGGGGAAATCAACGAACCGCCGATCGTCCATGCGATGCTGCGGGCGTTGAAGAAAGGCAGCCCGGCCGTGCGCATTGCGGCGCTGGAAGCCTTGGAACAATTCGCCGACCCGTCCACCTACAACGAAGTGGAACGGTTGCTGGGGGATTCCAATGCCAACGTTCGTGGCGCCGCCGTGGATACCGTGGCCCGTTGCGGTGGAGCTCAGGCGGTGCCACCGTTGTTGCGCATTTTGAAGGATTCCTCCTGGGAGGTCCGTCAGGCTGCCGCCAAGGCGCTGGGTCTTTTGGGCGGAACCTCGGCGGTGGAGGGACTTTGCGAACTGGTGCGCGATCGGGACCGCGACGTGCGGGAAAGCGCCATCGTGGCCTTGGGGCAAATCTGCGATTCGCGGGCGATTTACCTGCTGGTCTTGTCGTTGCTCGATCCCGAGAGCTGCATCCGCAATGCCGCCGCCAACTCATTGCAGAACGTGGACCGGCATTGGAAGAACGCCGAAGGCGTCCGGCAGGCGCTGCCGGAGATCAAGGCGGCCTTGAATCACAGGGATTATTGGATCCGGAACAGCGCCGCCAAGTTGCTGGAACAACTCAATGTTGATCCGAATGCCGTGGAACCTGTGCCCCCCGCGGCGTTGCCGCCACCCCCGGCCCGTGATTTGCCGGCAGCGGCCCTGCCCATCCCGGCCGATTTGCCCATCAACTCTGACCGTGATTTGCGGCCGGCGGCGCCGTTGAATGATGGAAACATGAGCGGCCCGAAGCAGCGCCAGATTTTGTTCGTGGATGACGAGGATGTTTTCCTGGAAACCATTCGCGATTTGTTTGTCGTCCTGAGTAATAACACCTGGCGGGTCCACTGCGCCGCCTCGGCTGACCAGGCCCTGGCCATCCTGAAGACAAACAAGATCGAACTCGCCATCGTGGACATCGTCATGCCGGTGCTGGATGGCGCGCAATTTCTACGCATCCTCCAGCGGCGTTATCCCGATCTGAAAAAAGCCATTCTTACCGGCAATGCCACCGAGGAAAACCGTTCCGACTGCCTTGCCAACGGCGCCGACCTGTTCATTGAGAAACCCCATTCGTCCGAGGGGTTGAAATCCATCTTTGTCATGCTGGACGAACTGGTCACCTGGACGCCGCAGGAAGGGTTTCAGGGAGTGCTGCGCCGCGTCGGTTTGCAGGACGTCATCCAGATGGAATGCCTTGGCCGCAACTCATCCATCCTCGAAGCTCACAACGACCAGATGCGCGGGCGGATTTACATTGAAAATGGCAGCATCATCCACGCCGCCGCCGGCGACGGTACGGGCGAACACGCGCTGCAACTATTACTGGCCCTGGCCGGCGGTTCGTTCGAACTCCTGCCCTTCGAGCCGCCGCCGCAGCGCACCATCAAAGGCCAGTGGGAATCTCTGCTCATGGAAGCCGCCCGGTTGCGCGACGA
>DLMG01000259.1:6907-7579 GCA_002479245.1 Verrucomicrobia subdivision 3 bacterium UBA7542 | reverse complement strand
GCACTGGCCGGTTTTTGGTTTTGGTCCTGGGAGACGTTTTTGTGTTTCATAAAGGGAGAATAGGCTGGGCAACGGCGCGTCCGCTATGGGGTGTTTCTCCCATCTGCCGGGTCACCGTGCCGATGCCGGCGGGATTTCCGGTCAAGGCCCCTTCCTTCAGTGGATTTGTTTTCATGCGTTAAAATAATCAGTTTGATGCAATCGCTTCGCGCGCCGATCCAATGCCGCCCGCTTTCAGGTTTCTGGCGTGCGGGAAGGTGAACGCCGGAGCTTCCGACGCGAGGGCGAGACCGAAATTGAGCATCGCTTCGTTGCCGACGGGTTCCACGGCAATCGGCTTGAGAAACAGGTTCGCCGTCGTCCCCTTCAGGCCGCCCATGAGGTTTTGCCAAAAATTGCTGCCCGCGTCCTTCCGTTTCACCGACGCCACCGTAATATCCATTTTGGGCGGACCTGGCTTTCTTCGAAAAATCAGGGTGTTGACGCGGGCAACACTTTCATTGCGGAGCCGGATTGCGCCGTCGAGATACCGGATGTCGTGGAGACCAATGGTCACAAGGCTCGGCCGGCCGCGGCCATTGAATCGCAGCCGAACTTCAGTGACGGTCGGAACGTGGCCGGCCATCGTTCCCTCCACCTCGATGCTGATGCTGCCTGCCCCTTCGACGTTGA
>DLMG01000259.1:0-6786 GCA_002479245.1 Verrucomicrobia subdivision 3 bacterium UBA7542 | reverse complement strand
CCTTGAGCTCCCGCTCGTGCCGGTGGACTTTGTCCGTGTGGTCAAAAACGTTTTGTTGATTACCTTCACCGGCGAACTCGAATTCGCAGGTCACCAGGAATGACCTGGCCGTGAAGGACCGCGTGGCGGACACCATCCGCGCGCGCTGCGTGTTGCCGGGACTCTTGACGACGGAAACCGGCTCCAACGAAATCAGCGGCACGAAATACATGAATTCAGACACCGTATTGCCCGGCGATTTGCCGCGACCATAGTCCAGGAGGAGAGTTGGCCCGGCTGATTCGGGCGCCGGGTTGGCCTCGCGTTTGTCCGTGAGTGGAACCGATGGCGCGCCAGCCAGCCGCAGGGCCGGAGTGAAACATCCAATCAGCAACAGCAGACCGAGCAGGATCGCGGCGAAGCCCGGTGGCTTTGAGCCGCCTCCAACCATGCAAGCCTCCGGCTTTGTCGGAGGTCGCTGACTGGAGGTTTTCATCAATTGATTCTTCTTTTGTTGATTGCCGGTGAATTGGTTTTGTTTTAGCGAGCTTCCTTCGGGGCTGCGCCGACTGAGGCATCGTCGCAAGCCGGCGTCTGCAGGATGGCTTCCTTCGTCAAGTTCACAAACACCTTGGATTCATCCCAACTGATCCGGTCAACCTTGCTCGACGGTATTTGCACCTCTTTGCCGGAAAGCCGGTGCCCGGTTTTGATGACCAGTTGACGAATCGCCCAACTCTCGTCGTCCATCATGAAATCACAGACGTGGCCGATTGTCCCGTCACTCGCCTGGATATGGTAGCCGTTCACGGCTTGCGTGCTTCGCAGATGCGCATCGGCGCGTTCGGGTCGCGGGCCACTCGCAGTGGCTGGTTCGCTTGGGAGAGGTTTTGGCGGCAGCTCCAAAATCGGAAAACCGCTCATGCCCCACAACGCATCGCCTCGCCAGTAGTAGGGCCAGCCGTAATATCGGTAATACTCCTCTTCGTATTGTCGGGACACAGGTTTGTGCGACTCGATCGAAGGGCTGTCCTCAATCTGTTTCCGGGTCAGATTCACGCGCAGACTTTTCCCCCGAAAGCCTTCGGGGAAGGCATGAGGAGAAATGAGCACCTGGCGCCCCGGCAACCACGAGCCCGTGTCCGCGACCAGATAACGAACCGCCCAGTTCTGATCGTCAAAATAAAAATCCTTCACATGGCCGATTTCGCCATCTGACGCACCGAGTTTGTCTCCGTACAACTGTTTAATGCTTCGTAACATAAATCTGACTTTCTTGATAATTGCGTGGGCTGCCACCCAGACGAGGCCGCCCCACTTCTGAATTCGCCCGCGTCTGACTTTCCATTTGGGAAGAGTCTTCTGGTTTCTATGACACAATAAACGGGGAAGTTATGCGGGCGCTATGGGGTGTTACCCTACCGAAGGACACTACGAATTGAATCCCGGCGCGGCAGCGACACGTTTGCGCCGGGGACTTTTGAGTGACCACCGGTTCCCCCTTTCATCGCTGCCCGGGTTACGCTCCCAAACTGAGACCAAGGGTTTTCCCAGTGGCGGCAAGGAACACCCTAGTCGCAGCCAGACCGTGCGGGGGGTAACAGTAATTATAAACATTATTCACGAACGCAAAGTGGATCAACCGGGAGCACTCGAACCGAATACCGGCATTGCATTCGCTCGTATTCATCGCCAGTTTCGCAAGCAGCACGATCCCGGCGAACTCCAATTGCACCGCGCGGGTGATGCCGTGCGCTGGCCTTTCAAAATCACCGGACTGACGAAGTTTCTGGGAAGTCTCTTGATCCTCGCTGCTCTCAGCCCAACCGTTCAGGCTGGGCAAAGCGTCACTTTGGCCTGGAACCGAAGCTCCGACACTAACGTTGTGGGTTACAACGTTTATTACGGAGGAGCAAGTAGCGCCTATACCAACGAGATTTCTGTTGGCAACGCAACGAATGCAACCATTACCGGCCTGGTCCAGGGAACCACCTACTATTTTGCGGCGACAACGTATGTTTCTTCGGGTATGGAAAGTCCGTTCTCAAGCGAATTGTCCTACACCGTACCAATCCTTGCCGGAGTGCAGTTCCGCGTTACGCCCACCCGGCAGTTCGTTCTGACCGTGACCGGCCCGACCGGCTACACGTATAACATCCAGGCGACGCAGGATTTCATCACTTGGACAGTCATCGGCACCGTGACGGTGGGTGCCAGCGGTTCGTTGAATTTTACCGACACGAACGCGGCGAGTTTTTCGAGGCGCTTCTATCGCACACAAGGATGACCGTGAAATGATCTCCCAGGCAGGGAGCTTATTGCTGCGGTAGCAGGACAAGATCGCGAAACCGCTCCGGCCGTCTCCGGTCAGGAATCAACGGTAGTTAAAAATATGTCACTCTATCTCAGCCAAAAATGTTGGGGCCGATCATGCCTGCACTTGGCGGCGGCGATGCGCGCCGGCCACTGGCGCTGGCATTTCGCCGGCATCGGACGGGAGATTCATTTTACGAGGTCACCGACCCGCAAGGCCACGGCAAGCGGCTGATTATAAAAAAGCCGGCCAGCCGGCGGCGGTTGAAAACGGAAAGGAAAAATGATGAAACTCAAAATACAGTCTGGCTGGGAAACCCGCTTTGACCAGCCGATCCGGCGCATAACCCGAACCCGGGTGCAGCGGTCGCCAGGCATCCGGGTTTCGTTGCGCGCGTTGGCAATGGCCGGACGGCCGAAGCCAATCAAGCCTGAATTGACCCGTGGAATTTTTCCGGAACACCCTAGCCCGCAGCCAGCTTTTCCTGCGGAAGCAATCCGACCCGCAAAGCGAAACGTACCAGGCCCGGAACATTATGAATGTTCAAGCAGTCCATCAATTTCATGCGGTGGTATTCGACGGTCTTGGGACTGACTTTCAGGATTTCGGCGATGCCTTTGGTGTTCTGGCCTTCAGCGATGAGTTGGAGAATCTCGCGCTGACGCCCCGTCAACTCTTCGAGCGGGCTTTTCCGGTCGGCGATTCCTTGCAAGGGAAACTTCTTGACGAGTCGCGTGGAAATTTCCCGGCTGAGATAAATTTCCCCGTGAACCACCTGTTGCAAGGCGGTTTCCAGTTCGGCCGTCGCCGCTTTCTTTAGCAGGTAGCCGACCGCGCCCGCCTTGAGCGCCCGCCAGGCATATTCTTCATTGTTGTGCATGGAAAGAATGAGGACCCGCACGTCCGGAAATTCCCTGGCCATGCGTGTCGCCGCTTCCAGGCCATTCAGACCGGGCATGGAGATATCCATCAAAACCACATCCGGCCGGTGCAACTTGACCAGATTCAGCACCTCGCGGCCATCGCCGGCTTCACCCACCACTTCCACCCCCGGCAACTTTTCCAGCAGCGCGCGAATGCCCGCGCGCACCAGCGTGTGGTCATCGGCCAGCATGACGCGAATCGCTTTGAGAGGGTTGTTCATGGGGTTTCAGATTCCGACGATGGGGTCTGCCACTTCAGCGGGAACCAAGCGTGGACTTCGGTGCCTTGTCCCGGGTTGGACTTGAATTCCAGCCCGCCACCCGCCAGCGACGCGCGCTCTTCCATGCTCAACAAGCCCAGACTGGCGCCACGCACAGCTTGCTCCCGGACCGGGGCCACATCAAACCCAACACCATCATCGCGTACGCGCAGGTGGAGTTGCCCATCTTCCTTGCGCAACTCAACCGTCACTGCTTTCGCCTGGGCGTGGCGCACCACATTGGTCAAGGCTTCCTGGGCCACGCGGAAACATTCGGTTTCAATCACCGGATCCAGGCGTTGCTCCAGCCGGTCGGCGTGGAACTCGACTTTCAACTCGACCAGTGCCGCCTGTCGCTCGGTGTACCAACGCAAGGCCGGTTCCAATCCCAAATCGTCGAGGATTGACGGGCGCAAATCCAACGAGATGTCCTGCACTTGTTCCAGCACGCGCTCGACCACTTTGAGGTTCTCGTTCAAGCGCGGCGTCAGGCCGTTGGCGTTGGGCGACTCCAACATGGCTTGCAGGTTCAATTGCATGACGGTGAGGGCCTGCCCGATTTCGTCGTGGAGTTCGCGCGCGATGTTCCGGCGTTCGGTCTCCTGCGCCTCCACCAGCCGGCGGGAAAGCACCTGAAGTTTGCGGCTGTATTCCTTGCGCTTTGCCTCGGCCTGCTTGCGCTCGGTGATGTTACGAATATTGCACTGAATGACTCTTCCGCCGTTGACCTGATAAACGTTGCTGACAAATTCCACGCTGATGGATTTGCCGGTGCTGGTTTCCAGCGGCAGGTCGTCGTAACGGACATAGGCTTCACGCTGCAACTCCCGGAACTCCGCCTTGGACGCCTTGGTGTCTTTGAAAGGGCCAATCTCCCAAAGTTTGTTTCCCAGCAATTGCTCGCGCGGGTAGCCCAACATATCCGTCAGGAACGGGTTGACATCGTCAATCTGCCCGGTGTCCGCGTTGAGAATCAGAATCCCATCCTGGGCGGTTTCAAACAGCCGGCGATACCGCATTTCGGAGGCCTTCAGCGCGTGATCCGCTGACTGGCGTTCCCCTTCGCGATGTTCCAGGGCTTGGGCCATCTGATCGAAGGTGCGGGTAAGCTGGCCCAATTCATCTCCCCGACGGGACATGCCCGTGCGCGTGCTAAGATCGCCCGTGGCCAGCCGCGCGCTGGATTTTACCAGAGTCCTAACCGGGCGGAGGACCAACAGGTAGCTGCCGATCCAGCCGAGCATGAAAGCAAAACCGGCGGCAATCCCCAACCCGGTCAGGTTTTCGGTCAGCCGGCGGTCCGCTTCGGCAAAGAGAATCTGCTTGGGGATGCTGCTGAGAATGGTGACCACGTCGTCGGGAACGAGCTGGCTGCGCATGGCGGCGAACGCATGATAACCGGGAATTCCATCCGCAGATGTCGCCTCCACCACGCCGTGATCCTGACTGAAAACAGTTTTCAAAAGTGATTTTTCCGGGAAAGGCTGGCCGATCCATTTTTCCGGCGAGGGATAACGAACCAGAATTCTTCCGGCGCGGTCAATCTCGGTCCACGTCGCTCCTTTGGGCAATTGCCCCGGCAGCACGGACTCGAAACTGCTGACCCAGTCCAAATCCAGCGCGGCAAAGACCACCGCCTGGACCTGCCCGTCGGAATCGAAAACCGGATAACCGAAATTGACGGTGGGCTGGCCGGCCGCTTGTCCGTCCGGAAAATTGCCAATCGCGAAGGCGCGCGTTGCGAGCGCGCGGCGGAAAAACGGACGGTTTGTTTGGTTGGCCGGCTCCACCATTGGGCGCGCGCTGGCCAGAACCATTCCATTGGTCCCGACCACTCCCAAATTGGTATAACGCGGGTAGCTGCTGAACAACTCGTCCAGCAATTTCTTGCAGCCCCGCCGGCTGCCCGAGCGCACCGGAGATGACTCCGCCAGGACGAGCAGCAGTTGGCGCGTCTGGCCGATCACCCGCCCCTCTTCCCGCGTGGCCAATTCCATCATCTCCTGCGAACGCTGATTCCATTCCTTCACCAGTCGCCGACGCTCTTCCGACGCTGTGTGCAGCGTCAACCCCACCAACGGGGCGCACGCCAGCAACACCAGCAAGAGCAGGCGCAATCGCAAACCGGAAACAAGCCGGCTGATGATTTTTCGCATATTACAATATTCCACGACAAACTTGACTAATCCTGTACGGCACAGCGTGTCGGCGCTGGTCTGTACCCCAAAAAATGTCCTACTATGATTTTGGCCGCGGACGGAACTCCGACCAGAGCGATCCGGCCCACTGCGCGCCTTTCAGGAGGGTCTGCCACTACGAAGACTTGGGCGATGCGCGAGAAAATCGTTGAGTTATTCCTCCAAGGCGCTCGCCGGCGACTTGCCGGATGACAGCTTATGGAGAATGACTTCGAATACTTTTAACTTCACGATTTATGTCAGCCCACAGTTCGCCCAATCCGCAACTGACGCTCCGAATGCGAGTTTGTTTTAGAGTTGGCAGGTTCATCGCCATTGACCACGAGAATGCGCTGGAATGGATTCGCCCGGTCTCGGGTTGATCTGATCGCGGTTTGTCGCCACCGGTTTCAAGGGATACATTCACAATTTCGAATTGGTTTCATCCAGTTGATTTGTTTGACGGTGATTGGCTACCCAATCCGGGGGACGCGGATGTCGCCTGAGTGATTGAGAATGCCGAAGGCAAACAACAGCCACACGACGACGCAAATCACCACGACGACGTTGAGAATATTTTTTATCTTTCCGTCCATCGGAATATAAGTGTTGACCAGCCAGAGCAACACGCCGATGACGATCAGAGTGACGGCGAGAGAAATCAGTGACATAGATTACCTCCAATTTGGATGAGTGTTTTATTATTCATGCTGTGAGCCTAAGCCAGAGGGTGAAAGGACGCTATGGGGTGTTACCCTACCAGGAATTTCATGAAGCCAGCTTTGACCCGCAGGTTGGGGCAATGGTGAAAAAAAGAAACCGGCGAGGGCACCGAGGCAAACCGAAATCGGCCGAATCTCGCAACTCGCAACTCTTGACAAAAACCAATGTTAACTGTCCCGCTTCAGGCTGGCTTGATGCATTTGATCCTCTTCCGCTCCGGCGATGCCTTCTTCAACCAGTCTTTCATTGTCGCTCCGCCCCTCGTCGTCCTCATCGGCACTGGGGGCCACTGGCACTTTACTGCCTTCTGAACCCGGCACCGGGTCCCAGCGTTCGGATTCGGGTGCTGATTCAAGGACTGCCTCTTTCGGGTCCGTATCCCGTTCGCCCGTCAATTCCCGTTTGGCCTG
>DLMG01000143.1 GCA_002479245.1 Verrucomicrobia subdivision 3 bacterium UBA7542 | reverse complement strand
GCCAAATACACCTTGATGCACCCCGAAGCCCGGCTCACCGCCGGCCAGCGCCAGCAATTGATTCATTGGGCGGACCAGGAAGCCGCACGGCTTAAAGCAAACGGCGGGGCCGGTAAAGAATGAGCGGTTGGCCGTTGGGCACGCTCTGACACTGACATCATTCCTCTTTCTCCTGGGAGCGCCGGCGTCCCGCCGGCAAACGAATATTAGTCGTTATCGTGCAACGTGCCGGCGGGACGCCGGCGCTCCCAGGATCCGCAGCCATTCCGTTTGGACATTGACGGAGCGATGCCGTCCAAACATGCTTTTATCTTTATGTTGCACAGTGAATTGGTTCCCGCCACTGAATCCCGCGATGGCGGGACGCGGCGATTAATGGTGATGTTGCACGGGCTGGGTGACAGCGTGGATGGCTGGCGCTGGTTCCCGGAGGCGATGAACCTGCCGTGGCTGAATTATCTGCTCGTCAACGCGCCGGACGACTACTACGGCGGCTACTCGTGGTTCGATTTGGACAACATGGTTCCCGGCGTCCAGCGCAGCCGGAAATTGTTGTTCGACCTCCTCGACGATTTGCGCGCCAGGGGTTTTCCGGCGGAACAAATCACGTTCGGCGGTTTTTCACAGGGCAGTTTGATGGCCATCGAAGCCGGCCTGCACTATCCGCACCGGTTGGCGGGGATCGTCGGCATCAGCGGCTGGATTTTTGAGCCGGAAAAACTGGTGCAGGAACTTTCGTCCATCGCGCGCCAGCAGCGCCTGCTCCTGACGCACGGAACGAGCGATCCCATGATTCCGATTGACAAGGTGCGCCCGCAAATTCCCCTCCTCAAGGCCGCCGGCCTGCATCTGGAGTGGCACGAATTTATGAAGGCGCACACCGTCGCCGGCGAAGAGGAGATTTCCGTCATCCGCAATTTCGTGCGCGCCGGTTACTTCAAATGGAGTGATGGAGCAATGGAGTGATGGGATGTCACTCAGCACCTCAATACTCCAACACTCCAACAACCCGTTTTCTGTTCTTCCTCACACCTTCACTTCGCGGCTGGCGCCGGGGATCCAGATTTGTTCCGGACGCGGTTCGCCGGTGGCTTCCATCGCGCGCTCCACGATGTCGCGCATTTGGGCGAACCACCAGCCAGCGCGGGCGATGCGCCCCTCACGCCGTGCCGCGTTGGCGCCCCGACATTGGTTGTCGGGGTTGAAACCGAGTTCCAGTTGATTGTCTGTCGCGTTTGTCATATTGAACCTTTCTTTTGCGCGACATTCTGGGAGAGGGGGTTGGACATTTGCTGTCCAAGCAACGGAAAATCCGGAATTATATCGTTCACAAACCCAAAAACCGATGCAAACCTCTAATAAAAGCGCACCTTTTAGCGGGTATATGTGGCAATTATTTGGGAAGCAACAGCGTTCAAAACCCAACGCCGCCGTTCGTTTCTATCACAAGTTCAGCCGGGTCGTAGCCGATACACCCACTTAAAATGTGATGTCCATAAATAAAATTCGTTGTTGTTGCGATGGCCTCAGTTCCATCAGGGAACCGAAACCTGCCCGTCAAGAGGAACAGGTTTGTCCTGGCAAATCTCGCGTTCAACATTTCAATACCCTGTTGGTCTCTGACTATGAGAGTGTTTTTGTCAGTGCCTTTCTTGGACAAATAATTCAACCGATTTAGCATGAAATTGTTCGTCACCAATTCGGCAACTATGTTTCCGGCCTTGTCACGGAATGTGCCAGTGATGTATGCACGTTTCTTGATTACGTCTAGGGAAAGCACAGCCTGTCCCTTAAACTGGAACACGAATCGGTCTTGGTCCGGGTTCATAAGCCAAAAATTTCCTCCCAATTCCAAAACTGTGTATTCCGGCGGAAATCGCTGTGGTCCCATGCCACCGCCTGGGTCTAAGTCCACCAACAGTTCAGGGTCATTTGCCGGGACGAGTTCGCCAATCGGGTTGTCGTCTTCATCAGTTGATTGTTCGGTTCTGTTGGAACAAATAATCAAGAAAACACAAGCTAGAACAATTATAGCAAAGCCGTATGCCCACCAAACCCTATTTGCAGTTTTGGGTCTAGTGGCTTTCCAAGCCCGAAACGCACCATGCGCTATAACCGCTAAAATCAATGCTCCCGCTAAAAATTGAGAGCAATCACTTAATTTAGGATAACCATGTTTTTCCAAAGGGTCAGAAAACCACCAAAAGAACCAAGCGGTTCCAGCTTCAATGGCCGCCCACAGAACGGTGAGAAAAAACCATGCCGAATTGATATTGTTTCCGCCGCCATTATCTTCTGGATTCTCGCCGGTTTTGTCGCCGGGATTGCATTTTGTGCGATCATCATTAGGATTTTGCGGAGGTAATTCCGGTTCCATGCCGCGATTATCTATTATGTCCCCAGCAATACCAATCAAAAAAATAGAAAATGTGTCACAAAAACGCTTGACAGAATCTTGTTAATGTGTCACATTTATTACATGAATACAACGGAAGAAAAAGACGAGTTGAACCTGATAACGCTGGCGCAGCAGTATTCAGATGACGACAAAGCCCGCCTCCGAATTCAAAAAAGGCCAAATGAGCGAAACAAATAAAGTTGGTAGGCCGATACTTCCTAAAAAAGAGAAGCGTGGGAAGTTCGTTTCAACGCGGCTGTCACCGCCCGAATACGACGAAATCACGCGGGCGATTCGTGAGTCCGGCGATGCCAAGACGGAATGGGTCAGGAAAAAGCTGATTGCCGCCGCCCGACGGGCTTAAATCAAATTGCTTGAATAACGTTAAATATCAATGAATCAAGATAAATAGATTAATTGACTTAAACGCATAACACCATTACCCTTTTCTCAGATGGAAGCAATTATGGCCAATCTGCTTGAAAAAGAATTTAATTACTATTTGGCACACCAAGACGAATTGGTACGGAAATTTGGTGGGAAATATATTGTAATCAAAGACCAAAAGGTCATTGGCGCATACGGTGGTGAAATCGAAGCAATTCAAGAATCTGTAAAAAGCCATCAACTCGGCACTTTTTTAGTTCAGAAATGCGAACCCGGAAGTGCTGGCTATACCCAGACCTACCACTCCCGTGTCGCCTTCGCCTAGTCCGACAACAATCCTTCCACAGAGTTTTACGCTATCAGCTGGCGGTCGCCTTTCAGTTTTAAAAACGGCAACCCATGTTTCAGCGGCATTTGATCCTAGTTCTACATCACCACAACCGCAAAAAGTCCAATTCGACGCTATTTGGGATACGGGAGCGACCAACTCGGTTATTTCACAAAAGGTTGTGGATGCCTGTGGGCTAAAGCCAATCGGAATGGCAATAGTCCACACAGGTAATGGCAGCAGGAACTCCGAGGTTTATCTCGTAAACATTCTCCTTCCCAATGGGGTTGGCTGCGCCAATGTGCGTGTCACAAAAGGAGATATGTCTCCCGATACGCATCTGCTTATCGGAATGGATATTATCGGCGAGGGCGATTTCGCGGTAACAAACAAAGACGGTAAAACGTGCTTCACGTTTCGTTGCCCCTCATTAGAGCGTATTGATTTTGTAACACCGAAGCCAGTGCATGTAATCCCAAGACAGGGGCGTAATGAAAAATGTGCGTGTGGAAGTGGTAAAAAATTCAAACATTGCTGCGGTAAGAACGCTTAGTTTAATTCAAAACATCCAATTTCTCGCCATTCCCCAATAATCACCTTGGGTTTGTGAACGATATAATCCCGAAGATATTCGGGAGTATGTACTTAACGAAAATCCTGATTTTCGGAGGGGTGAGCTCCGCGAACCTAAATATTTTGTGAAAATCAATTCAGGGATTCCTGGAACTCGTCCCTCCGACTTGTACGACGGATTTCACTCCCGAATGGTAATGGTATCGCCCGGTTCCAGCGGCACAACGTGCCCGTTGAGCAAATCCTTCGGATTGATGCCGGCCTGTTCGCCCTGGCGGGTGATGGTAATTCCCCTCGGGTTGTGGCGGTTGTCATTGGGAAATCGTTTTACTCCGGCCGCTTGAGAATCTTTCCAAACTCGCCTTCGACCGGTTCAATTTCAATCCGATGATCTTCACGTGCGCCCGGAGCCGGCGTCGAAATCCTGCTTTTCTTTTCCGTCTTGGGCGCGGCGACGGCGGAGGGCAGCGGCGCGGCAATAAACGTTGCCTCGGCCGGTTCGCTGTCCGGTGGCTCCGAACCTTGACCGGGAACAAACAAGTTGGTCCGGGTCTCCAGCTATTTGCAATACCGTTGAAAACCCCACATGCCGTGATCGGCGCCGGTCTCAATGGCGGAGATGATTTTGAAAAAATCGCGGTTGCGGATGAAATTTTTCACCGCGTGCGTCGCCACCAGAATCTCGCATTCGGGGACGCGAATGTTCAAATCCGGCCGGAAGCGGAGCCGTTGCGAAATGACCGCGACAAGACAATCCGCCAGTTGCGCGCAAACGGCGCTTTGAATCTCCGCCGGAAAAGCCGAGGCCACGCGTTGCAAGGCTTCCGCGCAACTCGACGAATGGACCGTGGCCAGAACCAGGTGGCCGGTTTCGGAGGCACTCAACGTCAGGCGCATCGTTTCCGGATCGCGCATTTCTCCGACCATCAGCACGTCCGGGTCTTCGCGCAGCGCGTCCAGCAGCGCCTGCTCGAAGCTCGGCGTGTCGCGCCCGACTTCGCGCTGCCGGATGTAGGAGCGCCGCGGGCGGAAGGTGTATTCGATCGGACTTTCAACCGTGACGATATGGCGGGTCTCGGTCAGATTGATTTCCTGAATCAAGGCTGCCAGGGTCGAAGATTTGCCACTGCCGGTCGGGCCGCTAACCAGAATCAAGCCATGCGTGTTTTTGACGAGCTTTTTAAGGTCGGGATGCAGATTGAGTTTTTCCACCGTGGCTTGAAACGAACTGAGCAGCCGGATGGCCAGACCCACGCCGCGCGAGGTTTGCAAAATAT
>DLMG01000383.1:2774-3999 GCA_002479245.1 Verrucomicrobia subdivision 3 bacterium UBA7542 | reverse complement strand
TCAAATTCGCGATGCAGGTCGAATTTGGAAGTCTGGGTCAGCAGCTTGGCCAATGAACGCGTATCCCACCGGCTCATGTCAGTCCGCTCTTTAGGCCGGGCTTTTGCACCAAGCATGAAAACCACACGCGGGGAATCCACCAAAACTTCCAAAACACCACGGGTTTCAAGAATCGGCAACTGTTGCAATCCCACCCCGCGCTTTTTGAAATAGGTGTTCAGCGCGACCAATATGTTATAGGTCAGCCCGACTTTATGCGGCATGTTTTTGATTTTAGCCAAAGTCCGGCGATTCAAAAAACAACCGGTTCCAGCTTCCCGGTTGGCTTCGTTGATCAGTTCTGCCAGGCGGTTTAATGTGATTGCGCCGGAGGTTTCATTGGCGATCAGTGTGCTCAAACGCAATGCGGGTTTGGTGCTCATACCGATAATTTTTAATCCACGCACGTTAAATTGAAAGATCATTCAAGGGACAACTTTTGACCGTTTCAGCCAACCGGACAGACGAAGAACCGGCCCTCCACGCTTGACGCCGCAAACCGGATCGTGGCCGCAAACATCCGTTGGCAGCGTCAGACGGAACCCTATGATTGGACGCGAACCCAAAAAACATTCCAAATATGAAAACCGATGCTCAATCAAGCGTTTTCAGTTGTGACCACCAATCAGACCTTCTCCGGGCGGCTTGCCGCCTGTTTTGCATGGGCATTCTCACCGTCGCCGCCGCACAGGTTTCAGAGTCGCCGCCATTTTTTCGATCCTCCCGCATCGCATTTGATTTTGTGTGCCAGGCACGACTGGCGACGGACAAATAATCCTATAAATGAACCAAAACGATTATGCGACGCGACGCGAATCTCATTGGCCGCAATGTTGCCCGGCTTCGTGATCAACAAAGGCTGACCCAAAAAACGCTGGTTGCGAAGGTGGAGGTCCTGAACTACTTCGGCATCACCCGCGATGTGCTCAGCAATATCGAGTTGCAGAAGTATGTAGCCACGGACAAACACGCTTACTTTCTTGCAAAGGCGCTGAAAGTGCCAATTGGCGACCTTTTCCCAAAGTGAAATGAAGCGACACAAAAATACCGCAAGATAATCATGGCAACCCGGCGAAACCATGTAGAATTAAACCAGCAGCTAGACCTTTTCTCAACGCGAAGGCCGACCAATGACAACATTGACACAATACGGACGAATGGCGGAGAAACACTGGCGCGAACACCG
>DLMG01000383.1:550-2719 GCA_002479245.1 Verrucomicrobia subdivision 3 bacterium UBA7542 | reverse complement strand
ACCGTCCGAAAATGGTGCGCGACCTGGAACGGAAGGGGCTTCTGCACCAGATGCTGCTGGAGGCGGAGGAAAAGACGAAGGACGAAATGGCCACGCTGCGCATGGAATTGATGAAGCAGGGAAAAACGGCGCAGCAAGCCCAGACGCAGGCGTGGGAAATGGTGCGGGAGAAATACATCCTCCTGCCGCCCGAAGAGACCTAGCCGTCGGCCACCATCACCGTCATCACGAAGAACCGCCAAAAAATCTCAACGCCTACCGCATCACCGAGGCTGACCGCCTGGGCGACGGCGGGCCGAAGCTAAAGTTTCAAAAGAACATCGCGGCAATCGAAACGCTGCGGCAACTCGATGCCGAGGAACGACCGGCGACCCCGGAGGAAAAGGCCACGCTTGTAAAATACGTCGGCTGGGGCGCGATGCCCCAGGTGTTCGACGTGGACAACACCGACTGGCGCAAGGAGCAGTTCCGGCTCTCGGAAATTCTTTCGGACGATGAACATCGTTCAGCTAGGGCAACCACGCTCAACGCCCATTACACCGCGCCGACCGTCATCGGCGCGATGTATCGTGCCGCCGGGCGGTTCGGCTTCAAAGGCGGGCGCGTGCTTGAACCCGCCTGCGGCATCGGCCACTTCGTCGGCCTCATGCCTGAAGAGATGCTTCGTCGCTCGACCGTCACCGGCATTGAAATTGATCCGTTGACCGCACGAATTGCAAAGGCTCTTTATCCCGACGCGGACATCCGTGCCCAGCCTTTTGAACAAACCAAACTCGCCGATGGATTTTACGACCTCGCTGTTTCCAATGTGCCGTTCGGTGATTACACGGTTCACGACCCGCGTTTCAACAATTACAAATTTTCCATCCATGATTATTTTTTCGCGGCGGCTTTGGAAAAAGTGCGCCCCGGCGGCCTGATGATGTTCGTCACGTCACGGGGCACGATGGACAAACTCGATTCGACGCTGCGCGAACTGCTCTCCGCGCGAACGGAGCTGTTGGGTGCAATCCGTCTGCCGAATGACGCCTTCAAAAAGAACGCCGGCACGGAGGTCACCACCGACATCGTGATGCTCCGCAAGCTGCGCCCAGGTGAATCGCCCACTGGCCCGGCTTGGAAAGAAACCGCCGAACATACCAACGATGGCGGCGAGGCATTCACCATCAACGAATACTTCGCCGCCCACCCGGAAATGATGCTCGGTCAAATGCGCCTCTCCGGTGGAATGTATGGCGGCAACGAACCAACACTCGAACCGGATGGTCGCGCACTCGCGGATGCACTCGCCCAGGCCGTTGAGAAATTGCCGCAGGGAATTTACGAGGCGCAGTCACACAAGATCGCCGAGCCGACGCTCGAAGAATCCATTCCCGCGCCTGATTTCGTAAAACCCAACGCCTATTGTCTGCATGATGGCATGGTCTGCATCCGTGAGGAAAATGTTTTGCGTCCACTCACCGACTTGACCGCCGAAACCCGCTCGCGCATCCGGTATTTGATTCCAGTCCGCGATGCGGTGCGGGATTGTCTGCGTTCGCAGATGGACGGCAGCACCGAGGAACGTGTCCTCGAAACGCGGCAACAACTCAACCTGGCTTACGACCGTTTTGTCGGGCGCTTTGGCCCGGTGAATGTTCGCGCCAACCAGCGCGCCTTCGACGGCGACCCCGATTTGCCTTTGCTGCTTTCGCTGGAGAACTACAACGACGAGACGAAGCGCGCGACCAAGGCCACGATTTTTACCGAACGCACGATTCATCACCGGCAGCCGGTTGAATCGGTCGGCACGCCGAAAGAGGCGTTGCTCGTCACCTTGAACGAGCGCGGGTGTGTTGACCTCGACCACATGGCCGACCTGCTCAATAAACCGGTGCAGGAATTTTTGCCGGACTTGAAAGGCATCATTTTTCTGAATCCCCAAACGAACCAATGGGAAACCGACGACCAGTATCTCTCCGGCAACGTGCGGGAGAAACTTTCAGTTGCGGATGCAGCGTCAGTGACCGACCCGCGCTTTGCCGAGAACGTCGAGGCATTGAAATCCGTTCAACCGGCAGACCTGGCGGCCACGGAAATTGACGTGCGGCTCGGCGCTGCCTGGCTGCCACCGGAAGACGTGCAGCAGTTCACGAATACGCTGCTCAACATTCCGTCCGGTGTCGAGAT
>DLMG01000383.1:0-323 GCA_002479245.1 Verrucomicrobia subdivision 3 bacterium UBA7542 | reverse complement strand
AAAACCCCCACGGTTTATGACACGGTGGATAAGAAACCCGTCGTCAACGCGCAGTCCACCGAGGCCGCGCGCGAAAAACAGGAACGCATCAAGGAGCGTTTCAAAGAGTGGGTCTGGTCGGATGATTCACGGCGGGAACGGCTTTGCCGCCTCTACAACGACACGTTCAATCACACGCGCGTCCGCACGTTCAACGGCGACCACCTGACGTTGCCCGGAGCGAGCGGGGCAATTCAACTTCACGCGCACCAAAAGGCCGGTGTCTGGCGCATTTTGCAGACACCGAACACGCTGCTGGCCCACGTCGTTGGCGCGGGCAAAAC
>DLMG01000381.1:1988-3239 GCA_002479245.1 Verrucomicrobia subdivision 3 bacterium UBA7542 | reverse complement strand
ATTTTTAATCCACGCACGTTAAATTGAAAGATCATTCAAGGGACAACTTTTGACCGTTTCAGCCAACCGGACAGACGAAGAACCGGCCCTCCACGCTTGACGCCGCAAACCGGATCGTGGCCGCAAACATCCGTTGGCAGCGTCAGCCGGAACTTTATTATTGGACGCGAACCAACAGCCATCCCAAATATGAAAACCGAAACCCTGTTAAGCGTTTTCAGTTGTGACCGTCAATCAGACCTTCTTCGAGCGGCTTGCCGCTTGTTTTGCATGGGCATTCGCACCGTCGCTGCCGCACAGGTTTCAGAGTCGCCTCCGTTTTTTCGATCCTCCCGCACCGCATTTGATTTTGTGTGCCAGGCACGCCTGACGAAGGACAGCTAAACCTATAAATGACACAAAAACATTATGCGACGCGACGCGAATCTCATTGGCCGCAATGTTGCCCGGCTTCGTGATCAACAACGGCTGACCCAAAACATGCTGGTTGCGAAAGTGGAGGTGCTGAATTTCTTCGGCATCACCCGCGATGTGCTCAGCAATATCGAATTGCAGAAGTATGTGGCCACGGACAAACACGTTTACTTTCTGGCAAAGGCATTGAAAGTGGAAATCGCCGAACTCTTTCGACCGTAAGCCGACGCGCGGCAGGAACACACAAAAAATCATGGCAAGCCGTCGAAACCATGTAGAATTAAACCAGCAGCTAGACCTTTTCTCAACGCGAAGGCCGACCAATGACAACATTGACACAATACGGACGAATGGCGGAGAAACACTGGCGCGAACACCGTCCGAAAATGGTGCGCGACTTGGAACGGAAGGGGCTTCTGCACCAGATGCTTCTCGAAGCGGAGGAAAAGACGAAGGACGAAATGGCCACGCTGCGCATGGAATTGATGAAGCTGGGAAAAACGGCTCAACAGGCGCAGACGCAGGCGTGGGAAATGGTGCGGGAGAAATACATCCTCCTGCCACCCGAAGAATAATTCACCGTCATCAGGAAGAATCGCCAAAAAATCTCAACGCCTACCGCATCACCGAGGCTGACCGCCTGGGCGACGGCGGCCCGAAACTCAAGTTTCAAAAGAACATCGCGGCCATCGAAACGCTGCGGCAACTCGATGCTGAGGAACGGCCGGCGACGCCGGAGGAAAAAGCCGCGCTCGTAAAATATGTCGGCTGGGGCGCGATGCCCCAGGTGTTCGACGTGGACAACACCGACTGGCGTAAAGAGCAATTCCGGCTTTC
>DLMG01000381.1:904-1872 GCA_002479245.1 Verrucomicrobia subdivision 3 bacterium UBA7542 | reverse complement strand
GCCACCACCCTCAACGCCCATTACACCGCGCCGACCGTCATCGGCGCGATGTATCGCGCCGCCGAGCGGTTCGGATTCAAGGGCGGCCGCGTGCTTGAACCCGCCTGCGGCATCGGCCACTTCGTCGGCCTCATGCCTGAAGAGATGCTCCGTCGCTCGACCGTCACCGGCATTGAAATTGATCCGTTGACCGCACGCATTGCAAAGGCTCTTTATCCCGACGCGGACATCCGTGCCCAGCCGTTTGAGCAAACCAAACTCGCCGATGGATTTTACGACCTCGCTGTTTCCAATGTGCCGTTCGGTGATTACACGGTTCACGACCCGCGTTTCAACAATTACAAATTTTCCATCCATGATTATTTTTTCGCGGCGGCTTTGGAAAAAGTTCGCCCCGGTGGTTTGCTGATGTTCATCACGTCGCGCGGCACGATGGATAAACTCGATTCCACGTTGCGTGAGTTGTTGTCCACGCGCACGGAGTTGCTCGGCGCAATTCGTCTGCCGAATGACGCTTTCAAAAAGAACGCCGGCACGGAAGTCACGACCGACATCGTGATGCTTCGCAGACTGCACCCAGGTGAAACGCCCACTGGCCCGGCTTGGAAAGAAACCGCCGAACACACCAACGATGGCGGCGAGGCATTTACCATCAACGAATACTTCGCCACCCGACCAGAAATGATGCTCGGTCAAATGCGCCTCACCGGTGGAATGTATGGCGGCAACGAACCGACGCTGGAACCGGACGGTCGCAATTTGGCGGAGGCACTGGCTCAAGCAGTCGAACAACTTCCGCAGGGCGTTTACGAGGCGCAGTCACACAAGGTTGCCGAGCCGACGCTCGAAGAATCCATTCCCGCGCCCGATTTCGTTAAACCCAACGCCTACTGTCTGCACGACGGCATGGTCTGCATTCGCGAGGAAAATGTTCTGCGCCCGCTAACCGACATGCCCAGCGATATGCG
>DLMG01000381.1:0-776 GCA_002479245.1 Verrucomicrobia subdivision 3 bacterium UBA7542 | reverse complement strand
GATTGTCTGCGGGCGCAGATGGACGGCAGCACCGAGGAACGTGTCCTCGAAACGAGGCAGCAACTCAATCTGGCTTACGACCGTTTTGTCGGGCGGTTTGGTCCGGTGAATGTTCGCGCCAACCAGCGCGCCTTCGACGGCGACCCCGATTTGCCGTTGCTGCTTTCGCTGGAGAACTACAACGACGAAACAAAGCGCGCGACCAAGGCCACCATTTTCACCGAACGCACGATTCATCATCGCCAGCCGGTTGAATCGGTTGGCACGCCGAAGGAGGCGTTGCTCGTCACCTTGAACGAGCATGGTTGCGTTGACCTCGACCACATGGCCGACTTGCTAAACAAACCGGTGCAGGAATTTTTGCCGGACTTGAAAGGCATCATTTTTCTGAACCCGCAATCAAACCAATGGGAAACCGACGACCAGTATCTCTCCGGCAACGTGCGGGAGAAACTTTCGGTTGCGGATGCAGCGTCAGTGACCGACCCGCGCTTTGCCGAGAACGTCGAGGCATTGAAATCCGTTCAACCGGCAGACCTCGCGGCCACGGAAATTGACGTGCGGCTCGGCGCTGCCTGGCTGCCACCGGAAGACGTGCAGCAGTTCACGAATACGCTGCTAAACATTCCGTCCGGTGTCGAGATTGGCCACATCCACGCGCTGGGTGCGTGGCATATCAGCGCGAATTGGGAGGCGAAAGGCGCGACCGCGAACACGACGGATTGGGGCACCGACCGTTACACGGCGCTCGAATTGATTGAAGACGCGCTGAATCT
>DLMG01000305.1 GCA_002479245.1 Verrucomicrobia subdivision 3 bacterium UBA7542 | reverse complement strand
CCGGAGGCCGGCGTTCCACCGCCTCACGCCATTCTGTTCGACCCGTTTTCACCAAAGAAAAATCCAGCGATGTGGACGGTACCGTTGTTTGCCGGTTTGTTCCGCCGGCTCGATCCGCAACGTCCCTGCGCGCTGGCCACGTACACGCGCAGCACGATGGCCCGGGTGACGATGCTGCTGGGCGGATTCTTCGTGGGCGTGGGACATCCATCGGGCTTGAAGGAGGAAACCACCATGGCGGCAAACCGGCCCGACCTGCTGGACGAGCCACTCGACCGCCGCTGGCTGGAGCGCGCGAAAAGTTCCCACAGCGCCGAGCCATTGAGCGGGCCGGTTTACCGGCAGGCGCCGTTATCGCCCGAAACCTGGGAAAGATTGCGACAGCATCCGCAATTCAGGTAATTTGCATTGTGGATTGTCACCATCAATTTGAAGCACTGTTTACCAATCCGGCGCCGGTGCTGGCGCTGGCGCCGATGCAGGAGGTAACGGATTTGCCGTTCTGGAAATTGATGGCGGTTTACGGCGGGGCGGACGTTTATGTCACGGAATATTTCCGCGTCCACGCCACTTCAACCCTGCGAAAACGCATTCTTAAATCCATCACCGAAAACCCGACGGGCCAGCCGGTCATCGCCCAGATGATCGGCAACGATATTCCGTCGCTCGTGCGCACGGCGCGCGAGTTGCAGCAGTATCCGATTGCGGCAGTGGACCTGAATCTGGGTTGTCCGGCGCCGGTGGTTTACCGCAAATGCGCCGGCGGCGGATTGCTGCGTGAACCGCGGCGGGTGGATGCCATTCTCGGCGCGCTGCGGGACGCGGTGAAGATCAAATTCACGGTCAAAACCCGCATTGGATTCGATTCACCCAAGGTTTTCGATGAACTGCTGCCGGTTTTTGCGAAGCACTCGCTGGACTTGCTGGTCGTCCACGGTCGCACGGTCCGCGAGATGTATCGCGGAACAGTGCATTACGAATGCATCGCGCGTGCCGTTGCGGAAATGCCCTGTCCGGTGCTGGCCAATGGCAATGTGCATTCCGCCCGGAACGCGGCTGAAGTTCTGAAAATCACCGGTGCGCGCGGACTGATGATCGGGCGCGGCGCCATTCGCAATCCCTGGTTGTTCCAACAAATCCGCCAGTATCAGCGCGGCGAAGCCGTTTTCATCCCCCGCGGACTCGAAGTGCTGGAATACGTGCGCGCGCTCTACGAAGCAGCTTGTTCGCCGGACGTGCGAGAATCCGCACAGGTGGCGAAAATGAAAAAATACATGAATTATCTCGGCGTGGGCGTTGAACCAGACGGACAATTTCTGCATCAAATTCGCCGCGTCACCACGAAATCGGACTTCTTCCGGGTCTGCGAAAAATTTCTGAATCACGATCAACCCCTGCCGCTCGAACCTTTTTCTTTTGCCGTCAAGGATGCGGACGTCATGGCCGGAGAACGGTGCTGACCAATCGTGGAATAAATGTTGGGAGTTCCGCGTTTACGCGACAACGTGGAACGGAGCGCGGGGGTCCCACCCGCAGCAGCCGGATTGCCGAATGAGCGCACGAAATTCCACGGGTTTTTGGCTTGTCGAACGTGCTGCGGCTGAGATGGCCGTGCTCCGCCGTCTCCAAAATGATGTGTGCAACATACCCCGGACACTACCACCCATGCACAATGTTGCGTCCGCGTGGAACGCCGGATTTATCCGGCAGGTGTGCAGCCGGCGCGTGTTCTGCCGGATAAATCCGGCGTTCCGGTGTTGGTGTCGGGGTGCGCTCAGGCAAATACCGTGCAAGAGTCTGCGCTTGCGCCGCTGGCAGGATGCGCGAAACTTCAGGACATGATGGCACAAGACCAAGCCGGACAATCAAATGCCGGCTGGAAGCAGCCGCGATTGCCCCGCTGGGTGCGCATCGCGGTGATGGGACGCAATCCCAAAGCAACCCTGGTGCGGGTTGTGGTTTTGGTTGTCACCAGCTTCGTGGTTTTCAAATTCATCCTGTTGCACATCCGTGTTGAAGGCATCAGCATGTTGCCGACGTACCCGGACCGTTCGATGCATTTCGTGAACCGGTTCGCTTACCTGTGGCACGAGCCACAACGGTGCGACGTGGTGGGTATCCGGTTTTCCCGCGCGGAGACCAACAGCCCCGCCGGCATACATCAGGCCGCCAACTGGCTGGAACCGCCACACATCATGTTGCTGAAACGCATCATCGGTTTGCCGGGCGAAACCGTCGCCTTTGAGAACGGCCGCGTGCTGATCAACGGCGAAGTGCTGGATGAACCGTATGAGAAAACACCTTGCGACTGGAATCGCCCACCCGTCAAACTCGGCCCGGACGAATATTTCGTCGTGGGCGACAACCGCACCATGCCTTGGGAAGATCACACGTTTGGCCGGGCACAACGCAGCCAGATTGTTGGCAAAGCCCTCTTATGAAAGTCATTATCCGCATCGTGTTGCTGGCCGCGCTGGCGGCGCTGGGCGTCTGGCTGTGGACGGTCCTTTTTCCCCGCCCGGAAAAAGTCATTCGCCGGCAACTCACGGAACTGGCCCGCACCGTTTCATCTTCGTCCGATGAAGGCGACCTGACGCGACTGGCTGCCGCGCGCAGTGTGGCCGGATTTTTCTCCACCAATGTCGAGTTAAACGTGGAATTACCCGAACTTGGCCAGCGCAATTCCATGGATCGTGAAGAAATCACCCAGGTGGCCCTGATGGCCCGTTCGCGGGCCGGCGGTGTGCAGGTCAAATTCCCCGACATAAACATAACCGTTGCGCCGGACCAGCAATCCGCCGTGGCGGATCTCACCGTCGAAGCGAACGTTTCCGGCGAACACAACCCGTTCGTGCAGCAGATGAAATTCACGTTGCAAAAGATTGACGGGAGATGGTTGATCACCCGTGTCGAAACCGTCCGCACGCTTTCCTGGTGCCCGCAAATTTATTTCCGCCATTTTGAACTTTGCACTGCGGCAGGCTCCTTTCATAGTTAACGCATGAACGTCTTTGTCACCGGCGGCGCGGGTTACATTGGCTCCATTTGCACGGAAGAACTGCTTGGTGCCGGCCATGCGGTCACGGTTTATGACAATCTCACCGAAGGCCATCGCTCGGCGGTGGATGCCCGCGCGAAATTTGTTTTGGGCAAACCCGAGCAGGAAGGCGACATCCTCAACGCCGTCAAATCTGCCAGGCCCGATGCCATTATGCATTTCGCAGCGAGCGCGCTCGTGGGCGAATCCATGGCGAATCCGAAAAAGTATTTCCACAACAACGTCGTCAACGCGCTCAAATTCGCCGACGCCGCCGTTGAATGCGGCGTGAAGAAGTTCGTCTTCAGTTCCACCTGCGCGACCTACGGCCCGCCCGACCGCGTGCCGATGACCGAGGATTTGCCGCAGCGCCCAATCAATCCCTACGGCGAAGCGAAGTTGATGTTCGAGAAGGTCCTGATCTGGTATCAGCAGCTTTACAAGCTGGAATTCATCGCCTTCCGTTACTTCAACGCCGCCGGCGCGAGCGAAAAATTCGGCGAACATCATCGCATCGAGACGCACATCATTCCGAACGTGCTCCAGGTGGCGCTCGGCCAGAAGCCGCAATGCGAGATTTTTGGCACGGATTATCCCACGCCGGACGGCACGTGCATCCGCGATTACATCCACATCAAGGACCTCGCCCAGGCGCACATGCTCGGATTGCAGCCGGGCAAAACGGGATTTTACAATCTGGGCAACGGCGACGGCTATTCCGTCCGGCAGGTCATTCAGGCCTGCGAAAAAATCACGGGCAAAAAAATTCCCGCGGTTGAAAAACCGCGCCGGCCCGGCGACCCGCCGCGGCTGGTGGCGTCCGCCGAAAAGGCGGTTCGCGAGTTGGGTTGGAAGCCGAAATTCCCGAAGCTGGAAGACATCGTCGCCACCGCCTGGGCCTGGCACAAAAAGCATCCGAACGGCTACCCGGATTGAGCAGCGGAGACGCGGGTTGCGCGGATTGAAGCAGATTCAACCACCCACCATCGTTAATTTTTCTCACGTGATCCACTTACAAAACTTTGTCCCACGTGGGACAAAGTTTTGTAAGGTCAGATTTACGTTGAAAGTGCATCCCCCAGTGCAGGATTACGACGGCAAGTCCTTGCCGGTCGTGGTTACGGTGAGCTTGCCGTGTTTCACTCCCTTGGCGGTGATGAGTTCATCGGCGATCTTGCGGATGACCCCCGCCTTGCCGCGCACCAGCAACACTTCCAGGCAATTGTGGTGGTCCAGATGTACGTGCACGGTTGAGAGAATCACGTCGTGGTGGTCGTGCTGGATGTCGGTCAGTGTTTCCTGCACGTGTTGTTTGTGGTGGTCATAGACCAGGGTGATGGTGCCCGCGATGTCTTCGTTGCCGGATTTCTGCCGGTGCTCGACCAGATGATTGCGGATCATGTCGGCAATGGCCAGCGACCGGTTGTCGTAGCCTTTTTCGCCCGACATCTCATCCAGTTGCCGCAAAAGCGATGGCGGCAGCGATACACTAAAACGGCTCACAGTTTCTTTTTTCATGCGACGGGCAAGACGGTAACAAAGTAATTTACCACGTCAACCTAGCTGCACCCCGCAAAACAGGTGTTACGAAAATCAAAATTCGTGTGAAGATTAAACTTGCCGCCGGGTGTTGAAATCTGGGAAATTTAATCGTGCACATTCCGGACGGTTTCATTGATGGCAAAACCGCGGCGGTTACGGCCGTGATTTCCGCCGTTGGCGTCGGGTTCGCCCTGCGTCAGGTGCGGCGCGAACTGCCGCCCCGCCGCGTGCCGTTGCTCGGTCTGGCCGCAGCGTTCCTGTTCGCAGCACAAATGGTGAATTTCCCGGTGGCGGGCGGAACTTCCGGCCATTTGGTCGGCGGCACGCTGGTGGCGGCCCTGCTCGGTCCGAGCGCGGCGGTGGTGGTGGTGACGACGGTGCTCATCGTGCAATGTTTTTTGTTCCAAGACGGCGGCGTGCTGGCGTTGGGCGCCAATGTTTTCAACATGGCCATCCTGAA
>DLMG01000154.1:9274-9532 GCA_002479245.1 Verrucomicrobia subdivision 3 bacterium UBA7542 | reverse complement strand
CCGGGCCGGGCGGTCTTCGATGATTTCAGATGGGTCAATCGGGCAGATTTCCGCGATGCGCGCAATCATGGCTTCGGCCAGCGATGGCCGGTTTTCCGGATTCAATTCGTAAACGTAAAAACCGTGCGATTCCCAATCTTCGTGCAGGCAGAGGCAGAGGTCGAACTGCGGCTGGCGCTGAAGCCACGCGATGTGCGCGCGGACTTCGGTCGTCTCCAGGTGCCGGTAATCGCGGTTCAAATCCCTGCCGTCGGCGTT
>DLMG01000154.1:8177-9196 GCA_002479245.1 Verrucomicrobia subdivision 3 bacterium UBA7542 | reverse complement strand
CGCCGGTTCAAAACGAAGCCTATCGGATTCAGGCACGGGCAAAACCAAAGTTCCACGTTCGCCGGCCATTGGTTTTCCTGAAGCAGGCGCAACGCGGCGAGCGGCCCGGCAGGCTCGTCGCCATGGATGCCGGTGCTTAGATAAATCTTGGTTGAGGGTTGAGCCGTCTCCGCTTCGCTTCCGTCTTCGCACTGCTTCGCCGAGACAAGTCGCCGCGCCAAGGGGTTGAGAGTTGAGAGTGGCTGGCGATGGAGGACGAGCAGGTTGAAATCGCCCTGCCTCCCAAACGGCTCGGAGGTCCAGCCGTGTTGTTGCGCGGCGGTTTCGATTTCGCGCAGGACAGCGCGGATGTCAATCGTCTCGCCATGGTAGCCACCGTGATTTTTGCCAAGCCTCTCCATGATTTACGATTTACGATATACGAATTACGAGTCAAACGCCAATAATCGCGTCAATCGTAAATCGCAAATCGTAAATTCATCCGACTATCAAGAAGTTGCACAAGTTGCTTCGATCTCCTGTTCACAATCACACGCTTCCTGATCGGAAAAACCATGGTTGTCCCAGTTCGGGTCGAGGCCGAGGTCTTTGAGCATCTGTAGATCTTTTTCGACGGGTTGATTGAGCGTGGTGAGGTAATTGCCAACCATGAGCGCGCTGGCGCCGGCCATGAAAATCAGGCTTTGCGCGTCGCGCAGGTTCACCGTGCGGCCACCGGCGATCATGATTTCCTGTCGCGGCAAAATGAACCGGAAGCAGGCGATGGTTTTCAAAATTTCCATGACCGAAAGCGGCTCATTTTTTTCAAATGGCGTGCCCTTGATGGGGTTGAGAATGTTGATGGGGACAACTTTCGCGCCAATTTCCTTGAGCGAAAACGCGAGGTCGCAGCGGTCTTCGCGCGTCTCGCCCATGCCGATGATGCCGCCGGAACAAATCTTGATGCCGGCTTTTTTCAAATGGCCGATGGTCTCAAGGCGGTCATCGTAGGTGTGCGTCGTGCAGGTCTGCGGGAAAAA
>DLMG01000154.1:434-8057 GCA_002479245.1 Verrucomicrobia subdivision 3 bacterium UBA7542 | reverse complement strand
CACTCGACGCCGGCTTCCTTGAGCCGGTCGGCCACGCGCTGGCTTTTGATGATGCCGAGCGAGACGTCGGGACGCGTTTTGCCGCCGGCTTTCAACTCGCGCACACGAGCGCAAACCTCATCGAGCACCGGGCCTTCATTGAGACCTTTCCACGCGGCGACGATCCCGACGGCGGTGACACCATTTTTGCTGGCTTCATCCGCGGCTTCGGCAACGGGTTCGGGATCCACAAAACCGTATTTGGGCGAGCCGGTCTGGTAAAACGACGATTGCGCGCAAAAACTGCAATTTTCCGAGCACGCGCCGGCCTTGGCGTTGACGATGGAACAGAGGTGAATTTTGTTGCCCTTGAAATGTTCGCGGATGCGATTGGCCCAGGCCAGCAGATCGAAAATATCAGCGGAGTTTTCGAGATTAAACAGCCCCAGCGCCTCGCCGCGGTTGATTTGCCCGCCGCGCAAAACCCCTTCGCCGAGTCCGACAATCCCCGGGCGGTTGTTTGCGTCAAGCTGTCTCGCCGTCATGGTTGACAGCATACTGCGCGCATCGAATTCCGCAAGTGGCGTTTGGCGGCTGGGTGGACCCGGCCCGAAAACGGCGGTGAAGGCAGGGTTTTATTCGATCAGCTTGCCGATGATGTTGTGGCGCGGGACCGCCCCGAAAGTGCGGCTGTCGGTGCTGTTGTTGCGATTGTCGCCCAGGACGAAGAATTTGTCATTGCCGATGATCGTGAACTCGCTCACATTCCTTTCGTAGGCATAGGTTGGTGTATTGGCCAGGAGATAAGGTTCACTCAACAGCTTGCCATTGACGTAAACCCTGCCGTCTTTGAGATAGACCGATTGTCCCGGCATGGCGATGATGCGTTTGACCTCGAGCATATTATCGCGCGGGTCTTTCAGGGCGACGATGTCGTTTTGTCGCGGCTCGCTGATGACATAGGAGA
Organism: Verrucomicrobia subdivision 3 bacterium UBA7542; assembly: GCA_002479245.1. Lineage (GTDB taxonomy): Bacteria > Verrucomicrobiota > Verrucomicrobiia > Limisphaerales > UBA11358 > UBA11358. The sequence continues at coordinate 7,111 of DLMG01000154.1, read as the reverse complement.
ACCGGTTCAGCCAATAATGTCCCGAGTCGGTCAGGGTGGGATACATGCTGGAGCCTACCACCTGAACGGATTGGACGATATAGCGGGTGATCAACAGATAGCTCAATGTTCCCAAGACGGCCAAGATTATCAGAGTCCAGCATTGCTGTAAAAGCCATGACCACGATATCTGGAAGACATAACCCTTGACAAAATAAAGCCTTGGAATGGCTTGTGATCGGAATTGCGCTGAAACAGCCATAGCCTTCCTTTCTACATTTTACATCATAAAAACTGATTTTTGGCAACGAACTGTCCAGAATATAGACAATAATGTCCAACTTGGCAACACAAAAAATCAAATTTCCCGCTGGAATCCGAGTTTAGTTATTTATTTGCAGGGAGTTGCGAAGGAATCGTCGCGTTCAGATAACTGGCGATGGAGGCGATTTGTATCTCCGAGAACGGACCGCCATCGGCAGTGGAAAACGCTGGCATCAGCGAGTCGGCCTTGCCATGCGCAATCCAGGTTTGCCAGAAATCCACATTGGTCGGAGTTTTGATGTTGTGCAAATCCGAGACCATGCTGGCGCGCGTTTTGGATTCATGGCAGATGGCACAGACGGCGTCGTAAAGCGGCTTGCCGTATTTGCCCGCGCCGGGTTTGACGTGGCAGGACGCGCAATCGCCGCGAAAAACCGCCTGACGGTCGGCCTTGGCCATTTCTAGGGCACGCGCGCGGTCGGCAGCGGATTGGGTTGGAACCACCGGCGGCAGAATGGTGACTTTGAGGTCGAGCCGTTTGAAGCCCTTGTCGGTCTTCACATTGACCGTCTTGATTTGCATTCCGGTTTTTCCAGCCAGGTTGACCGTGAGGCCAATCTGTCCGTTGGTGCCGGGTGCAATGATCCAGGGCAACGGCGGCAATTGTGCCGTGGTGCAGCCGCAGGACGGATGAACATCCAGAATGGCCACGGGAACCGGCTTGGTAACGTTGTTCGTCGTGATGCTGGTGGCCGTGGAAAAGTTGGTGACGAAGGAAATTTTTTTGAACCAGATGAAAGACGAATTGGTGACCGCCGTGATGTTGGTAAGGGTCGTGACGTTGGTGACCAAGGCGGTTTCATGAACCGTTGCAATGTTGGTGAAGCTGAAAACAAAATGGGCACTTCCGGCATCCGCCGCCACCGTGGTCTCCTGCGTCAGGCCGTTCCAAGCCAGCACGCCATCGGGCAGCGGGTCGTTTTGATGCGAGGTGTCCGGCACATAAACCGCCGCAGTGGCCGCCGCCGCGTTGGTGGAATGGCTGTCCGCCGCCAAAAGTCTTCCGCTGGCAAGAACGATGCCCGCGACTCCGCAAACAAAAACGCGCCGTAATTTCATAGTCGGATTCGGAAACTAAACCATTCGTCCCTGTTTGACGAGCCGGAAATGGCTTGGTTACAAACATAATGCCGCTGGCGGGTCGCATACAGGCGGTTTCCTTTCCTGTCCGAACACCCTGAAAGGTGGATACCAAACGTTTGGTGTCCATGCTTTAGCGTGTCATTTGATTACGACCGGTTCAACGCACTCAACACGGCGCGCACGGAGGCAAGCTCGATGTTCGTGTCCACGCCCGCGCCCCAGCGGGTTTTGCCATCGGCGTGCTTGATTTGAATGTAAGCAATCGCAACAGCCTCTTCGCCGGAACTCAAGGCGTGCTCGCTGTAATTGGCAATTTCAAAACGCGACACACCGATTTTGCTGAAACCGTGGACGAGCGCGGCGAGCGGGCCGTTGCCTTCGCCGGAAAGTTCGACCGGCTTGCCGTCGCGCAAAAATTTTGCGCGGCAACGGACGACGCCGTTTTTGCTCTCGGTTTCAAAGCGCTTGAGCTCCCACGGCCGGGCCCGTTCGATGTATTCGCGCCAGAACATCGCCTTCAACTCCGCGCCGGTGACTTCCCGGCCAAGCTTATCCACCTCGTCGTTGGCGATCGGCCCAAACTCGCGCTGCATGTCCTTGGGCAACTCGATGCCGAACTCGCTTTCGAGCAAATACGCCACGCCGCCCTTGCCGGACTGGCTGTTGACGCGGATGACCTCGCGGTATTCGCGCCCGATGTCCCTCGGATCAATCGTGAGATACGGCACGTCCCAATGCGTGCGGCCATTCTCCTTCCATTCGTTCAAACCTTTCCGGATGGCGTCCTGGTGCGAACCGCTGAACGCCGTGAAAACCAGTTCGCCCGCATAAGGCTGGCGCGCCGGCACGGTCATGCCGGTGCAACGCTCATAAACTTCGATGAGCGGGTTGAGATTGGAAAAATCCAGCTTTGGATCGATGCCATGCTGGTAAAGGTTCAACGCCACAGTGACGATATCGAGATTGCCCGTGCGTTCGCCGTTGCCAAACAGCGTGCCTTCGACGCGGTCCGCGCCCGCCAGCAGGCCAAGTTCCGTCGCTGCGACGCCGGTGCAGCGGTCATTGTGCGTGTGCAAACTGATGATGAGCGACCCGCGGTTCTTGATGTTCCGGCACATCCATTCAATCTGATCGGCATAAATATTCGGCATCGCCACCTCAACGGTATCGGGCAGATTCAAAATCATCTTCCGCTTTGGCGTCGGCCGCCATACATCCATGACCGCTTCGGAAATTTCCTTTGCAAATTCCATTTCCGTTGCGCTGAAACTTTCCGGCGAATACTGGAGCATGACTTCCGTGCCTTTGAGGCGTGGCAACCGGTCTTTGATCCATTGCGCGCCGCGCACGGCGACCCCGACGATTTCCGCCTTCGATTTCCCGAACACGACACGGCGTTGGGCGGGGGAGGTCGAGTTGTAAAGATGGATGATGGCCTTCTTTGCGCCGACCAGCGATTCGACGGTGCGCTCGATCAAATCCTCGCGCGCCTGCACGAGCACCTGGAGCCACAAGTCGTCCGGCGCGCGTTTTTCCTCAATGAGCCGGCGGTTAAACGCGAACTCGGTATTCGATGCGGACGGGAAACCAACTTCGATTTCCTTGAAGCCGCATTTTACGAGTGTCTGGAACAACTCAAGTTTCTGGCCGATGTTCATGGGCACGGCGAGCGCCTGGTTGCCGTCCCGCAAATCCACGCTGCACCAGACGGGCGCGTGCTTGAGGACGCGGTTCGGCCACTGCCGGTCGGGCAGGCTGACCGGCGGGAACGGACGGTATTTTTTCGACGGTTGTTTGTGCATAAACTCAGGCGTTGACGGAATTAAACCACGGATGAACACGGATGGACACGGATAAAATGCAGATCCATTGGTGGGGCGGGCAGTCCTCTGCCCGCCGCTCGTAGCAATGACAATCCAACGGCGCGCACGGAGTGACGCGCCCTACCCAAAATCCGTATCTATTCGTGTTCATTCGAGGTTAAAAACAAAAACCCCACCGCCGTCTGGCAGTGGGGTTTTCAAATTATTCAAACGCAATCAGAACCCGACCGCCGCGCGGCAACGCAGCGCGTTTAGCAGCAGATTCAGATTCAAATTGCGATTCACGTTGTAAAGATAGCAGTTTGGGTTCGGCGGGTCAAATCGTTTTCTTCTTTTCAAACCGACGTTTTTCGCCGTTCCATTCCACATTCACTTTCAAAGTCGAACTCAACAGCGGGGCGAGCAGATGAATCGCCTTGTTGATTTCTGCGGCATTATCAAACTCGCACTTGATTTTCTCTCCGTGCCGCACGACCAAATTCAGCCGCCCGGCCTTTCCGCTGTTCTGAAACAAGGCCGGGGCTTCGATGGCGGCGTCGCGAATTTCGGCCAGGTTCAACTTGAAATTGTTTTCACTTTCGCGAAGCAATTCCCCCGGATCACCCTCCTCAAGCCGTTGATGTTTCGCCTTGGTTTTTCTTTTGTTGAACAGCCACAGGGTCAGTGGAATTATACCACCAGCCGGACCGAGGAAAGGAACCGCCGCTTCCAAAACGGATCTGGATCCGCCCTCAACCTGAATGAACAGCAGGTCGCTCCGTTCGACAAAAATCCGGTATTTGCCGGCGGATGAAAGGGGAGAAACCAATATGACGTTGAATGCTGTTCCAGCGGCTTCAGATCGGGCTGCGATCTTTCTTTGTTTTTCCGCCGGATTGATGACCGGTTGCCCGTCAACCGGACAAACAACGACATCATCGGCATATTGTTTTCCGCAGTATTCGCAACTTTTCATGTCTCCTCACTTTGGCCGGTGGGAGGGCAGGGCGGCGGCATCAGCCGATAAACGCCGCGTGAACGGCTTTCATCGCGGCCTCGCCCTTCGCCAGATCAATGACAACGGAGATTTTGATTTCGCTCGTCGAAATCATGTCAATGTTCACACCTTCCTTGGCCAGCGTTTCAAAAAGTTTTCCGGCCACGCCCGTGTGGCTCTTCATGCCGACGCCGCAGATGGACAGCTTGCCGATTTTCTCGGCGGTGATCACGTTGCGCAGACCGAGTTCTTTTTTCAGGCCGTCAATGACCTTCTGCGCCTTGAGCAGATCCGGCTTGTCCACCGTAAAGGAAATGTCCGTTGTCCCGACCTTGTCGGGAATGCCGTGACTGATGTTTTGCACGATCATGTCCACGTTCACGGTTGCGTCGCCGAGCGCCTTGAAAATGCGCGCGGCCACGCCGGGTTTGTCGGGCACGCCGACGAGCGTGATTTTGGCCTGGTTTTTGTCGAGCGAGACACCGCGCACGACGATGCCTTCCATGCTTTTGGTTTCTTCTTTCACAATGGTTCCGGGGTTTTCATTGAGGCTGGAGCGGACTTCAAAGACCACTCCGAATTTTTTGGCAAATTCAACCGAACGGCTTTGCATCACCTTCGCGCCGAGGCTGGCGAGTTCGAGCATTTCGTCGTAGGAAATTTCCGGCAGCTTCTTCGCGGTCGGCACAATGCGCGGATCGGCGGTATAGACGCCGTCCACGTCCGTGTAAATCTGGCAAAGATCGGCCTTGAGCGCGGCGGCGAGCGCAATGGCCGTCAAATCCGAACCGCCGCGGCCCAGCGTCGTGATCTGGCCTTCGGGCGTTTCGCCCTGAAAACCGGCCACGATGACGACATTGCCCGATTTCAGAAGCTCGTGGACTTTCTTCGGCGTGATGTTGTGAATCCGGGCCTTGGTGTGGACCACGTCGGTGACAATGCCCGCCTGCGGGCCGGTGAGCGATACGGCCGGCACGTTCAGCGCGTGCAGCGCCATGGCCGTGAGGGCGATGGTCTGCTGTTCGCCGGTGGCGAGCAGTACGTCCATCTCGCGTTCATTCGGCAGCGGCATGATTTTCTTGGCCAGCTTGATCAAATTATCCGTCACGCCGCTCATGGCCGAAACGACAACGACGACCTGGTCGCCCCGCGCGCGATATTTGGCCACGCGCGCCGCGACATTTTTGATGCGGTCGGGGTTGCCGACCGACGTTCCGCCATATTTTTGAACAATCAAAGACATTTTCTAAAAGTATTCAGAATTCAGGAGCCAGAATTTAGAATCATTCAAAATTCTCCACGCGCAGCATCACCGGCTTGCCTTTGATGACCGGCAACTGGCTGATTTTTTTTAATGCGCCGGTGACCGCGCCGTTGGTGGCGTAATGCAGCATGAAAATCAGCGGCACACTCCCGCCTTCATGGCCTTCCGGCTGGATCACGGACGAGATGCCGATTTTTGCCACGCCAAAAATGGCGGCGATTTTCGCCAGCGTCCCCGGACGGTCCACAACGTTGAGCCGGACAAAATACTGCGAAACGGCGTCTTCGATCGGCACAACCGCCCCGGCGCATTCGTGCGGCACAAATGGCGGCACGCGTTGTTTGCTGCCGGACTTCAAGTCGAGCGCCGCGTCGGCCAGATCGCTGAGCACCGCGCTGGCCGTGGCGTCCTTGCCCGCGCCGCGTCCGTAAAACAGCGTGTCGCCGACAATGTCGCCGCGCACAAACACGGCGTTAAAGACGTGGTTCACGCTGGCGAGAACATGTGCGTTTGGCACGAGCGTCGGATAAACCGAAACCTGGACGCGGCAACCGCGTTTGCCCTCGACCCTCGACCCTCGACCCTCGACCGTTTTGATAATGCCGAGCAGCTTGATCGTGTAACCCAGTTCGCCGGCAAATTTGATGTCCAATGCGGAAACATGGCGGATGCCTTCGACGTGGATTTTCTTCGGGTTGACCCAGAAACCGTGTGCGAGCGACGCCAGAATGCCGATTTTGTGCGCGGCGTCATGGCCGTCAATGTCGAGGTCCGGCGGCGTCTCGGCGTAACCCTGCTTTTGCGCGTCGGCGAGCACGGCGTCGAAGTCCGCGCCTTCCAGCTTCATCCGCGTGAGGATGTAATTGCAGGTGCCGTTGATGATGCCGTAGAGGTGCGTGATGCGGTTGCCGACGAACCCTTCGCGCAGCGATTTGATGATGGGAATGCCGCCGCAAACGCTCGCCTCATAATAAAGATTCGCGCCGTATTTTTTGGCCGCGGCAAACAGTTCCTCGCCGTGCGCGGACAGCAACGCCTTGTTGGCCGTGATGACCGGCTTGCCAAGCTTGAGTGCGGTAAGAACCATCGTCCGGGCGATGCCGGTGCCGCCGACCAGTTCGGTGACGATGTCCACCTGCGGATCGTTGACGACGCTTTGCCAGTCGGTCGTCATGAGCGAACGCGAAATCGGATACGGCCGCGGTTCGTTGAAGGCCTTCACGGCGAC
>DLMG01000154.1:0-355 GCA_002479245.1 Verrucomicrobia subdivision 3 bacterium UBA7542 | reverse complement strand
CCGATGCGCGAGGCCATGAGGCCGCCGTTGAGCTGGAGCGCGTGAAACACGCCGCTGCCCACGGTGCCGCCGCCAATCATGCCAAGATTGACCTGTCGCATAGGAACCATAAGACTGCCGTGAAATGGAGCCGGGGACAATTCAATTTTAACCGCGAAAAACACGAAGCACACAAAACTTTGCCGCAAAAAAGCGCAACCAAACGCGACACCTCGTGCCCACCGTGCCGCTGCGCATTTTTTGGCGTTAATCCGACGTGACAAAACTTTGTCCCACGTGGGACAAAGTTTTGTAAGCGGATCACACACGCGAAACAAGCGAAGGCCAGTAGTTATCCGTAATACAATCCTGCAAC
>DLMG01000367.1 GCA_002479245.1 Verrucomicrobia subdivision 3 bacterium UBA7542 | reverse complement strand
CGGCGTTCACCTTCAAGCCGAGCACGTGCGCCTGCTTCGCTCCGGAAATCAACCGCTGCAATTCATTGCCTGGGAGCGCCGGCGTCTCGCCGGCGAATCGGGATGATTGGTCCTGAGGAACACGCCGGCGGGACGCCGGCGCTCCCAGGAAAAATTCTTCTGCAAACGCGCCGGTGTGCAATTCCACAAACTGGCTGCCAGTGCGCGCGGCGGCTTCAATCTGCTTTTCATCCGGCGTGATGAACAAGCTCACTTCGATGCCCGCGTCGTTCATTTTCTTGCGGGCGTCGGTGATGGCCTTTTCCTGCGCCACCACGTCGAGTCCGCCTTCGGTCGTCACTTCCTGCCGCCGTTCGGGCACGATGCAAACGATGTCCGGCTTCAATTTCAGCGCAATGCCGATGATTTCCGGCACGATGGCCATTTCCAAATTCAGCCGCGTCTTGACGATCTCGCGCAGCTTCCAAACGTCGCGGTCCTGGATGTGGCGACGATCTTCGCGCAGGTGCGCGGTGATGCCGTGTGCGCCCGCGGCTTCGCAAATCCGCGCGGCCTCGACGGGATCAGGTTCACCAAATCCGCGTCCACGATAGCGCGCCTCGCGCAGCGTGGCGACATGGTCAATGTTGACGCCGAGTTTGAGCATATCAGTGTGACGGCGGCGGAGCAACCGATGGAGCACTGAGCGTTTGCACCGGTGGCGTGCCGGGAGTTTTCGGGTGCGGATGCCTGGGTTTTGGCGGCGGCAAACGCAAATCGCAGCCGGGGAAATTCGGCGCTTCGAGCCAGTTTGCCAGCGCGGTGAGTTCAACCGCCGTCAAACCACCGGACGCTTTGCGCACGAACGTCAATTGATTCGGCGCGGTCTGCGTAACCTCGGTCACGCTGTTGCCGAGCGTCGGGCCGACGGCGGCCAGCCATTTGCCCGCGGCGGATTGCGCATCGAGCTGCCGGTGGCGCGTAACCATCAGCGCCAGTTGCGTCAGTTGGGGCAATAATTTCAGGCGTTCGGCGGTGATTTCCCAGTGGTAATAAACCAAGTTGGTCTGGCCCAGCAGCGTCAACAACTCCGGCGGCAGCGGTTTGCCTTTCGGATTGTTGGGGAACACTCCGGCAAATAAAAAGTCACCGGACGGTTCATGCAGTGCCTCCAGTTTCGGGGCCACGAACGGCAATCCGGTCCAGGAAATCTGGTTGTTGGTCATCTCCATCGTGAGCGGCATCATGAAATGGCTCTGCCAGTTGGTGCTGGCGGACAACTTTTGGTCGAGTTGCACGAGCGCGTTGGACGCGTCCGGCACCGGCACGGCGGCAAAAGTCTGGAGCGGCATCTGCGCCAGCGCCCAGATGAACCCCTGGTTCGGCACCGGCAAAATTTCGTACGGCTGCGCCCAGTTTTGTTTTTCCAGCCACGGCGCAATGCCCCGCGCCGCCGTGAAGCTGACGAACGGCTGGTGAATCGTGTTCGTCGGCATCCGCCATTTTTCAAGTGTCATCGCCAGCGGCTGCGGGAAAATCAGTTTGCCATCCACATGCAAATTGCCATCGCGTCCGACGGCCTGCCATCGCGTCTCCGGCAAATCAACTGCGCTCAACGATGGCAACCAACGCGCCAAACGCGGCCAATCCAAATCCGCGGTCAACCAATTATTTTTCTCCGCCGGCGCCGGGCGTTTTTCGGCCAGCACGCGCCGGACCAGTTCGTCATTCAACAGAAGTTTGTCCTGACCCCAGCCGAATACGACCCAATCGCCAACGCGGACGAAACGAATCACATTGGGTGGAAGATGTTTTTTCAACTCCCAGCCGTTCCGGATTTTTTCCACGGACATCCCCGTCCACGCTTCGAGAACATTTCCCAAATTGGTCTGCCAAAGCTGCGCGCGGCCGGCATTCAGCCGGATCGCCAGTGCAAATTCCGGCGACCCGTTCGTCGCGTCGCGAATTTGCAAAAACCATTCCGCGCCCAACAAATCGTCGAGCAACGGCCGAAGCTGCCCGGCCCCGTCGTTGGTGCCGGAAAGTATTTTTCGTTTGAACCAGTTGTAAGGCGCGCGGGAAAGTTTGTTCAGCGTTTGTTCGCGGAGCGCCTGCGCCTCGGGTGAACACCAAAGATTTGTGAATGCAACGGCATTGGTGTCGGCGGAAATCTGTTCAGCGCCCGCGAAATGAACCCGCGCCATCAAGTCCGGCGCCGGTGGCGACGCTTGAGCCACAACCGCGGCCATCATCGCCGCACAAAACAAAAACAACTGTTTCATTGAAGGTCTTTTCTGTGCCAAATGCGCCGCCACTTGGCAAATCCAATCATATTCTGATTGCCCTGCGCGCTGAATCCGGTTTTGATTCGCCGTGCTCAAACTCCGCCCGTTCTTCAAATACTGGCTGCCGACGTTGATTTGGATGGCGCTGATTTTTTCAGCGTCGAGCGATTCGCATTCCTATGAGCATTCCTCGCGCTTCGTTGAACCGTTTTTGCATTGGCTGTTTCCGCAAATGCCGGAAGCGCAGGTGAAAGAATTTCATCTCGTGATCCGCAAATGCGGACATCTGACCGAATACGCCGTGCTCGCGTTGCTGCTCTGGCGTGCGGTGCGCCGACCAGTGAAAAATGATCCCTCTCCCTGGATTTGGCCGGAAGCCGGCCTCGCGCTCGCCATCGTTTTTCTTTACGGCGCCAGCGATGAATTCCACCAAATCTTCGTGCCGACGCGCACGGCACAGGTGTCTGACGTGTTCATTGACACCGCCGGTGGCGCGGCAAGTTTGCTCGCGCTTTGGATGATTGGCCGCTGGCGAAAACGCTGGTAAGAACCTGCCATGAAACGTCCGTTCGTCGCCGTCGTTTCCTGTTACGCCATTGGCTTGTTGCTGGCCGGAATTTTTCGACCGCCGCTCGTCGCGCTTTTTGGAATCGCCTTTGCCGTTCTCGTTCTCGCCTGCCGCGCCGAAGCGTCTGCGCGAAGGCAGGTTCTCGTCCTTGAAAAACTTCGTCCCCTGTTGCTTTGGCTGCTCATTGCGTTTGCCGGCTGGACGAATCTCGCCAGCCGGACGGCCATGGTTTCACCCAACGACTTGCGCGCGTTGCTCGGCGATACCAACGCCATCGTGACTGTGCGCGGAACTTTGATCGAAACACCGCACTGGCGCATCACCGAACGCGACGGCCAGCAAACCGAACGCTCGGTCGCACAAGTCCAGGTCGCGGTGTTGTGCCGCGACGCAAACTGGCAACCGGCGGCCGGTTCAATTATCGTGACGACGCCAGGCACACTCGCCGCCAGTTTTTTCGCCGGACAACCGGTTAAAGTCACCGGTGTCATCAGCCAGCCAGCGTCGCCTTTGGCCGAGGGACTCTTTGATTACCGTGATTACCTCCAAACGCGCGGAATATTTTACCAGCTCAAAGCCGGTTCCACGAACGACTGGCGGCCCGGTTCTCCGTTATTGTCCAATCCTCCGCTGACCGACCGTTTTTTGAATTGGTCGCAACGCACGCTCGCGCTCGGTCTGCCGGGGGAAGACCAGCCGCTGCGGTTGCTTTGGGCGATGACGCTCGGCTGGCGAACCGCATTGACGGCTGACATCAGCGAACCGTTCCTGCGCGCCGGCACGATGCACCTCTTCGCGATTGACGGCCTGCGCATCGCGCTGATTTCCGGGATGCTCGTCGCGCTGTTGCGCGTGTTGCAGGTCTCGCGGGCATGGTGCGGCATCGTGGCAATTCCGCTCATCTGGTTTTACACCGCCGCGACCGGCTGGGAATCCTCCGCCATTCGCGCGTCGGTGATGATGACCGTCGTCCTCGGCGGCTGGGCGTTGAAACGGCCGGGCGACACGATCAACTCGCTCGCCGCCGCCGCGTTCATTATTTTGCTGTGGGA
>DLMG01000003.1:2984-11318 GCA_002479245.1 Verrucomicrobia subdivision 3 bacterium UBA7542 | reverse complement strand
TTTTGCTTCGCCAGAAATTCCACGTCCCGCGCCGCCGGATTCAATCTGAACTCCACCCCAAACGTGATGCGCCGCTTGTCCAGAACCAGTTCCCCGATCGCATCAATTCCCCGTTCGCGACGCGGCTGCCATTTCTTCCAGCGCCAGTTCAGCGCGGAGTCCTCCGCCCAAAGGGCGCGGACGGCCTCGCGCAACTGCGCTTCCGTGGTGATGGTCTTTTGTTTACTCATTGGGTGCTGTTTACTGCGCAGTAAACTCGATGCTTTCAGTAAACTCAAGCGCAATTTGCCAGCAAATCAGCATATCGTGCAATCTTAATTCAAAACCTAGGCATTCCGGCGGCGCTGTGCTTGTGCAGCGCTGGCGTTGCTGTGGCGTTGTGCCGGTGTAGTTCTCGTAGGAGACGAGGTAACGAGTCTCAAATCAGTCAGAGACTCCTCACGTCGTCTCCTACTTTTTAACGGACAACGACACCTGCCCCGACAGCAGACGCGGCAGCAGCAGGTCGCGCGTCCGGCGGAGATTGGCGATTTGAAGGCCAAGCGTCGCGATTTGTGAAAACATCGGCGCGACGTGCGCCCTGAATTTTTCACGCAACGCAGCGGGCGGAACGACCCGGTGCGTTTGGGCAATATATTCTGTCCACTTGAAGTTTGAAATACCGGTGGACTGAACTTGAAACTGCTCAATCTCGCCGGACTCGTAGCCTTCAAGGAATGAAAGATAAAGAAGTTCAGAGCCGTAACCGACGGCGTCGGGGCGAACGCGCTTGCAAAAGCTCGCGCAAATGACGGACTCGTCGCCAAGCGCCGAAAGGAGTTGTGGAGTTACCAGCGAGGTGCGACCGACTGGCTGACCTTTGCTGCCGCCCGATACTTCAAAGAGAATGTCGCCCGCTTGCAGGCGGCGGGTGCGGATATTTTGGACGGTATGAAAACGATGTGGAACATCGGCAACCTGACTCAAACGCGCGTCAGGAATGTCTGTGCCGCGAATTACCCATGCCGGCTCAGTGTAGTCTTCATCAGCAACGTCTTTGCCCCAGCCGCCGCCGATGTGGTCTGTCATCAGAGATTCCAGTGGTTTAACCTCCCAGCCTTTGGGGATTTCGCCAATGAGGGAGGCGACGCGCGGGAGCTTTTCGTGGCCGGGAATTCGGAAGTGCTCAAACCACTCTCGATAAATGGCGCGGGTCATCGCCTCCAAGAATCGGATGCGCTGCTGACTGTTTTCCATCAACTCGTCGTAGGCCGACAGGATGCACGCGATCCGCCGTTGCACCGGAAGCGGGGGAACGCGGACTGGAAATTTCGGAAATGTGATAAGCGGGATACGGTCAACGGTCGCACCCGTCATCATATTGTTGGTGATAACCTCCCTCCAAGCGGGCGAAAAGAAATAGTAAAAAAGAAATCCCCTATCCACCTTGTTTGCGTCGGTGCGAATCAATGCCATGCGCCGCCCCAAACAGCCACGGAATCCTTCGGGAATGATTGCGTAACGATTCAGCGTTGCTTCGTAGGTGAAAACAATGTCGCCTGGCCTCGGCTCAACTCGTCGCGTCCAAGTCGCATAATCTTCCTCGGCAATGTGCCGGATGTCGGACAAATCAAGATGGCCGTCGTCGGTTACGTTTTTTATTCCGAGAAAGACTGGCCCAGATTCGGATGTCTTGGGGGTTGCGTGCGGCCCGTCGTAAAGACCTTCATAAAGCTCGCTGATTGGGACAATGTTCCATTTTGCCTGCATCGCTCAATCCTCTAGAATTTCCGTCACGTTGCCGGCTATTGTTTTTTCAAGCTTGCGGGCGCTGGCATTGAGCGTTTCGAGTTCCTCATTGAATGTTTCGAGTTGCGCCTTAAAATCCTCGTCGTTTACCGCTTCATCGGCAGCCACGCCAACGTAACGACCGGGATTAAGCGACCAATCTTTCGCTTCAATTTCTTTCAACATGGCAGCTTTGCACAATCCGGCGACATCGGCGTATTTAGGATTCTTCCCGAAAACTTCTTTCAATTTCGCGCGGGATTCGTCGCCGCCTAGAGTAAAGTCCAATTCTTCGCCACGATAAAGGCGAACAAGGTTACCGAGAAAACCAATTTGCGCGTGCGTCCAATCGCGGTGCGCACGGTCAATCTGACGGTAAATGTGGCGGGCATCTCTGAAAAGGACTTGTTCGGTTCGCGGGGACGCTCTCCCTACCGTTTTAGATTTGTCGAAAAACCAAAGCGTGCAAGGAAGCGTAACGGTGTAAAAGAAATTTGGACTGACGACAACCATCACATCCACAGCGCAGCTTTCGATGAGCTGCTTGCGGATCTCCAGCTCTGAACTGCGCGCGTCCGCAGCGGAATTTGCCATGACGAATCCGGCGCGGCCTTTTTCATTCAGCGCGGAATAAAAAAGTTGAATCCAAAGATAATTGGCGTTGTCGCTGCGCGGCAGGCCAAACGGAAACCGGCGATTCGCACCAACCTGATCTTTCAGCCTCTCTTTATCAACGGCGTTGACGTTGAACGGCGGATTGGCGAGAACGAAATCAAAGCGACCAGTCGCATCATGGGGGTCGTCGTAATAGCTGATGGCTTGTTTGATGTCACCTTCCAGACCATGCACGGCAAGGTTCATCCGGCACAGGTCGCCGGTGGCGCGCTCTTTTTCCTGACCGTAAATCGCCAGTTCCTTGGCCGGGCTTTTCTGGTGCTCGGACACGAACCGCGCCGATTGCACGAACATGCCGCCTGAACCGCACGCCGGATCAAGAATGCGACCGTGAAACGGTTCAATGATTTCCGTCAGCAACCGGACGATGCTGGATGGCGTGTAAAATTCGCCGCCGCCCTGTCCCTCCGCCATCGCGAACTCGCCCAGGAAGTATTCATACACGCGCCCGAACGTGTCGTAGTCGGATGAAACGGGGATTTCAGAAATCTTCTTGAGCAGTTCCTTGAGGAGTGTGCTGCCGAAGATGTTGTAGGTCTTGGGCAGGACACCGGCGAGTTGCGGATTCTGCTTTTCAATGTCGCGCATGGCGGCATTGACCTTCGCGCCGATGTTTTCGGCTTCCGGGCGGTTCAGCAGATAATCAAACCGCGCCTCGGCGGGCAGATACAGGATGCCCTCGGCGTGGTAGGCGGCAGGTTCGTCCACGCGCGAGCCGCGCCGCGGGCTGTGCCCGTTCCCACCAGACGTGCCGGCTTTTTCCAGTGCGGCGCGTTGGGCGGTGAAGCGGACTTCGGCAAACCGCAGAAAGATGAGGCCGAGCACTGGCGCGGAATACTCCTGCGACTTCAATTCGGAATTGGCGCGCAACTGGTCGGCGGCATCCCAGAGGCGTTTTTCCAGCGCCGCATTGTCAGCATTTTTTTCCGATGGGGCGATCCAGTGCATGAGATTGCTTCAAATCGTAGGTGAACCAAAGTTGCAATCAATGAAAAAGGATTTCCCTTCGCTCAATTCGTGTGAAAATTCAATTTTCCGATGTGGCTTCATGGGCGTGGCGGTCAGCACCCTTTCAACCTGCGGGGTGACTTGCGGGGTGACTTGCGGGGACACTCAGACTTTTGTTTAGTTTAAGGCGCATTGTTTAAGTCATGCTTGAACAATTGCTCCTAAACCAAGCAATTGATGAGACGATTGTTGAACTCAGGCAGCAATGAATTTGTTGTAATTGTCGCCTTTTCCCATGCGCATTTGCCGACAATTGCCGCCTTCAGACGAAGGCGTTTTACATGAGGCACGCTGTTCTCCTTGCGAGTGCAAAATGTTTGTTATGAACCGAATTTTTTCTACCACATTTTTATCGAAAAAGCCGGTCACTTCTTATATCTTACGCATGATGCGACGTGTTTGCGTTGCTAAAATGAGTGGACATTACGACCAAACATGGTCGCGTAGTCGTAATTCCGCAAAAACGAGATTTTTTTACAAGGTAAATATGGCACTCAATACTTGTCTTGGAAAACGCTGCGGACAGAAATAAACCAATGAAAGTGCTGCCGCTCCTGCTACTTCTCGCTTTGCCTGCCTTGGTGCAGGCTCAATTCACGTTCAAGACCAACAACGGTGCCATTGCCATCACGGGCTACACCGGTTCCGGCGGTGTGGTGACCATTCCCAGCACCATTGGTTGCCTGCCCGTCACCAGCATTGGCAATCGGGCCTTTTTCGCTACGCATGTCATCAATGTTCTGATTCCAGATAGCGTCACCGAAATCGGGCGCGATGCTTTCTCGCATTGCGGGTCGCTGACCAACGTCACGTTGGGCAACAGCGTTGCAAACATCGGCGAAGGGGCTTTCAGTCGTTGTCCACGGTTGGAAAGTGTCTGCTGCCGTGGAAATGCGCCCAGCCTTGAGGGACACAGTGTGTTCAAAGGCAGCCCGGCCACGATTTATTATTTGAACGGTGCAACCGGCTGGAAACCGATTTTAGGTGGTCGTCCTACTGTGTTATGGAATCCGCCAGTCCCATTCAGTTATTCAATTGGTGATGATGCGATTACGATTACGGATTACACTGGTCCAAGTGGCGACGTTACAATACCCTATTCTATCAATTTCCTGCCGGTCATCAGGGTTGATGAAAGAGCGTTTTGGTATCGTAACAACATAACGAGTGTCGCTTTCCCCGATAGTCTCAACAGTATTGGAGATATGGCCTTCATTGGATGCACCAGCTTGACAAACATCCTGATTCCCTACAGCGTCACGAACATCGGGAACGCGGCGTTCGCCGGCGACAGCAGTCTGACGGGAATCATGGTGGATGGAGAGAATGCATGGTATAGCAGTGTGGATGGAGTCCTTTACACTCGCAATAAAAAGATGCTGGTGGAATTCCCTGCCGGAAAGATGGGAAGCTATGTCATTCCGAACGGTGTCATCGTTATCGGCGAGAGTGCATTTTCCGATTGCAATAGGCTTACCAATATAGCGATTGCCGCCAGCGTCACAAGCATCGAAGACGCGGCGTTCGCAGGCTGTAACGGCTTCACAAATATTACTTTTCCGAACGGCGTGACGAATATCGGGAATGGAGCATTTAGTGGATGCTTATCTTTAATTAGCGTCACGTTTGGCACGAACGTCGCATACATCGGAAGCTGGGCATTTGCTTCCTGTAGTAGTCTGAATGGCGTTCAGATCCCCAACAAGGTGGTAGATATTGGGATGCACGCGTTCGATTCCTGCCTCAGCCTGACAGAAGTAACGATTCCTAGCAGCGTAACAAGCATTGAGGATGAGACTTTTTTTGGGTGCGCAGCACTGACCAATGTCATGATTCCCGGGAGCGTTACAAGCATAGGGCGGTTCGCCTTCGCCAACTGCACCAACCTGCCCGCGATAACGATTCCAAACAGCGTCAACACTATCTTGTATGGCGCATTTCTAAATTGTAGCGGCTTGAGCAGCATCACAATCCCCGGAAGTGTGAGCAGTATTGTGGGCGATACGTTCGATGGCTGTGTCAATCTGACCAACGTAACAATTCTTAGTGGCGTTACCAGACTTGGCGATTATATGTTCGCCGGCTGCACCAGCCTGGTTAATGTCACCTTGCCCAACAGCCTCATCTGGATTGAGAACTATGTTTTTGATGGTTGCAGTCACCTGACCAACATCGTCATTCCCGAGGGTGTCACAACCATCATGCAATTCGCATTTGCCAATTGCACCAGTCTAACCAGTATCAACCTCCCCAACTCGGCAACAGAGATTGCCGCGGAGGCTTTCATGAATTGTTCCAGCGTGACCAACATCACACTCCCCGACAACATCACGACCATCCGGGACGCCACATTTTCCGGCTGTTCCAGCCTGGCCAGTATTGTCATCCCGGCCAGCGTCACCAGCATCGGAGATTATGTGTTTACTTATTGCACCAAACTGACTGGCATTTATTTCAGCGGCAATGCTCCCGGTGCTGGCGCGGAACCCTTCTACCTTGACCCGGTGATCGCCTATTATCTGCCCGGGACAACGGGCTGGGATTCCACGTTTGCCGGTGTTCCGACTGCCTTGTGGTTGCCCGCCATGCAAACCAGCGACGGTAGCTTTGGCGTGCAGACGAATCAATTCGGCTTCAACATCATTTGGGCCAGCGGCCAGACGGTGGTAGTGGACGCCTGCACAAATCTTTCCAATCCTGATTGGCAACCGGTGCAAACCAACTCGCTCACAACCGGAACGGCTTATTTCAGCGATCCGCAATGGACGAATTATCCCAACCGCTTCTACCGCCTGCGCTCGCCGTAATTTGAACTCCACATTGACCGGCTGTTGCTAATCACGTTGCTAACCATGCAGCGAACCGTCCACAGCCAAGCCACGACCACGGCCAAGGACACGACCGCGAACAATCCGGAGCCACGACGGGCAGTTGCCATACGTTCACATCAGCCGGGAAATGGCGATGAAGTGGAGCATCTGGAAAACTGTTTTGCGGATAGACACCATCCCCTACCGACTTCGGTAGGAAAAATCGCGGCTCAAAACCGAGCGACAAATTGCGACAAAAAGCGGCAACGAATTTGTCGCAATTTGTCGCTTCAACTTGTCGCTTTTTGCCGCCTTGTCGCTAGACGCTGCATGAATTTTCAGTGGGCAATTTGCCATTTTAGACAGGGCACGCGTTACCCCTTATTTTAAGGGGGGTTTTATGGCTCGCCAAAATCTCGCCGATGGTTGCGCGGAGTCCCGCGAGACGGTCACGCGATGGACGCGCAACATCTGGCAAGACATCCTGCGAAATGCTTCGCTCGTGCTAACCGCATTACGAACTTTGTTGCTTCGGATGTTGCCTCGCGTGTTACCACCCTGTTGCGAAGCCAGTGCCAACCATGTTGCTAACTCGCGTGAATCGCCGTCTCATTGTATGGCTCGCTGTGCGTCGTCAAGGTCGTTCCGCCCTGTTGCCCTTCGGCTTCCACCTTGACGATGCTCGCTTCGCCACAAACCCGATGGCGATTAAGGATTCACGCGGGAAGTGTCACGGTCGTTGATGAAAAAGCAAAGCCAGTGAACCACAACCGGCATTTGCCGGACTTGATGGATCAATACGCTTCGGTCTGGCCGTCCTGTTGCGGATGATGACGCGGCAGGACGACCAGACGGAAGCCAAAGGGCAGCCGTGACGAACGCGCAGACGCGGCTACGCAAGCGTTGGTCACGGCTTGGGGGCGTTTCCTGGCTTCAGGCTGGCCTCGAATTCTTCCCGTTCGCTTGGAGTCATCATTTTTACGTTGGCGATGTGCGGTCCGCGTGAACGGTATGGAGAATCTTCTTTTGGCGGCGGCGGGACATTGCCCGCCGAAGCCGTGGTCAGCGCTGGCGTGGCCGGCGTGGGTTTTGCGGCCACGACTGGCACACTTTGAGGCGAGGCCGGGGCATTTGTGACTTGCGGGGTTCTCGCACGTTTGCGCCGTTTTCGTGATTTCCCACCATCTAGGACAATGCGGCCGTATTCGGCCACACGCGCCCGGCTGGTCTTGACGCCATTTTGTTGCAAAATTTCTGCAATGATAGAATAGGATGCCTTCTTGCCGCGCAATTCCGCGATGGAGTCATGGAATGGTTTGAGATTGTTGAATTGGACGCGATGCGAATTGGGCCGGAATTCCTGAACCGCCTTGCGGAGCGATTCAAGATCGGGTGTTGGTATGGTTGGTGTGTTCATAATTTTGGGATGTCATGGTTAAAAGCTGACGATGGAATTTCCACGAGCCGCTTGCGAGATGTTGTATTGGCCGTTGCGCGGACTGCGGCACGCTGTTGCGCAGACGTATTGCGAGTTGTCTCGCAAGTTTCCGGCGCGGACATTGCGCGTCCAAGTCTGGCGCAAGGCAAGTTATCTTGCGAGTCGTCTTGCCGGACGTTCGGCGGCATTGCTGTTGCCACTGACCGGCCATTGCCGGGACATTGCGCGGGCATGACGCGAGACATTTCGCCGGATGTCTTGCCGGATGTTTCGCGCCCATCGCGCAACCGTCTCGCGGGACTTCGCGCAACCATCGGCGAGCAAATGGCGAGTCGAAAAAACCTTAGCTGGCTAAGGGGTAAGGCTTGCACCCTATCAAGGCGGTAGCACATACCCGTGCGACTGCACCTTGGCTTAAAAATGGTTGCATCGGTTTTGACACGTTTCGTGTGCATGAGTGCGCAAATTGATGGTGCAATTAGTGACGTGAAATTGAGCGTGCTGGCGTTTCCCTGTTCGTAGGTGTGCCGAGCACAGTCTGATTGCCGGGGATGTAATTTGATCATGGTTAGTCCATTGTTTCGTTGTCGCAATTCCGTGCCGGGTCAACATCGGTGATGACGATTGGCGGTGGTG
>DLMG01000003.1:0-2819 GCA_002479245.1 Verrucomicrobia subdivision 3 bacterium UBA7542 | reverse complement strand
TCCGCCGCAAGCCGCCGCCCAACACCCAGGCAATCGCTCCCAGGGACAACCAGACGAACACGAGGTAAAGATAAACACCGTAATTCTGGATCAGGGCGTCCAGAGCGTTGAACACGGGATTCAGTACCGTAGCCGAATTTAAGTTCATGGCCGGCCCTCCGTTGAATTGATGATGGCGAGGATTGCCGCCTTGAGTGGTGCCGGCAATTTATCCCATGCAGTGACTACTTGGGACAATTCGGGGCTTGACGGGACTGAAATTTGTGAGTCTCTTTGTGTGTCGTCGTGCGGATTTCCCTTATTATCGGCGGGAAATTGTGGGGTTCGAATCCCCCTCTCTCCGCCAGTCCTCACTTTGGGGACTGGCTGGGACAGACAGGGACAGATTGGGACAATCGCCTTTGTTCACAAGAGGATTTCCCGTTTTAGCGTCATGCTCTGGAGGGACAGATGCGGACACCGGCAGACCAGCCGGGACTAATTTTCGGGAGTCCAGTCGGGAGTCAAGGCCGAATCCGGGCAATCCGTCCATCAATTCCTGCAATGGCAGTTGCCCCATAACCGTTCTCGGCGCCGCCTTTGGCGATCTCTCCGCCCGGCCACGCCGCTTTCGTCGCGCGACGCCTTCGGTTTCTGATTGGTAGAGCGGGGGCCGAACGACTTCGTCGGCCTTTTGCATTCAGTTTTAACAACTGTCAGTGAAAACACTGGAATACGGCGAAAAAGTCTGCCCAAAGTTAATATAAATTGTTGGTAGTGCCCTAATTTGAAATTTATGGCTTCGTCTTCTTTACTTTGCGCTATTTGTGAGGGTCATTGGCCGCACATGAGGCCACCAACCCTTGTTTGCTCATATATTTTAATCACCCCCGCCGTCAAGGTCTCTAGTGAATGACGCCTTGCTACATTCAAACCAAGCGTAAAACAATGAGACGCAATGTAAAGTTGCAACTTCCTAAACATTAGCAGCTTAGAACCAAATGCTGTCTTACCAAGACATATTTTTGAAGAGTGTCAAAATAAACGGTATATTAAATGCATACCTATTCTGTAATGAAAACGCACTCTAATTGGGCTTTGGAATACAAGCACGACGAGCATAAACGTCAAAGCCAAATCCGCATTACGTTTTGGGCGTTTGTTGCGTTGCTCATTTTTGCGCTTTTACTGGCATTCTTTCTTGGGAACCATGCTCTTGTTACATTACTGCGGAAAATGTAAGCTGGGGTAGTTCGCCGCTGCCCACAATTTCATACCACATTACTGCAAACCAACTCTGAATCGCTTTTTTCGGTTCGACGATTTGGCCGGCAGACCATCCGGCTATTTGGGATGCGTAATACGTCAGATGGTTGATGCCATCCATTTTCCAATATTCCACGATTTCGTAATCCTCTTTGCGGCCGGTGATTTGCCGCCGCACCACTTGCACATCCGGCCCCTTGTCTTCGATTTTTACTTCCTTCCCGGCTTTGAATCGAGCGGTGCAGATCAAAGCCTTGCCGTCAGCCACCTGGATTCTGGCCAGTTCCAGTTTCCAATATCGAATCCAGTCAGCCCTTTCCTGGGCGACCCATTGGGGAATCCACAGCAGCTTGTGATAATGTGGGGCCACTTTGCCGGCATTGACGCCGCTCTTGCGCCGCTTGAATTCCTTTTTCCAGATGGCCGCTGCCTCCGGCCACTGGCGTTTGATTCGACGCCACAACGCCGCCAGATCACGCCGCCAGCGTTCGGGTGTGACCGGAAAATCATCGGGATACGTCAACGTGACAAACACCGGCAAGCCGATAACATTGATGTCGGGCCGGTGACGGCGGAAGATTTGCAAACCACGTTGCTTGAATCATCCAATGATCCGTTCTAAACGGGCCGGTAAAATTGCTGAAAAGCCGTCGGGGAAGCCGGGGTTTAAGTCTGCCGTAGAATGGTTCCAAGAAATTCCCGTGGCCGGATGCAGGTTGAACCGTAGGGCTTTTTAAGCGAAAGCAAATCATCGTCGGTGGTGACAATATAGGCGGCGCGAACCGCCACTGCCGCCATGACCACCGGGTCGTCATTCGGATCGCGTTTCACTGTTTTCTTGACGGGAATATCCTCTTCCAATTTCGAGGCGCGCTTCAACCATGCGAGCCAGTTTATCCAGTTGGGATTTTTCCACCGTTTTTCATTCTCGGCGACGTATTGAACCGTCTCCGCCCACTCGGCCGTCAGCCAGGGAGTGCGATAAGAATGAAACCCGCCCAGAGCCAGCAAGGTTAAAATCTTGCGGGCGTCGCCACCGCGCCAGCCGATGCCGGAAACCACCACGGAACTGTCTAAAATGACGCGCGGTTTAAGCGGCACGGCGGGCCTTTTTCACTTTTTTGACCATCGCCAAAACTTCCGCCGGCTCCGCCTCGTTGCTCCCGTCCGGCTCCATTTGCCGGAACTGTTTCAACAGCGCTGCTTTCTCGCGTTCCTGCTCGCTGCGGATCAGGTCGCGCACCACGTCGCTTTGGCTGGAAAACCCGCCGGCCTCCCGGCGTGAATTCAGCCAGCCCTTTTGCTCCTCTGCCAGTGATATGTTTAATGTGATCGGCATGACCTCATCCTGCCACATTGTTTGATTTTGTCAATATCCGCCATCCATCTGTGCGCCGCCCGAATTGCCCGTCTGCCAAGACACCGGCTGCACCCGCAAACGGGACGGACGGATCGCGCCTTTCTCTGGTCGAATGATGGGGGTTCATCAACCATTAACTGGCCTTGACAGCAACGGATTACAAGCGTCAAATGGCGAATATAAATAAGAATTAGACCGTGAAACTTCAACCGAA
>DLMG01000416.1:10227-10524 GCA_002479245.1 Verrucomicrobia subdivision 3 bacterium UBA7542 | reverse complement strand
TTTGAAGCTTGGCCTGCCGAAGGAATACATGATTGGCGGGCTGGATCCCGAAGTGAAAGCCGCGGTGGACGCCGCCGTGAAACAATTTGAAAAGCTGGGCGCGGAGATTGTGGAAATTTCCCTGCCGCATACCGACTATGGCGTGTCGGTTTATTACATCATCGCGACGGCGGAAGCGTCGGCGAATCTTGCGCGGTTTGACGGCATTCGCTACGGGGCGCGGGTGGACGGCGCGGATCCGATTGAACTTTACCGCCGGACGCGCGGCGCGGGTTTTGGCGCGGAGGTGAAGCGGCG
>DLMG01000416.1:8622-10173 GCA_002479245.1 Verrucomicrobia subdivision 3 bacterium UBA7542 | reverse complement strand
GAGGTGAAGCGGCGCATCATCCTTGGCACCTACGTTTTGAGCAGCGGCTACTACGACGCCTATTATTTGCGCGCGCAAAAAGTCCGCACGCTCATCCGCAACGATTTTTTGAAGGCGTTTGAAAAAGTGGATGCCATCGTCACGCCGACCTCGCCGACCGCCGCGTTCAAAATCGGCGAAAAGTCCGACGATCCGTTGCAAATGTATTTGAGCGATATTTTCACGATTTCATGCAATCTGGCGGGCATCTGCGGCATCAGTCTCCCGTGCGGTTTTACAAAAAACCCGAAACTGCCCATCGGCCTGCAACTGCTCGGCAAGCCTTTTGGCGAGGAAACGCTTCTGAAAATCGCCCATGCTTATGAACTAAACTCCTTGTGGCACAAGGAAAAAACAGCCACAGTAATCTGAACCAGATTATTCGGTATGAAACCAAACCAGCGCGCCAACAAAGTTCTTTTTTTCGTGGGTGTATGCATTCCGCTGCTGGCACTGATTGTAATGAGCTGGCTCGTGCATCAGACGAGCGAACAATTCCGGGATTCATTTTTTCAAGTGGGGCATACCTACAAAGTCCTGAACCTTGTCCAGCAAACCCAGTTTCACCTTCAGGATGCGGAAACCGAACGGCGCGGCTACCTGTTGACTGGCGGTAATGACTATCTTAACTCATACGGCAGGGCCATGGCAGCGGTCCGTAATGACATGGATCAATTGAAAAGCCTCGTCCAAGTCAAAGCCGGACAACAAACCAACATCCTGGCATTGCAAAGCCTCATTACTGAACGCCTGGGCATTAATCCTGACACGATTGCCGGAAGCAAGGTCAATGTGCACGATGCGCTGGCCATCGCGTTGACAGACGAGGGCAAAAACACGATGGAGAAAATCGGCCGCGTGTTGTTCCAAATGGGGCAGGAAGAGGAATTCTCGCTGAATATAAATCAGCAGCGCGCGGAAGCCGACTCCATTTCCAGCCAGATCACGTCGGTGGTGCTTATCGGGACCGTCGTCATGGTGTTGATGTTCATTGTCATCATCCTGCGGCGACTCGAAAAACTGCAACAAGTCGTCATCATCTGCGCCTGGACCGGCCAGGTAAAATACGAGGGCCAGTGGATTCGCCTGGATGAATACCTGCAACGCCAGTTCGGTCTTTCCGTTTCGCATGGTCTTTCCAGGGAGGCGGCGGAGAAAATGATCGCGGAAATCAAGGCCTCCAACCGGCCGGGCGCCGAACGGCCGCCGGGCCGACCCGGCGCCGTTTGACAAATCATCGGGCTTGCATTCCAAGTAACTTGATGGTTACTTAATGGAATACATGGCCAAACCTGTCAAACCGAACGGCACAGTGGCGGAGCGGAATCCCAAACGCACGCGCGAGCGCATTTTGTCCGCCGCATTGAAGGAATTCGCGGCGAACGGTTTCGCCGGCGCGCGCGTGGACGCGATTGCACGGCGCGCGGCCATCAACAAGCGGATGCTTTACCATTATTTCGGCAACAAGGAGCATTTGTTCCGCGAAGTGCTGCACCGCAAAATCGCCGAGCG